>JAEWMZ010000249.1 GCA_023392995.1 Bacillota bacterium
TTGCCCATATGAAAGTATAGCTATCCTACCATAGAAGCAAAAAAAAACAATCAACCCAAAGGTTGATTGTGGTGGTTGATTGTTTGGTGAGGTTTCCAATAACGTGAGCCGTTGGACTCCCGGCATAGCAACCCATAATCGATTAATTCTCGCCGAAGCAAGAAAAAATCATCAAAGGTATGCCATTCCTGGCAGATGGAGTTCACCTCTTTCTCAGTATAATTTCGATCCGCTTCAAATTTCTCTGCCAGATAGGAGAGAGTTGCAAATCGAGTATTGTTCTTGCGGGATAGCTGCGTGATTTTTCCTGTAGCATCAAGAAAATTCTTTATATCAGGCATTGATTCCAATTATGGTTCCTTCTTTCTATCATATAGTTTAGTTTTTACACTGCATAAGGTTTTGAATAAGCGGGCGTTACGTCAGTTCCCAGGCATGAATAGGAGACGTTATAACTAGATGTGGCTGATCGGCATCGATGAGTTATTACCTTCTTATTGGCAGTTCGCAGAATGTTATGGCAAGCCCGGATGGTTAAAGGGCTTTAGGTGTAATCCCCTATGGATGCATTATAAAGCCCCTGGCGAGCATATTCAATAAACGCTGAGTAGAGTTTTAAATAACCCAGAAAGACTGACCAAGGTCGTGGAGCTGAGCGGAGCAAAAAGTACGGATTATAAGAACCTGGAATCAGCCCAGGAGCTTTCGGATAAATGTGTTGAGACTTCGGAAAAATGGAAGCCGGTGGCAGAACGGCTATGGAAGGAATCAAGATCCCAGGAATTAGCTGCGCTGGAATTAATCAGTCCATGCGCTGGCTGCAGACGTTGTAGCCAGCAAAAATAGAAATAACAGCCAGGTGAACTTGGAAAAGATACCGCCGGTAGATGAAAACCTGTCGCGGTATCTTTTCTGTCATTGCTAAGTGGCATGTAAAAAATAGATTTAGTTCTTTTTTCCTTTCTTTGGGATATCCGCCAGTTCTCCCAGCTTTAAAAACTCTAAAGTAAGGTGCAGCCGCATCCGTTCGAGACCACTATTGAGATCGAGATGAAACAATTCTCGAAGCTTGTTCATACGGTAATAGAAAGTGTTCTTATGGATATACAAATTCTGTGCACATAAGGTGTGTTGATCAATATGGAGCAAATATTCCTGCAGAGTATCCAGAAAATTAGTATTGTGTTTATTGTCATAAGCCAGAATTTGATTGACGGCAGGATGATAAAAATCCTTTAAATCACAGGCTGCAGAGATAATCTGGCCAATGTGATAAAACATACAATCAGAATAAAAGTATATAGTTTGATCCGGAGAAATAATTTGACGAAGCTCATACGCCTTTAAGGTTTGCTCATAAAATTTTCGAAGCTCAAGCAGGTTGGAAAAGCAGTTACTGAGTACTCCGGTTAATTGATTGGATTCCAGGCATTCGTCTATAACGCCGCCTTCCAAAAAGGATGAGATATCTTCATCCTTTTGCTGGACAAGCAGCACAAGCCGTCCGTTATAAATGGCATATCTTGAGTTTGGCAGGATGTGCTGCAGCTGGTAGGCCAGAATCTGTGCCTTGTGACTAAAATCCACAGTATCGTTATCAAATATGGTAAAGACATATAAGCAAGGTGAATCATTCCAATTCAGCTGTTCCTTTCTCAGTCTTACAATTTTCTGATTTGGTATTTTTTGATCCAACAACTCAGATAAAAATACGCTATGCATAATACCCCTGTTATTCTTGTAAAAATCGTTTTTTTGCATCTCCCAGGAAATCAGCTGGCAAAAAAAGTTGAGGAATTCGAAGTCATAGCTGGTAAAAGAGTGATCATATTCCATCATTCCAATCTGAGCCACCTCGATTCCGTGAATATAGACAAGTATGGACAGCCAGCCATATTGTTCGGTTTTTGGCTTGTCATAGGTAGGATATTTGGAGGCACGGAGCTTTTCATAAAGCTTGTCCTGCTTCATCCGATGAAGTGTTTGTTCTGTAATATATCCAATCTCCCTTTGCATATCCAGATCCGGTCTGGATTCAATCTTTAGCCCGTGATACATAGCAATTACCTTATAGCTGGTATCAATAATAACGATGGGAGATTTGACAAGCTGAAAAGCTTCATCGACCAGATATTGAAGACCTCTGTTTTTGTTGGAGGCCTCCATCATATGATTGATGTAACTGGTGTATTTCGTTTCAGCCAAAAAGATTTCCGTAGACATATCACAGAGGTTTTGGAACTGGATTTTATAGCTGGTGAGAATGATGTTACAATTCGGGAAAGCAGCAAGGAGCTTATCTTTGTCATAGCTGCCATTTTGGTCGTCCATGCATAAAAAGTTCAGACGTTCCTGTGTTGCCAGAGGCAGAAGTCTGGAGAGGCGTCCAATATAAATCATATTGGGGACCAGCTTGCTGGAGGAGGGGTAGGGACGGAAGGAATACACCTGCTCATTGTCATTAATATTTTGTAACCATATGGGAGTTACCGACTGTAATTCCCTGATGAATTTACTTAATTCCATGAAGATCTCCTTGTTGTGTTGGAACACAATTGTATGATTGGAAAGTAGAATCAATTTGTAGTGCAGAACATTGTTATTTTTTTATCCATTATATACAATTGATACATATATAGCAATAATGAAAATGTATATGTGCAATGTGCACAAAATTAATATTGTGTTTTTGACTAATTAGGAGGTTGAAGAAATGAATCAGAGAGATGAAATTTATGCAATGCTAGTAGAACGAGGAGCACCCTTATTTGGGAAGGAAAAAGAAGAGATGAGCGAGGAACTTCGTTTTGTGGAAGATCTTAACGCCAAATCCGTACATTACTCCCAAATTACTACATTCTTAGAGGACAAGTTTGATGTTGAGATTCCATATATGAATTTTCGCCGTAAGAAGACCATCGGAGAAGCAGTGGATTACGTGTGCGAATTATTAGAGGATTAAGTAAAGAGTTCATCTGGAATAAATGAAAATCAAAGTCATGAAAATCAAAAATGAATGAAAAGCAGAAATGGAGAAGAGTATGAACGACGGTCAATATTTTACACGAAAAGAAGTGTTTAAGGGAGAAGAACTAGAAGCGATTTATCGTGTTGCCAGAAAGCCGGTAGATAATCAGGAAGCAGTTGACCTGGCAAACAGCGAAGACCCCATGGCTAGAATGGGTCAGGGCTTTTGTCCTGCCTTCAACCAGAGAGTATATGAGGCAGCGCCTGGAATCATCTGTGAACAGGATGTAGCTGTCAAAATGAGAGATGGTGTCACAATCTACACCGATATCTTCAGACCGAAGAATAGTACAGAACAGATTCCGGTTATCGTATCCTGGAGCTGGTTCGGCAAACGTCCTGGAGAGGGTATGTCCGAATGGCAGATCATGGGGGTTCCCCCTCAGACTGTATCAAATCTTGCGAAGTTTGAGTCACCGGATCCGATGTACTGGTGCTATAACGGATATGCGGTAGCCAATGTTGATGTTCGCGGGGCAGGTCACTCCGAGGGTAATGTACATATGTTTACTCATCAGGATAGTGAGGACGGATATGACTTTATTGAATGGATTGCCCAGCAGGAATGGTGTAATGGTAAGGTGGGCATGGCAGGTAACTCCGGGGTTGCTATGCATCAGTGGAGAATCGCTGCATACCAGCCGCCTCATCTTGCCTGTATCGCTCCCTGGGAAGCCACCACGGATCTTTACAGAGAATCCATCTACGAGGGTGGTATTCCAGCACTCAGCTTTAATGAATTTATTGCAGCACAGGTAACCGGCCCCGGCGGTGTTGATGATCAGGTTGCAATGGCACGTAAATATCCCTTTATGAATGGCTATTGGCAGGATAAGATACCGGATTTTTCTAAGATTCGCCTCCCAATCTATGCTACTGCAGGCTTTAGCCATTTTCACTTAAGAGGATCTGTTCAAGCCTTCAGAAAAGCCAAATCACGTAAAAAGTGGATCAGAATGCATCGGGATTTCGAGTGGCCGGATAGCTATAATCCTCATAACCTGGAGGATTTAAAACGCTTCTACGACCGTTATCTGAAGGAGATTCATAATGGCTGGGAGCTTACACCTAAGGTACGTATTGACGTCATGGATGCCTTTGACTGTGATTATCAGGTACAACGAAAAGAGAACGAATTCCCGTTAGAACGAACAGAGTATAAGCGTTATTATCTTGATGCCACCAGCATGACCATGCAGGATCGGCCGGTAATCCAAAAGAGCAGTGTTAGCTATGAAGGAAATACCCAGGAAGCTGTATTTGATATGGAATTTACGGAGGATACAGAACTCACCGGATATATTTCTCTTCGGCTGTTCGTAGAGGCAGACGGTCATGATGATATGGATATGTTCTTCAATATTCAAAAGGCAGATAAAGAGGGCAACTGGATTCCCTGGACTACTCTTGGTGAGCCACATCCGGGAGCATGGGGGAAATGCCGGGTATCTCACAGAGAGCTTGACCCAGAGCTTTCCACAATGTTTCAGCCGATTATGGCTCATAAGAGGGAATTAAAATTAAGCAAAGGCGAGATCGTTCCAATTGATGTTGAAATTGTACCTTCCAGCCGCATCTGGCATAAGGGAGAGAAGCTGAGAATTCAAATCGCAGGACGTTATATCCGTGAAGGTTGGTTTGAGCCTTTGGCATGGGATACGGATAATCACGGAAACCATATTATCCACACCGGTGGAGAATACGAATCCTATATTCAGGTTCCTGTAATTCCTCCTAAATTCAGATCAGGAGATTATGTATATCGTTAAAAAGCAACGATCATATGAGAGATATTATATTGAAATAGGGAAGCAATTAATGTAGCGGGTATAGGAGGCAAAGCAATGAGTAAAGTATATCGAATTTTCACCTTGAGTCCAGGTTCAACTTCTACAAAGCTTGCTGTGTTTGAGAATGAGACTCTGGTGTTTAAGTCAAATGTTTCACATGATCCCGACATGTTAAAGCAGTTTAAGGAAATCAAAGATCAGCTTCCATATCGAGTAGAAACAATTGTAAGAGAACTGGAGAAAAATAAGATTTCCCTTGAGGGAATTGATGCATACGCTGCCTATAGCGGCGGACTGGTACCCATGGTTGGGGGCGTTTATCAGGTTAACGAAACAATCTTAAGGGATTCCAGAGAGGGTAAGACAGTAAAGCACCCTGCCTTACTCGGTTCACAGATTATTGATGAATTTGCGAAAAAAACGAAGGTACCGGCATTCTTGGTGAATCCTCCTGATGTGGATGAGTTCCAGGATTTAGCCAGGGTTACGGGTATGAAAGGATTGTACCGGGAGAGCCGTGTTCATGTACTCAACCAAAAAGAGGTTGCTCATCGTTATGCGAAAGAGCTGGGAAAGAAATATGAAGACTGTAACTTTGTTGTGGCACATGTTGGCGGCGGCTTATCTGTAACAGCTCAGCGAAAAGGTAAGATTATAGACGGTAATGATGTGTTAAACGGTGACGGGCCGATGGCACCGAACCGCTCTGGCTCCCTGCCGGCAGTTCCCATCATTAGGATGTGCTTCTCCGGTGAATACACAGAGAAGGAAATGATAGAGAAGATCAGCAAAAATGGGGGACTGCTCGGACACCTGGGTACCGATGATACGCGTACAATTAAACATAGGATAGAAGAAGGAGATGAATATGCAAAGCTAATTTATGATGCTATGGCGTATCAATTAGCGAAGTTCATCGGCTCGTATGCAGTTGTTCTGGAGGGTCAGGTGGATGGAATCATCTTAACCGGAGGAGTAAGCAATGAGCCGTATTTCGTATCTAACATCAGGAGACTGTGCGCTTTCCTTGCACCCATCAAGGTGTATGGAGGAGACTTTGAGATGGAAGCACTTGCTTCCGGGGCAATACGAGCATTGACGGGGGAGGAAGAAATAAAGGAATATACGGGGATACCGGTATGGTCAGGCTTCGAAGCATAGAACAAATAAGTTGATATAATTTAGGTGTTATTAAGGAGGCATGCTATGAAAGTATTGGGGATTTCAGCAGGAACAAAAAATGGTAACAACGACGCTATGTGCAAAGAGGCATTAATCGGTGCGCAGAAAATGGGTGCAGAAATCGAATTTATTCGTCTGCTCGATTTAAAGCTAGAGCACTGTACCGGATGCATCGCTTGTGTTCAGGGCTTAATGTCAGGAAAAGGCGGCAAATGTGTACTGAAGGACGACTTTGAATGGTTAAAGGATAAAATGTTTGAGGCGGATGCGATTGTATTTGCTGTACCGATTTTTGAAAAGGGTGCTGCTGGAATATTTCGGACAATTACGGATCGCTTTGGTCCCAGAATGGATAAGGCAATGAATGTGGTTGGTACCAAGATTGCAGAAGCAACTGGCGGAAAAGCGCCTGACCAGAGAATCTTCAAGGATAAAGTAGTCTCCTATATGGGAATCGGCGGTTCTGATTGGAGTACCAGAATTGCTTGCGATTTTGAGCTGTTATCCCTGATTCCTATCTGGAAAACAATAGATAATGAAGTATTCTCCTGGTCAAAGTGCATTGTTATGGAGGATGAAAAAGTACAGAGAGCGCATGAGATTGGTGTGAATCTTGCAAAAGCAGCAGCTCATATGGAGGAAGCTAAATATCTTGGTGATCCGGGTGTATGTCCCCATTGCCACAGCAGAGAGTTCTATCTGAATGATGATTCATCAAAAGCGATCTGCTGCCTTTGCGGCATAGAAGGTGATATTAAAGTTGTAGAGGGTAAGGTAAAGTTTGAGTTCGCGCCGGAGCAGGTATCACATGCACATAACACAATGCCTGGTAAATTCATTCACTGTGATGATATTAAGGAAAATGAAGGTAAGTTAATGGAATGGAAGAAAGATCCTTTGTTCAAGGAACGTAACGACAAATACAAAGCCTTCATTACAGCCACTATGCCCCGATAGAGTTACATAGATTAATATGATTAAAGGCAAAATGCAGTTCAGGCTTTTTGCCTTTATTTTCAGTATAGAAATACTAAGATAAAAAGTAATGTGGCATGCAAGGAAAAGGATATATACAATGGTAAAAAGAACATTTGAGGCCGAATTAGGCAAGACGATTGCAGCTGCTGACGCAAGAAAGCTCTTGTGCCTTAAGAATTTTAATAGCAGACATCTGGGAACTATTCTAAAAAATTAGAAAAATTAACGGGCAGAATACAAACCAGGCTGAGCTTATGCTATAGTTAATACTGAAGCTATAAGCTTATAACAATGAACAATCACTGAGGGACGGCTGCCTTAAAAAAGTGGATAAGCCTTAGAAAGCCCATATAAAAGCTTGAGATATGGCTTTTATTTTAGAATTAATGAAGCAGTTAGTCTTCATTTGCATTGGAATGGAGGAAAGTGAAATGAGAGAAGTCGTCATCGTTTCAGCAGTAAGAACAGCAATTGGCAGCTATGGGGGCTCCTTAAAGGACATCTCCTCAGCTGAGCTAGGTAAAATTGCAGCGGAGGAAGCAATGAAGCGTGCCGGAATAGATGCCTCTATGATTGATGAAGTTATAATTGGAAATGTACTTTCCGCAGGTCATGGACAAAATATTGCAAGGCAGGTAGCAATCAAAGCAGGGATTCCTGAGACCGTGCCTGCTATGTCATTGAGCAAGGTGTGCGGCTCCGGGCTTCGGGCAATCAGCCTTGCGGTTCAGACAATTAAGGCTGGAGATAACGATGTCGTGCTAGCCGGTGGCACGGAGAGCATGAGTAATGCTGCCTATGTTATGAAAAAAGCTCGTTTTGGAATGAAAATGGGACATGAGATCGTTATAGATTCTATGATTCAGGACGGCCTATGGGATGCGTTCCAGGACTACCATATGGGGATCACAGCTGAGAATATAGCAGAAAAATATGGTATTACAAGGGAACAACAGGATGTATTTGCAGCTCAGAGTCAGTGCAGAGCAGAGGCTGCTATAAAAGAAGGAAAATTCCAGGAAGAAATTGTTCCGGTTATCATTCCACAGAAAAAGGCAGCTTCCATTATTTTTGATACCGATGAGTTTCCCAGGTTTGGAACTACCGCTGAGAAATTGGCAAAGCTGGCGCCTGCATTTAAGAATAACGGCACTGTAACAGCGGGAAATGCCTCCGGAATCAACGACGGAGCAGCAATGCTTGTGATTATGGCTAAGGAAAAGGCCAAAAGCCTTGGAGTACCGATTCTGGCTACGATAAAAGCTTATGCCTCTGCTGGTGTTGATCCATCTATTATGGGCTACGGTGTTGTGCCGGCTTCCAAAAAAGCAATGGAGATAGCGGGAATTAGTGCTGGAGACATCGATCTTGTGGAGGTAAATGAAGCCTTTGCGGCACAGGCCATATGTGTTTGCAAGGATTTAGGCTTTACCGATGAGAAAACCAATGTAAATGGAGGCGCGATTGCACTGGGTCATCCCATCGGCTGCTCGGGTGCCAGGATTTTAGTTACCCTGCTCCATGAGATGAAGCGGAGAGAGTCAAAGTTAGGATTAGCATCACTATGTATCGGCGGAGGTATGGGAACCGCAATGATCGTTGAGAGATAGGATAAGTCGGGAGGAATGTAGTCAAAGATGAAAAACAAGATAATATCAGTGGAAGAGGCGATCTCCAAGGTACAGGATGGGGATACCGTAATGATTGGCGGTTTTATGTCCTGCGGTACGCCTGAAATATTAATGGATGAGATAGTAAAAAGGGGAATAAAAGATCTGACTGTGATTGCCAATGATACTGGTGTTCCGGGAAAAGGGATCGGCAAGCTTATCACAGCCCGATCAATGAAGCATCTGATTGCCTCCCATATTGGATTAAACCCGGAAACCGGAGCGCAAATGACGGCAGGGGAGCTTAAAGTAACCTTAGTTCCGCAGGGGTCCCTGGCGGAGATGATTCGAGCTGGAGGAGCAGGCCTGGGTGGTGTTCTTACACCAACCGGTGTCGGGACCGAGATCGAACAGGGAAAACAAAAAATCAATCTGAATGGGATTGATTATCTGATAGAAATGCCATTAAAGGCAAGGGTTGCCTTGATAAGAGGAAGCATTGTTGATAAGGCAGGTAACGTATATTATAATGCGACCACCAAGAATTTTAACCCTATGATGGCAACTGCCGCAGAGATCGTGATTGTAGCTGCTGAAAAGATTGTTGAGGTTGGAGAGCTGGATCCGAATTATGTTATGACCCCGAGTATCTTTGTAGACTATATCGTAGGAGGTGAAGTTTAGTGGCTAGTGCAAAGGATATCATTGCTTACAGGGCAGCGCAGGAGATTCACGACGGAGATGTAGTTAATCTGGGGATTGGGCTTCCGACTTTAGTTTCGAATTATCTTCCCCAGGACGTACATATTGTGCTTCAGTCGGAAAACGGAATTCTTGGGATGGGAGGGCTATCAGCTCCCGGTACGGAGGATAAGGATATTGTGAATGCCGGTAATCAATTTGTGAATGTGCTGCCGGGTGCTTGTTATTTTGACAGTGCCACATCCTTTGGCATTATTCGCGGAGGACATGTGGATGTCACAATTCTCGGTGCATTGCAGGTGGATGAAACCGGAACCCTCGCAAGTCATATTGTACCAGGGAAAATGGTGCCTGGCATGGGAGGCGCTATGGATCTAGTAGTAGGAGCTAAGAAAGTAATCATCGCAACCACCCATACAGCAAAAGGAGAGCCGAAACTAGTGAAACGGATCTCTCTCCCTGCTACAGCGGTTAACAAGGTACATATGATTATTACTGAACTGGCAGTAATTGAAGTAGAGGAGAAGGGCTTTGTGTTGAAGGAAATAGCCGATGGAGTAACCGTGGAAGAGATACAAAGACAAACCGGTGCACCTCTGATTATTGATGAGAATATAAAAGTTATGGCTCCTTATATATAGATAGAGTTAAAAAGGTTTTCTTGGCTCCATTTATTATATACTGTAAACTGATTTTACTGAATACCTCATTTTCTTACGGAAATTCGAAATAAAAAAGACCTTCGTTATTTATATTTATTTGAGAGCTATCCTGATTAGTTAGAGCTTATAGTCTAATCTATGGAAGGCACTTCATAAATTGAATAACGAAGGTTTATGTTTTGTAATCAGGGACTCTTTTAGTAATTTCCCAAAACTTTGATTCATTTCCTTTGCAGAATGCGCTTGCAATTTATTTTATCCCAGGAAATTATAAGATAAAGCGCTTCATGGTTTCATTTAGCTGGAGTGTCATACTGTTTTGCTTCTCCATGGATTTTGATACCTCTTCCATGATCTCACCGATATGAGAGAGACTGCTATTAATCTCCTCTGAATAGGAGGAGGTTTTCTCTGAGGAGTTTACAACCACATGAATTGCCTTATTAATTTCATCCAGGGAGGTATTAATAAGTGCTGTGGAAGCATTAATCTCTGAGGAAAGTTTATGAATTAATACAGAATCCTTCTGGTAATGATCGCCTGTTTGCAGCATAAGCTCATAATCAGAGCGTACATCCTTATCTATGTAGCCTAAAATATCCTGAGAGCCGCTGGTGAGATTCTCATAGACCTCTCTTAATTGAATGATCAGCTGCTCCACATTAGCGATTGCAGCTGAGGATTGATCCGCTAACTTTCGTATCTCCTCTGCCACAATAGAAAAGCCCTTGCCCTGTTCGCCGGCTCTGGCAGCTTCGATGGAGGCGTTGAGCGCAAGCAGATTGGTTTGAGAAGCGATTCCCTTAATGGTATCTGAGAAGAGAGTGATATCATCGACTACTTTTCCTGCTTCGATAGCAGAAAGAATCATTTCCTGTTTTTCCTGATAGGTACGATCTGCTTTCTTTAAGGAATCCGCAACCTGGAGCTTTATCTGAGAGGCGCGTGCCTCCATTTCTCTTGACGTTTTCAGAGCGGATGCAACTTCTAAGGCCAGGGTATCTTTTGTCTCAACAATTTTCCCGATGTTATGGTTTGCATTCTGTGTGGTAATCATCAGCTCAGCTGCATCTTCTGACAGCATAGTTGAAGTAGAATGGATCGAGGTAATACTGCCGGACGAAGTTTGAGTGGATGCTAATAATTCGTGGCTGCTCTTCGCAATAGATTCCGTGATTACTTCTATATCTGACAATAATTGCTTCATATTGGAATTTGCCTGATCCAGAGATTTACCCAGTTGACTGAGTTCATCATTTCCCCTAAAGTTAAGCTCATAGGACAGATCGCCCTTCCCAAGACGTTCCGCAAAAGAAAAGACTTTTTTCAATCGATTTGATATAAAGATATTATAAAGTATGGCTATAATAAATACGGTGATAATGGTATTCAAACCGGATGAAACATAGATTCCAACATTGCCATCAAAAAGGCTGGTATCCATACCTGCATTTTCTAAGGCAGAAAAGCTGTTTAGTAATACAAAGTTTACTAACTGACCAATTTTTGTGGTAAATAATTGTACAATCACAATAGCGGCAATGAATTTAAATTTGATGGAATTTAATCGGGAATAAGAAAGTCTTTCTTGAATAAAGTTAAGTTTGGAATTGCCAATTCTTTCATAGAGGGAATTGAAAAATTTCTCCATGCCTGATCCTCCTTAGTGGTGATTATAATTAGGCAAAGGCGAAACGATTTAATTTCTGCTGTGTAAACAATAGCTTCAGTTAATGAGTTTCGCAAATGCCTAAGTAATTATATAAGAGTTATATTAACTCAATGTTAACAAAAAGGGAAGTATAATTTATTGATCAGATGCTATATTAAAAATAGTGTGAAACGCAGAGTGTTTTACATCCGAAATTGAGCGACCAAAAGGTCAAATAGTTTTTTATTTCGAAGGAAATGATCAGCCGGTATCGACAATCGCTTGGTGATATTGTCACAGATAATCGGAGTAAATAGCATATAATAAAAAACAGGTACAGTACAATCATCACGGAAAAAGTAGTAGAAGCTACTACAGAGGAAAGCATATGTTTAACTTATTAAAAAAAGATGAAAAAAAAGTGATTCATGTAAATGATATGGATAACCTGATTGGACAAGTGGAATTAATTGATATAAGAGAGCCATACGAATATCAAATGGGAAGCTTAAAAACTGCAAAAAACATACCTATGGGTAAGCTGCTGACAAACCCGGAGAAATATCTAAGTAAGGATAAGTCTTACTATATTATGTGCCAGTCAGGTGCTAGAAGCACAAGTGCCACAAGAACGTTAACAAAACAAGGCTATCAGGTGATAAATGTTGCTGGTGGTATAGGGTCTTATGTAGGAGCAAAAAGAAAATGAGTGTAAAAAGTGGAAAGCATATCAGAAGCAAGGGAGAGGCATAGGAATGACTCATAAATTTGATATCACGCAGAAAAGTAAATTAGATAATCCGAAGCGCCGTGAGCTATTGCCGGTGAAGCAGGTACTGGAGGAGATTGAATTAAAGGCTGATGAAATCTTTGCCGATATTGGCTGCGGCATAGGTTATTTTTCAATTCCGGCGGCTGAGTTAATTCATTCTTATGGGAAGGTATATGCTTTGGATGTTGAGCAGGAGATGCTTAATGAGCTGGAATGCAGGAGGAAGGAACATAATATTGAGAATATTCAAGTGATACTAACAGAGGAGTATGATCTTAAACTAGAGGATCAGCTTGTATCTCTTGCATTCGTTTGTACTGTTTTACATGAAGTCGAAGATAAAGCTCGTTTTCTCAAGGAAGTAAAACGTATCCTTCGCGAAGATGGAAGTATTGCTATTGTAGAATGGATAAAGAGAACCAGTGATTGGGGACCGCCAATTAGCCACAGAATTGCTGTTGATGAGGTGAAGGAGCTGTTACAAAGCGCGGGATTTACGAATCTTTCTGAGACCGAGATAAATGAACACTTTTATATTGTAAGAGGGAATTTGTAAAAAGGAATTTATAACAAAAAGTTTATAACAAAAAATTTATAACAAAAAATTTATAACATGAAATTTATAACAAGGAATCTAGAATAAGAAATCTAGAATAAGAATTTATATTCAGAGTGCTTAGACAAGAAGTATCCGCAGCATAGGTCATCATAATAACAGGGGTTATGATAAGTGAAGGATGCATGCTCAGGGAGACAGTAGACAACGTTTTATGATTATTTATTAATTTTTATAAATAATTAATTGCTATTCCAAAAGATATATGCTATTATCGTTCTTTAGAAACAATTTAATAAATGAATCTAAAGCAAATAGTTGGCTTTATGAATTCATAGTCGGAAGAAGCTGTAATATCTTCTTTTGACGACAACCGTGGGGGAGTAGTTCGCGCGATGCGTGGCTAAGTCAACAACAAGACCTAACAAGTCTGGCTTATCCGGAAAGAACAAGACTCATGTAAAACCTATTTTCATTGGAAAGAGGTTTTATATGAGTCTTTTTTAGTACTGAATTACTCATGGGGATTCAAATTAGAAAAAGAGAGGAATAATCACAAATGAAGTACTATCTTGAGCAAGTGGAAGATGTATTAGAAGCGGTGAAGAGCGAAACAGCCGGTCTATCCGATTCAGAAGCAGGACTTCGACTGGAGAAGAACGGAAAGAACAAATTAACAGAGGCGAAAAAGGATGGAATGATCAAACGTTTTCTGGCGCAGCTGAAGGATCCAATGATTATCATTTTACTTGCGGCAGCATTGGTATCCGGGTTAACTTCTCTGTATGCAGGTGAATCCTTTGCCGATGTTTTCATCATTCTCTTTGTAGTTATTGTAAATGCAGTATTAGGTGTTTACCAGGAGAACAAGGCGGAGAAAGCCATTGAGGCACTGCAGGAGATGGCCGCAGCCACCAGTAAGGTACTGCGAAACGGCAGCATTAAGAATGTGAAGAGCGAGGAATTGGTTGTTGGTGATGTCGTTCTTCTGGAAGCAGGAGATGCAGTACCGGCGGATTGCCGTATCTTTGAAAGCGCCAGCTTAAAGATTGAAGAGGCCGCACTTACGGGAGAGTCCGTACCCGTAAATAAGGTGATGGAACTGCTTTCCTTAAAGAATGGGGAAAAAGAAGTTTCCTTAGGTGACAGAAAGAACATGGCGTATATGGGAAGTACCGTTGTATATGGCCGTGGCAAGGCTGTTGTAGTTGCAACCGGTATGGAAACAGAGATGGGTAAGATCGCGGATGCCATCGCACAGACGCAGGAGAATGAAACTCCGCTCCAGATTAAATTAAAGCAGCTTAGCAAGATCTTAAGTATTCTTGTGATTGGTATCTGCGTTTTCATCTTTGCATTCAGCTTACTTCGTAATGGTGATTTTAGCGGTGAGGTGGTTCTGGATACCTTTATGGTAGCAGTGAGCCTTGCGGTTGCCGCAATCCCGGAGGGACTTGCTGCAGTAGTAACGATCGTGCTTTCGATCGGTGTTACCAATATGAGTAAGCGTAATGCTGTAATTCGCCGCTTAACAGCAGTTGAAACCTTAGGATGTACTCAGATTATCTGTAGTGATAAAACGGGTACCCTGACCCAGAACAAGATGACCGTAGTAGACCATTATGCTGCGGATGAAGGAATGCTTGCTAAGGCAATGGCATTATGCTGCGATGCTGAATTAGAAAATGGAACTGCCGTTGGAGAGCCGACAGAATGTGCGTTAGTAAATTATGCGGCAAGCTTAAATTTATTAAAGCCGGATCTGAAAAAGGAATATCCTCGTATTGGGGAAGCTCCCTTTGATTCCAGCCGTAAGATGATGTCTACCGTACATAAAGATAATGATGAAATTCTTCAATTTACCAAGGGTGCACCGGATGAAATTCTGCGTCTATGTACTTACTTTGTTGAAGATGGCAAGATTCTTCCGATAACAGAAGAAAAGCGTGCCGAGATACTGAAAGAGAATAAGACAATGGCTGGTAAGGCACTCCGTGTACTTGCAGCAGCCTGCTATAACCATACTTCGGTACCAGCGGAATTCTCGCCGGAGAGCTTGGAGCATGATCTGATCTTCCTTGGCTTAACTGGTATGATCGATCCTGTGCGTCCTGAGGTAATTGATGCTATTAAGGAATGCCGTACAGCAGGAATCCGTCCGATCATGATTACAGGTGATCATAAGGATACAGCAGTAGCGATTGCAACGGAAATCGGTATCATTAACAATCCAAGTCAAGCAATTACGGGCGCTCAGTTAAATGAGATCTCAGATGAGGAGCTTGATAAGACCATTCAGAATTATGGTGTATATGCACGTGTACAGCCGGAGCATAAGGTACGTATCGTTAATGCCTGGAAGAAGAAAGAGATGATAACGGCTATGACGGGTGATGGTGTTAATGATGCACCGTCCATCAAGAGCGCAGACATCGGTGTTGGTATGGGTATCACCGGTACGGATGTTACCAAGAATGTAGCTGATATGGTACTTGCAGATGATAACTTTGCTTCCATCGTATCTGCGGTTGAAGAAGGAAGACGTATTTATGATAATATTCGTAAGGCAATTCAGTTCCTGTTGTCTTCTAATTTAAGTGAAGTGCTTTCTATCTTTCTAGCTACCGTATTAGGCTTTACCGTTATGAAGCCGGTGCATATCCTATGGATTAATTTAATAACAGACTGCTTCCCGGCGCTTGCCTTAGGTATGGAAAAGGGAGAAAAGGATTTGATGGAGCGCAAGCCCAGATCCTCCAAAGAAGGAATTTTCTCTGGTGGAGTTGGATTTGATGTAATATATCAGGGTGCCATGGTAAGTATATTAACCTTATCAGCTTACTTCATTGGCCATTATATAGAGTCCGGTAAATGGGAATTTGTAACCAGTGCAGATGGCATGACAATGGCATTTCTTACAATGAGTATGGCTGAGATTTTCCACAGCTTTAATATGAGAAGCCAGCGAGGCTCCATCTTCCGCATGAATACAAGAAATATAGCACTGATCGGAGCAATGGTTATTAGCTTTATCCTTACGACAGCTGTAATTTACATACCATTTTTCCGTGAGATTTTTCAATTTGAACACATTAGTCTGATGGAGTATGGAATTGCTATGCTGCTGGCAGTTAGTGTTATTCCGATTGTTGAGGTTGTGAAGGCAATTCAACGAGCTGCTGCAAGAAAAGCAGAATAAGAAGCTTATTCCAATAATATTGCGCCTATAAAAAGAGGATGCCCCAGATGATCATTTTTGGGGCGTTTTCTTTTATTCACTTTTCCGCAGGGCTCTCGGTGTGGTATGAAAGCGGTCATAAAACATCTTACGAAACAGCTTGTAATTTGTAAAGCCATGCTTTTCCAAGAGCTGGTAGATCGGAGTATTCGTACTGCGAAGCTCCTCATAGATGTATTGAATACGAAGCTGGTTTAAATAGAAAAGATAGGTACAGCCCATATTGTTTTTGAAAAACCGGCAGAAGTATTTCGGCTGAAAGCCGGCAATCTTAGCGATCTCAGCCAGTGAGATGTCAGAGGCATGGTTTGCTTCTGAATAGGACATGATATCGGATAGAATCGATAAATTCTTTGTGTGCTTTAAGTAATTCAACGGATGAAGCTCAATACAAAAATCCCGGCAGAGCAGATACAATAGATCATAGAGCAGGCTGTTAAGCTTTAACTTATAACCAGTACTTTGCCTCAGCTCTAAATCATACATTTCTCTTAATATATTGATGAAAGGAAGTATTCTATAATACTCGGGAGACTGCGTTGTCAGGAAAGGCACCAAAAAATTCAGCTGCTCTATATTGGGAATGTAATGTTTTAGTAAATGTTGTGGAATCTGGATCAATAGAGCATAATTTTCCTTGATGCATCTTGTGGAATGAATGACTTTGGCATTGATTAATAAGAAGGTATCTTCACGCAATTCGTAAGTCTGGTCCGCAATTGTAATCTTTAAGTCGCCTTGATGGATATATAGGATCTCAATTGCGTCATGCCAATGGCTGACGGTGTAATCGCCAGTAGAGTAGCTGGAACGAATCAGCGCCTGCTGATATTCCGGCAGATAGATGGATTCATAGATTGGAGACAAGGAATCATTTAACATAGAGAACTCCTTTTTTGAAAATTAAGGATAGGTATAACAATCAGTAAATTTATAAACAATAAGTGTTCCTAACGGATAAGAATATAAAGATAGTATAACATAGAAGAAGTCGAATAAAAAGATACGATTGACCTAATAAGTGAGAATATAGTACCTAATATGTGAATAGAAAAATCACTATAATACATATATACTAGTTATCATAGCTGACGGGTAATACGCTGTAATCAATTAAGTTGACATATTCCTTTGAAATTAAGTTGGATTTGTCTGTAAAAGTAGGAGATCAGTGAGCAGCAAGGTACGATGGATACAGAATGCGGATTTACAGGAGAGCGAGAAGATTGGTTCTCAGCATAATAATTTGATGCAGATGAAGAAGATATACTTACAATGATAAAAATAGAAAGGTAGGATAATGGCATGAAAAATGTAACGTGGATCAGCTCAACACAAGAAAATCCCTGGCAGCAGCAGGAGGCAAAAGCTTCCGAGGGCAGGGGGCGTCTCTATGTAGAAACAACAGGAGAAACGGATCAGACAATGGAAGGGTTTGGAGGTTGCTTCAATGAACTTGGCTGGATCGCCCTTAGTAAGGCAAATGCGGAAGAAAGAGCAGAAGTATTCAAGAATTTTTTCGGTTCTGAGGAAGCAGATTTTAGCTTATGCCGGATGCCGGTTGGCGCAAATGATTTTTCGGAACGTTGGTATAGCTATGATGAAACTCCGGAGGATTATCAAATGGAGCATTTCACCATCGAAAGAGATCGGGAATATTTATTGCCTTATATCAGGGAGGCTAAGAAGATAAAGTCAGAGTTTAAGATGTTTGCATCACCCTGGAGCCCTCCGACCTGGATGAAGGTGAGACCGGTTTACAATGTTGGCACACCTCTGCGTATGGAACCGGAGGTATTAAAGGCATATGCGCTGTATTTCGAAAAATTCGTACGTGCCTATGAGGCAGAAGGTGTAGAGATTCATCAGCTCCATGTCCAAAATGAGCCCTTTGCTGCACAAAACTTCCCGTCCTGTGTCTGGACACCGGAGCAATTTCGAACCTTTATCGGGGAATATTTAGGACCTCATTTTGAAAAAGCAGGGCTTAATACGGAGCTTTGGCTAGGAACCCTGAACGGACCTTATGAAACCTCATTTCCATATTCCACGAGTATGGGACCTTCAGTAGAAGCGAATTACGAACGTTATGTCAGCAGTATTCTGTTTGATGAGAAGGTTATGAAGTATATCAAAGGCGTGGGCTATCAATGGGACGGTAAGCACGCAGTCGATAAAACACATCAGAGCTTTCCCCAGCTAAAGCTCATGCAGACGGAAAGTGAATGCGGTATGGGTGCTAATGATTGGAGACACGCGGAATATATCTTTAGCTTAATGAATCATTATTTCCGTTATGGTGCAACCGCTTATGTATATTGGAATATGGCACTGGAACCAGGAGGCTTAAGCACCTGGGGCTGGCCGCAGAACAGCTTGGTAACGGTGCTGCCGGACGGGAAAGTTAGGTATAATCCTGAATATTATGTGATGAAGCATTTTTCTAGTGCAGTAAAGCCGGGTGCTGTGTACTTAAAAATCAAGGGACCTTGGGCATCTGCCTCAAGTGCGTTCCTTAATCCGGATGGAAGTGTTGCCTTAATTGTCCACAATGCACAGAAGGAAGAGCAGGAATTCACATTCTCACATAAAGGAGAGTGCATTACAGCCAAACTTTCCGCTAACTCAATGCATACCTTTATTCTGAACGCAGAGTAAAGATGATAAGGTAGAATAAGAGGATACTAGTCTTAATCTCAATAATATTAGATTGAATTTCCTCCATAGCCATGGAAATCTCTGCCTCCTCGGAAGAAATCTCTGCCTCTTCAGAAGAGATGAGCGCTTCCTCTCAAGAAGTCGCCTCTGCTGCAGTTGTACTGAATCAGGTTACGAAGCAGATGGTGGAAGAAGTGGAACGGTTCAAGGTCAAATCATAATTATTTATGATTCCTTCTATCATGCCTATAAAGTATACATAGGATGTGTGCATAAAAAGGTATCAAGGGGAAATTCTACTCATGATAACTTAGCTTAGGTGTAGTCTACTGGCTGAGTATAGGGTGTAATCGGAAAATGAACTAGTGATATTGGGAAATAGAAAGAACTAAATCCTGTTTGCGAAACAGGATAAAATAACTTATAATGAAATGAATGAAAAGGGGCTGTTGAAAAATACAGTCCCTTTGACTAAAAAGATAAGTGCCGTGATTGGAAAGTGAGGAAGAATAATGTACGATAAAGTGTTAGAATCGACTCAATATATTAAAGAAAGGATCAGTCTCTCTCCAAAGCTGGCCATTGTTCTGGGCTCCGGTCTTGGTGATATTGTAGACTCCCTTACAGAGGTTGAGATAGTGGATTATAAAGATATCCCTAATTTTCCGCAGTCCACAGTGGAAGGACATGTGGGAAGAATGGTAGCGGGCAGATTTAAAGGTGTGGAAGTGCTGGTTTTGCAGGGAAGATTTCATTTTTATGAAGGTTATTCCATGAAGGAAGTAACGTATCCTGTCTTTGTAATGAAGCTGCTGGGTATTGAGACATTAATGCTTACGAATGCCTGCGGAGGTATTAATGAGAGCTTCTCTCCTGGGACAATCATGCTCATACATGACTTTATTAATCTTATGCCTTCCAATCCGCTTGTTGGTGTGAATGACGAGCGGTTTGGACCTAGATTTCCAGACATGACAGAGCCCTATAGTAAAAAGCTGCTGGAGCTGGCAAAGGGATTGGCGGAAAAGAATACAATTCCCTATGGAGTAGGAGTATATGCCGGCTTTCCCGGACCGTACTATGAGACAGCCGCAGAGATCAGGATGATAAAAGGCTTTGGTGCGGATGCCGTTGGTATGTCAACAGTACCAGAAACAATCGCAGCCAACTACCTGGGAATACAGGTGCTTGGATTAGCCGTTATCACTAACATGGCAACAGGAATCCAAAAAGTAAAGCATTCCCACGAAAGAGTTCTTGAAATCGCTAAGAAAGCTTCTAGCGATTTAACCTGTCTTATCAGCGGCGTGGTTGAAGGATTATAGAGTATTAATTCATAATAAATGGTATTCAAGACGGATAACAATATAATCTTTAGGTACATGAGGTAAGTCATCTTGAGAAACTTACTGTTAACCCCGGATATGTGCGAATGACAGTATAATTTGGATTGTAGGAAAATATCTAAAATAGCGTGATTACTATTGAACAAATCAGTGTAAGGAGCGTCCGGAGTATTGAAAAATGATTATGTCTTCATCAGATTTTAACGCGTTCTAAAAATAAGCGTCTTCTTCCAATTATGTATTGGAGGTAGGCGCTTATTTTTAGAAGTAGCCGCTGATCTATTACAGTGCATACATGATAGAACACATTAAGGAGAATGAGAAGATAGGGCTTTTTAGTTGGCTTCATTTAAAATCCTTTTCTAAAAATTTAGTGTTAAAATGTCTGAAAGAATTAGAACGATGATTAATAGAGAGTATAGATAAGATTATAATAGAGTGCACAATTTTACAATACAATATTAGATGATAACAATATAATTTAATGGAGTCGAGTAATGAGGATTCATCAGTTCCTCATAAACATAGGAGCCTCCTACTACGATGGTCATATGGGTTTTATACTAATATGGCTTTAAAAAAGTGTGAAACAACTAAATTAAAAGGAGGGTATGGGCTTATGTAACCATACAAGATAAATCATGCAGGAAAATAAATTATATGTAGGAGTTATTGGCACAGGAGCGATTAGCGATATTTATCTAAAAAATATGAGCCAAATGTTTGGTAATTTAGAGCTGGAAGCGATTGCTTCAAAGCACTTTGAGAATGCTGTGAAGAAAGCGAAGGAGTATGGTATTAAAGCAGAGACAACAGAGGAATTAATTCATAATCCAAAGGTGGATTTAGTTGTTGTTTTGACCCCTGTTGGTTCACATTATGAACTTATAAGAGCGGCATTACTCGCTGGAAAGCATGTTTATACAGAAAAAACAATTACAGATGATCTTGTTAAGGCAAAAGAACTCATGGATATTGCAAATGAAAAAGGCTTATGCTTGGGCTCAGCCCCAGATACTTTTATGGGGGCAGCATATCAAACTGCTCAAAGAGCAATCGCCAGTGGACTGATTGGAGAAGTAAATTCATTCGCTATTTCAGCAAACCGTGACAATAATTTATTACTCAGTCTTTATCCATATTTACGTGAATCAGGTGCCGGAGTACTGTTTGACTATGGTGTTTATTACATAACTGCACTTGTTAGTTTGCTGGGATCAGTTGAACGTGTAGGGGGTATTTTAGAAATGCCTTATAAAACATATACGAATATTATTCCTGGCATGCCGGATTATGGTAAAGTTATGGATAATCCAAATGAAAGTAGAGTATCTGCAATCCTAAAGATGAAGAATGGAATTTCAGGAACCCTGCATATTGATGGTAACAATATTATCACTGATCAAGCATATTTCTCTATTTATGGCACAAAAGGGATTTTATATATGACAGATCCCAATACATTTGGCGGAGAAGTTAAATTTCTTCCATATTCATTGGATCCAAGAATAAAAATAGATCCAATCAACCTATGGAATTTTTCGGATTATATGGAAGACTCTCGTGGACTTGGTCCATCTGATATAGCGAATGCAGTACTAAATTGTAAAAAGTGCCGAGCATCCAAAGAACTTGCATTTCACGTGTTGGAAATCTTGGAATCGATTAAGCAAGGTGGTGACAATGGTGCGTTTATTGATATCAAATCTTTCTGTGATAAACCAGAACCCATGCCACTTGCAAGTGTTCCAATTACGAATATTGGACATGCTTCATTTGTTGCGAGAAATATGGAGGAAATGCTCCATTTTTATGAAGGTATCTTAGGAATGAAGCGCCTGTTTACGTTGACAATGAACGAACTTGCAGACTGGGTCGAAAAAAAATACGACCTTAGCAAGGAGGAGGTATCAAAATTAAGGTCAAGTGGTGACCAGCCATGGATTGAGTACTTAAAACTTGCAGACCACCAATATATAGAACTGTTCCATAATATAGAAGGAGAAAAGAAAAAATTCGTAGATAGGCAAGATTACTATGGTTATGTAAAGCTGAACTATGAAGTTGACGATATTGAAGCGATAAAAAAAGTTCTTGTTGATGCTGGAGTTGAGATGAAACAAGATATACGAAAAGTAGTCGACGGTGCTTTGGAATTAGTGGTACATGATCCAGACGGAAACGAAGTTCAATTTACACAGTATGATAAAAACGGATTACTCCCACTGACCGAAAAGAAAGAACATAAAGTTTGCTCACAGGTAAAGTTCACAACTCAGGTGGCATATAACGTAAAGGACATAGTAAATATGAAGAACTTTTACTGTCAGGGATTGGGACTTAGATGTGTAAAGACAGTAACTTATGGTGACCTGGTACAATATTTAGAAGGAATGGGTGCTGAAGAAGAATTAATTACAAATCTAAAGATGATACTCGATGAGCCATGGATCGATTATATTGAAGTAGCACCACATCAGTATATTGAGCTATTCTACACGAAAGGAGCTACGAAAAAAGAGATACGAGATTTGAGTGGATATTATAATTATCAGCACTTGTGTCTTGAAGTTTCGGATATTAATGAAGCGAAAGAAGCTGTTATGAAAAATGGAATTAAGCTGGATAATGATATCGATTTGGGCCTTGATGGTGCATATCAATTGTGGATTGTTGATCCGGATGGCAATCGCATTGAATTAATGCAATACACTAAAAAATCGAAACAATTGATTGATAAATAAATAGTAAATTGAACGGCATTATGTGAAAGTCTGAAAAATTGGGTATCCATACGTCAGACAGGTCAGTATTCAGGCCTTATAAAGTCAGACTAAGAGAATCTAATAAGACGTTACAATAGGAGGAAATTCAATGTTAGGAGTATGGAATAGTACAATTCAAACTGAGCAAGGAGATTTAAAGATTCTAATTTATGTAGAAGATATTGAAGGTATTAAATTTACAGTAATAAATGATCCGGTGCCAATATTTGAAACATTAAGTGTAAAAACAAATGACAATCAGCTTCATGCTATATGTAAGAGTTCATTTGAGCAGTATATACCAGGGCAGATAATCTTTGATTTATGCTTTGAAAAAGATATTTTTCATGGAAGTGTTTCAATGTTTGGCAAGGAGATACCACTGCAAGGAACAAGAGGGCGAGATGTAACGAACACGGAACAATTAATCCAAAAAATTCAGCCTTATAGAAAAGAAAATGTCAGACAAAGAAGTGATGAGGAAATCAAGTCAGCAGTTCTCAAATTACTTCGTAAAATGAGCTTAGAAGAAAAAATAGGACAGATGTGTCAATGTATATCTTCTGATTATTCATTTGGTACTGCTATAGAATCTGAGTCCCCAGAAAAGCTGGTTGCAGAGGGAAAAGCAGGTACAGTCTTAGGTGCATACGACATTAACCGCTCCTTTGAATTACAAAAGATAGCAGTAGAGCAATCTCCGCATAAAATTCCACTATTTTTTAATTGTGATATAATTCACGGATTTCAAACAATATTTCCTGTTCCCTTAGCATGGTCATGCAGTTGGGATATGGAGGCAATTAAAAAAGCATGTGCCATTGCAGCAAAAGAATCAACAGCATCCGGTATTACGTATAATAATAGTCCGATGGTAGACGTGACTAGAGATGCTCGCTGGGGTCGTGTGATGGAAGGTGCAGGGGAAGATCCTTATCTTGGTTCCTTGATTGCTAAGGCACAGGTAGAAGGGTTTCAAGGAGATAGTCTTTTTAGTGAAGAGACATTCATTGCCTGCTTGAAACATTTTATAGCATATGGTGCATCAGAGGCTGGAAGAGATTATAATACGGTTGATATATCAGAATGGACCTTGCGCAACTTTTATTTAAAACCATTTGAAGCTGGAGTTAGAGCAGGAGCAGGATCCGTTATGAATGCCTTTAATATCTATGATGGAATTCCAATGGCAGGTAATCAATATTTACTTAAGGATGTGTTAAGAAAAGAACTTGGTTTTGATGGTATGATTATTTCGGATTATGGAGCAGTTGAGGAAATTAAAATCCATGGATGCGCGAAGGATAACGCGGCTGCTGCAAAGATGGCTTTAGATGCTACTTTGGATATAGAGATGGTAACCAGAGTTTATGCCAATGAGTTACCTAAATTATTAGAGCAGGGAAAAATCAGCGAAGAACAAATTGACGCCGCTGTTTGTCGCATTCTTACCTATAAATATAAAATTGGTATTATGGATGATCCGTTCCGATACATACGTCCAGAAAAAGAAGCAGAATATCATTTTTCAGCTGAGCACTTGGAACATAGTCGTGATCTGGCGAGAAAATCTATTGTACTACTTAAGAATAATAATGTACTACCATTGCAAAAAAATAAAAAAATAGCTCTGATCGGACCTTTTGCTACTAGCAAGGATTTACTTGGGGCATGGCAGTTTACGAAGCATTCGAATGATACCGTTACAATCTATCAGGGATTACGAGAAAAGGGAATTACTAAGGAACAAATTTTATGTGAATCTGGTTGTAATATAGATAGCAGCATTGATGGTGGATTGGATAAAGCGATAGAGGCAGCTAAAGCAGCCGATGTTGTGGTGCTGGCGTTGGGTGAAAGCAGCAGAATGACAGGTGAAAATGCATCCAGAGCTGACATAAGTTTACCAAAAGTACAGATGCAATTAGCAGAAGAAATTGTGAAGCTTGGCAAACCAACCGTGTTGGTATTAACGAATGGCAGACCGTTAGTATTAGAATGGTTCGATAAGAATATGGATGGCATTGTAGAAACTTGGTTTTTAGGTTCACAGGCTGGCCATGCTATTGCAGATGTACTTATAGGAGATTTTAATCCTTCAGGCAGACTTACCATGAGCTTCCCATACCATGTGGGTCAGGAACCTTTATATTATAACCATTTTAACACAGGCAGACCTCAAACCAGCAATAGCCAAACAGTAGAATTTTTAACAAGATATCTTGATGTTCCTAATGATCCGCTCTATCCATTTGGCTATGGACTTTCCTATACAACATTTGAATATTCCGATCTCCTACTTGATAAAGAATTATTAAATCGAAATGAGGAATTGAATATTAGTATTACCGTTAAAAACACCGGTAATTACGAGGGGAAAGAGACTGTACAGCTTTATATTCAAGACTTATATGGATCTACCGTTAGACCGGTAAAAGAGCTTAAGGGATTCCAAAAGATTGATTTAAGACCAGGGGAAAGTCAAAAGGTATCTTTTATTTTGTCGGAAGAGGAACTGAAATTTTATACAGCGAGACGTCGTTATGAAGCAGAAGCAGGAGAATTCAAAGTTTTTATAGGAGGTAATAGTAAAGATTTAAAGGAAGCTTCTTTTGAATTAATTTAAAGGTGAAAATAAGATTTTAGCAATATTTAATTGTTAAATACCAAAAGAGAGCTTTTTCGAATGCAATAAGAATACATATCGGCAAAACTTTTGAAGACCAAATTAATAAGAAAAGGAGAAGAATATGAAATCAGAAGTCATTATTTTAGACAAAGAAAAAGAGGTAACATTAACTACCTACCTATTAGATTCCTCAAAGGAATTTACGAATATTAAATCACGTCCTGCAATACTGGTATTACCGGGTGGTGGTTATACGATGTGCTCGGACAGGGAAGCCGAACCGGTTGCGATGGCTTATGTTGCTGAAGGATATCATGCATTTGTTCTTCGCTACAGCGTTGGTGAAAATGCAAAATGGCCAAATCCATTAAATGATGCTGAATCCGCTTTAGAATTAATAAGAGCAAATAGTTCTTCTTGGGGAATTGATCCGATGAAGATAGCAGTGATTGGATTTTCTGCGGGTGGTCATCTTGCAGCAACACTTTCAACAATGGGTAGAATAAAGCCGAATGCAATGATTCTTGGATATCCTTGCATATTAGAAGAAATTGGAGCCATTCTTGCAACCCCAGTTCCTGGGCTTGTTGATAAGGTGGATTCTACTACTCCACCAGCATTCTTGTTTGCAACACGTGATGATAGCTTAGTTCCTGTAAGAAATTCACTCCGTTTTATGGATGTTCTTGATCAAGCTCGGATACCGTTTGAAGCACATATATTTTATAGTGGTCAACATGGAATATCACTTGCAAAAAGCCATACATCCTCCGGTTTTATAGGTAATGTAAATCTGAATATAGCTAAGTGGTTTGATATGAGTATTGAGTGGCTAAAGCAAGTTCTGGGTGATTTCAAAGCAGATCAAAATTACGTTGAGCTGAATGTGGATAACAATACAGAAGTATATAGTATTAATAACTCCATACGGTCGTTACTGGAAAACATGGAATGCAAGAATATATTAATTGAGAATGTGCCATTATTTATGGATGAGGAAATGATACAACCTGCTTTAGATATCTCCCTTCAAATGATGAGCCAATATGCAAGGGATGTAGTTACAAAAGAAATATTACAGGAGATAGAGAAAAAACTTAATCTGATTAAGAGAAGGTAACTAAGTTAATATTAGATAGAATTCATTCTTCGAAACAGACGGCTCGCTTCACTTTTGCAGAGGTGAAGCGAGCCGTCTTAATTTATATCTATGTGAATTGTATCACAGTGTATATCTTATTAAACAGGCAGTATCAGGTATATGTTGGCAATATTGCTGATGCAAAGGCTAGGCTGGAAAAAAATGAATAAAATCAACGAGATGGATAAAGATTACACGCAGGCTCAATCTGGATTATGAACAGCATTTACAAATTAATTAGCTAAGGAGAATAGATGAAAAAAATACAAGAACAGATTTCAATGGATAGGGAGAGACTAACTTTAAAGGAGCGTATCATAGCCTCATCTGGTAGTCTATCAGCTTGCATTGATTTACTCATGATTCAAACTTTTTTGCTTTACTATTATACGGACGTTATTAAGATTAATGCCGTTTTTGCAGGAGGCCTACTCTTGATTTCCAGGATTATTGCAGCGATTGCAGTACCGATCGCCGGAGTTTTCTTTGACAGGTCAACAACCCCGTGGGGGAAATATAAACCCTATTATCTTTTGTTAGGAATACCAACAGCTTTCTTTGGTTTTCTAACCTTTACCAATTTCAATTTGGGAACTGAAGGGAAATATATATATGCTGCTATCACATTTTTTATATATAACTTATTAGTTTCTATTGGAGGCATTCCTAAGGGGGCTATGGGACCGGCATTGACCAAGAGTATAGAGGATCGGCTGTCACTAGGAGTATTGGGTTTTATATTTTCCGTTGTTGGGTCAATTATTGCAATGTCTGTAGGAACATTGTTGATTAAAGTGCTCGGAGGATCCAATGAGGCAAAGGGCTATAGTTTAACTATGGCAATATTTGCATCGTTATGTGTATTAATTGCAATACTCCAATTCGTTTTTCTCGAAGAGAAATATATCAACACAGAGAAGGCTTCGACATCGCATTATCCTTATAAAACATTATTATCTACAATATTTCGGAATAAGACGGCTGTGATTGTTCTGATGATTACGCTTTCCATTAGTCTTTCAAATGGTATAAGAATGGCAGTATCGATTCATTTTTTAAAATATTATTTTCACAGACCAGAATTGATGGCAACAGTAGGGTTGATATCGATGATAGGATTGATTGCAGGAGCATTCTTAAGTTCCAAGCTTACTAAAACATTTGGAGTAAAACGAATACTGATGATATCTTATCTGATTATCATAGTATCCTTCATTGCGATGTATCCGGTTAATACACGTATAAGTGGTTTGATATGCTATCTATTGTTCACCCTAATAAATAACTTCTTCAATGGTCTTTCATCACCTGCCCAGAGTACATTAATGCCAGGTGTCATTGATTATTGCGAGTGGAAAACTGGTATAAGTACAGGAGCATTTATGAATTCATTAAATTCAGTTGTCTCAACGGTGGGTACAGCAATTGCAGGGGTATTCGTTGGAGCGGTACTTGCATTTTCCGGATATCAACCGAATGTAGAGCAGACTCAGACTTCACTTAACGGGATAAAATTCTTAATCAGTATAGCCCCGGCAATTACTTGTATACTCTCGTTAGTAGTTATTCGAATAGATCGTACAGAAAAGGAGCACGAGAAGATCGCGAAGGAACTGATAGAACGTAGTAAAAAAGTAAAAGGAAATGAGATATCCTAGAGGAAGATGTTGCTTTGAATCATATGGACAACCCGATAAAGTAATGTATTTTCACGTGATTAAGAGGCATTTGGAAGCTGAATAGTGAATTCACTTCCCTGACCAAGCTCGCTTTGAACCTGTATGGTACCACCGCATAAGCTGACAATACGGTATACCAAGGACAATCCAAGTCCGTTCCCATCACGGGTTCTGGATTTATCTGCTTGGTAGAATTTCTCGAAAACATGCTTTTTTTCCTGGGAGGATATTCCGATACCGGTATCTTTCACGGAAACGCAGACCATCTGCGGATTGTTTTCAAGGGTTATAAGGATTTTTCCTCCTTTTGGAGTGAATTTAATGGCATTAGACAATAAATTCGTCCAGACCTGCATCATTAAATCTTCGTTGCCAAACAGAAATGTTTTTGGCAAATCCAAATCTAACTCCAGCTCCTTTTCCGTCCAGGCATTTTCCAGAAACAGTATTGCTTGACGCAGCTGTTCATCCAGGCGGTAGGAAGTCTGGTCTAAAATTTTATCCTGATTTTCCAGCTTTGATAGCTTAAGAATATTAGAGGTAAGGGCACTGAACTGTCTGGTGCTCTCAAGTATCATGCAGGTATACTGTAACCGCTCCTCCTCTGTAAGCTCACTGTCTTGGAGTAAAGTTGTAAATCCCTCGATGGCAGCAATGGGGGTTTTGAATTCATGGGATATGTTTGCAATAAAATCATTCCGCATCATTTCTATACTCGAAAGTTCGTGGGCCATTTGATTGAAATTTGTTAAGGTTTCCGTTATTTCTTTGATCTGACTGGAGGTCTCCAGCTTCACATTGAAATTTCCGCCGGCTATTTCCCTTGAGGCATGATTTAACTTGGTTATGGGTGTCAGTATCCGTTTTCCTACTAGAGATGTTATGCTGGTTCCGATCAGGATGCTAATTACAAGAACAGCAATGATGGCAAAGGGAATACTAAATTCTAGCCGGCCCAGTAAATTAGTATTGATGGCAAAGAGAACAATGAAATACATAATGACCGAGGTCGTAACCATTATGGCAAAAACAATCATTACGAAGTATTGCCAGAGACTTGATTGTCTTTTCCTTTTCTGCTTATACATGATCGTTCCTTTCCGGTGTATGTAAACCTTTAATTATTCGTCATTGTTTCCGGTTTTACCATTTTATAACCCAGACCGTGTACAGTAATAATTTTGATATCCTTATTGTCCTTGAGCCGGTCTCGTATGCGGTTAATATGAACATCTACCGTCCGCTCTTCGGAATCTGTATCCATGCCCCATATTTCCTCCATTAATTTCTGCCTGGTAAAAGTCTTTCCAGGGTAGGACATCAGTTTATATAGGATATAAAATTCTTTTTGAGGCAATTGTACTTCTTTTCCCTCATAGATGATTGCCAGACTATCATAGATAAGGGAGGTACTTCCCCAAAGTATTTTGTGCTCCGATACAATCTTTGCTCTTCTCATTAGGGCATGTATTCGAAGAATCATTTCATTTACATCTACAGGTTTTATCATATAATCGTCGGTTCCGACAAGAAAACCACGTTTTTTATCTTCGAAGGTATCCTTTGCAGTTATCATCAGTACTGGAATGGCAGGGTTGTATTCTCGTAAAAGCTTTGTCAATCCAAATCCATCCAGATTTGGCATCATAATATCGGTTATAACCAGATCAATATGTTCACGTTCCATGATATCAAGGGCTACTTCACCGTCCTCGGCAGGAAGTGGATTAAAATTATTTTTCTTTAGAACGGTACAAAATAAATGACGTAATTTTGAATCATCTTCTACTACAAGTATATTTAGCATAAATCCTCCTTCTTAAAATTTTATGAATGTATTATACCACTCAGATGTAAACAAATTTTAAACTGTACAAATTATTATATCATAGATAGTAGTATTTTATATATGTAATGGTCCAAATTGCGAGCGCCATAATTATCTATCCTTGTAAAGTTAATAAAAAGTTTAAATTAGATTGCTATAATCATGATATTAAAAATGAAACATTAGGAGGAAACATGTTAACTTATTTAAAAAAAATGAAGACAAGTATTAAAGTAGTAATAGCTTCACTATTTGTAGTATTTATAACGGGAGGTATCGTATTCTTTCACCTGACGGTTTATCAGGAGGATAAAAATTACAAACCGGCACCGAATGATGAGAATTTTCGTACAGCTCTTTCCGTAAGCCCTTTTTCCGGAGAAGCTTTTGAAAAAGGATATCAGTATAAGGCAGGAGATTTATCTGCCGAAAACAGAGAGGAACTGGAGAAAGTTTATATGGAAGCCGGTGCTACCGAAATGTATGCGAGGATAGCAACAAAACGTTTTAAGACCAAGGATAATATAGTAAAAGGAGAACTTGATTCCAATGCCAATTACCATACCCTGGAGCAGGGACTTGAACTATGCAGGCTGGCGGCAAAACAAAACATTCCAATTAATCCCGAAATCATGTGTGCCTATACCTATATGGATATGGACAGACAGCAGGCACCGGATTTCAGTGAGTATCCTGAAATTTATGAGCTTCAGAACGGTAAGGCCTGGGAAGAGCTGACATTGGAGGAAATGTGCACTGTGCTAAAGGCTTACGGTGAATTCGTAGCTACGGAAATCTTAAAAACCGGATGCACCGTTGACAACTGGAATATCGGAAATGAAGCTAATTATGGATTTGCCGGAGTAAATGTAGGGTTAAAAACCGCGGTCAATGGAAAGCTGGCAAAGGTACCCGCCTGGAAGAAAAATATTCTTCCGGTACTGGGAACAAGCTGGCTGAAAAATAATGTATGGAAATATAATGCAAAACAAATGGTTGCAGTGGCGGAAGGCATAAAGTCTGCTTACGAAAAGCTGGATATTGATTCCAGCGGAATCAAATTTTCCACCCATATAGCTACTGTTGTAACAACCGTGCATAATGCAGTCACATATTTTAAGACTCTGCAGGAAAATGGCTTTCCTTTGGATACCGCCGGAATTAGTTTCTATCCCAGTGCGCCGGGTGTATATATTAATAAGATTACCATGTTTAAGAAAATTGTTACGGCCATAAATGAGGAATGTAATATACCAGTGTTCGTTGCAGAATTTTCCTATCCCTCCGGAGAGGTTGAAGGAGCATATGCCGGCTGGTCCAATACGGTTAAAGGATATCCACATAATGAAGAAGGACAGGCTGCTATTTACAGGGATATTGTAGATTGGGGGAAAACCCATGGCCTGGCAGGTATCCGCTATTGGGCACCAGATTTCAGCGGCTGGGGAAGCATGTCCATGTTTTCCTACGATAACAAAGAGGCAGCTGCAAAAGAAATTATATTACAGCAGCTGAAATAATTGGGAAGCAGGATTTGTTGCAGTTACCCATAATACTGTAAATTAGCATTCATTAACTATGAAAGATATCCAGTAAAAGAAAGGATAATTATGATAGAAAAAACCTATATGAAAATGAAGAACATTGGAATTACGAATATTGTGTTTGGCATATTAAGTATAGTTGTAGGAATAGTCAGTATATGGGGGGGCAAGAATTTATTGAAAAGCAAAAATAAATTACTTTTTTGAAAAGAATACTTTACTGTCATCATATATGGAAACGGCATTGTCTGACAAACGGAAAATCATCTCAGCCAATTCCTCGGGACTCACGTCAAAGCCGGCTTCAAACCATTTTGTTATTAAGCTTAAACAGCCCATAGTCACATAGCGGTATATATAGTTGGAGGTTTTTTCATCACATTGCAGGTTCAGGTTAATTTTTAAATTCCCGATGGAGGTATTAATAAAGGCTGTCTGGAAGGACATATTTTCCTGGCGGCATAGTAAGGTATAAAAAATATCGGAATTTGCTTTCATATAATACAGGAGTTCTTTCAGATAATGAAGATTGTTTAAATCGGAATCTATTTTTTTAAGATGTTCCTTTGCATGAAGCAAAAGCTCTTCTTCGATCTCTTTTAAAAGAGCAAACTGGTCCGTATAGTAAAGGTAGAAGGTGGAGCGGTTGATATCAGCATTTTCACACAGCTCTTTAACGGTGATTTTATTGATGGATTTGGTATGCATCAGTTCAATTAAGCTGTTTTTCAGCAGCGCTTTTGTGAACTTTATCCGCTGGTTTTCCTTTTTTTTCATGTAAGAGATTCCTTTCTTAGTCTGGGCGGTGATTAATTTGTTGAATTATGATGATTTAATGACATTTTTGGTGAATGTGTCTATCTTGTGACAAATTTAATAATACTGATGGTTGTAAGATAGACACTGTGTCAATTATTATATAGCTATACAAATGATAAGTCAAGTAAAAGGATTTCAAAAAGGAGGGTAGTATATGAAAGTATTTATGATAGGTGGTACGGGGTTACTGGGCAGCGAAGCAGCAAAGGAATTAATAAACAGAGGCCATGAGGTGATATCAATTGCACTGCCGCCTCTGCCAACCGGAGCGGTATTACCGCCGCAGATGAAAATTGAGTTTGGAAATTATCTGGAGATGTCCGATGATGAACTGAAAAAATATTTTAAGGGTTGTGAAGGTTTTGTATTTGCAGCTGGAGTGGACGAAAGGGTGGAAGGGCCTGCCCCAATTTATGATTTATTTCGGAAATATAATATAGACCCCGTAAAGCGGCTTCTTCGCTTGGCCAGGGAATGTGGGGTAAAGCATTCGGTTATTTGCGGTTCCTATTTTGCTTATTTTAATAAAATCTGGCCGGAAAAGGAGCTTACCAAATGGCATCCATATATCCGAAGCAGAAGGGATCAGGAGGAAGCAGCCATGTCCATGGCAGATAAGGATTTTCATGTAGCGGTTTTAGAACTTCCTTATATCTTTGGAACCCAGCCGGGACGTAAGCCGGTATGGATGTTCCTGGTAGAAAGTATAAGAAACATGAAAGGGGTTACCCTTTATCCCAAAGGCGGAACTACTATGGTTACGGTAGTTCAGGTAGCACAAGCTATCGCAGGAGCTATTGAAAGGAATAAAGGCGGTAATTGCTATCCCATAGGCTATTATAATATGGAATGGAAGGACATGTTATCCATCGTCCATAAACACCTGGGTTGTCCCGGAAAAAAGATTGTTACAATACCGAATTGGATGTATGCCGCTGGTGGCAGAAAACTTATGAAAGAGCAGCAGAAGAAGAATCAGGAAGGTGGACTTCATATGGTTAAATTCACGGAACTTCAGTGCTCTAAGCAATTCATAGATAAGACGTTAGGGAGTATACCGCTTGGGGTAAAGCCTGATGATATAGATAAGGCAATAGGGGATTCTATTCGTTTATGTCTTAATATCATGGATAAAAAAGTAAATGTACTGGATATGAAAGGAGAATAAAAATGAAAAAACAAAGAGTGTTACTAACCGGAGCCTCAGGCGGTATGGGGTCTCTCGGATTGAAGGAATTATTAAAAGATACGGATAAGCAGGATATTACTGTACTGGTTCTTGATACGGAGACAGACAGACAAAAAATGAAAGAATTTGAAAATAAAAAAGGGCTTACCATCTATTGGGGTGATCTTACCAATTATAAGGACGTATATGAGTGTGTTAAAAATGTGGATATCGTTCTTCATGTTGCAGCGCTGGTATCTCCTGTCGCGGATTATAAACCCAAACTTGCCATGAAGATAAATTATGGATCCATGAAAAATATAATTGATGCCATCAAAGAGCAAGGAAGAATGGATGAAGTAAAAGTAGTATCCATCGGTACCATAGCAGAAACAGGGGATCGGATGCCGCCTATTCATTGGGGAAGAGTTGGAGATCCCTTAAAACCTAGTGTTTATGATTATTATGCCGTATCTAAAATAGCAGCAGAACGTCTCCTCATTGAATCGGGCCTAAAATATTGGGTCAGTCTAAGGCAGACCGGAATTATGGGACCGGCAATGAGTAAGATAAGGGATGCTATTATGTTCCATAACTGCTTGGATAATGTGCTGGAATACGTATCTGATAGGGATTCGGGAATACTCCTTGGAAACCTTGCACGTTTTCATTACACCGGTGAGCTAGAAGAAGATTTCTGGGGACATATTTATAATATCGGTGGTGGAGAAAGCTGTAGGGTAGATACATTTACCATGTATAAGGAATTGTATGGTGCTATCGGATTTAAGGATTTAAAATATGTCATTGAACCTAAGTGGTATGCAACGAGAAATTTTCACGGGCAGTTTTATCTGGATTCGGATAAGCTGGAGAAACATCTGCATTTCAGACATGATTCCATGCAATATTTTTACGATGCTTATTTGGAAAATCTCGGATCAACTGTGACAGCTGCAAGGGTTATTTGTAAACTACCCGGAGGGCAGAAACTCATGGGAAGTATCATGAAAAAGATGTTTATAAAGGATGCCAGAACGGAGCACGGTACCGTCCGTTTTATCGAGCAGAATATGGAGGACCACATTGAAGCCTATTGGGGAAGTAAAAGGGCGTGGGAAGAAATTCCAGAAAATATCAATGATTTTAAACATTTTAAAAACTGGGATAAGGTAGTGCATATTGACCATGGTTACGATGAATCAAAGCCGGAAGACGAACTTGATATAGAGGACGTAAAAGATGCTGCTAAATTCCGGGGAGGTGAATGTAAATCTACAACGATGAAAAAGGGTGACTGGAAGGGAAAACTTAAATTTAAGTGTGCCTTTGGACATGAATTTGAAGCGAGTCCCCGCCTTATTTTAGAAGGAGGGCACTGGTGCCCGGAATGCGAACGTAAGAGTTGGAATTATTCCGCCAGAGCAAAGGTTGATCCTTTCTTTGCACAGGTATGGAATCCTCTTCATGATAAGAATGAAAAAGGACGCGAGTATAAGAAAGAGGTTACAGAACTAGAACTATAGTTTCTGCAAGGTCATTATAGAGGTATTCAAAATAAAAGGTGCTTTTTATAGAATACCCTTATATTCTTAATAGATTTTCCAACTGCATGGTGGATAGGTATTTTCGGAGAACAACAGGCTATCCCCTAGCAGGAGGATAGGAAAGAACAGCTTGAAAGAGAGCTGTTTTTTTTATGCATCGGGAGCTTTCGATAATGAAACATTAATCTTTGGACCTATGATAATTCAATTGGTAGGATATTCCTTTACAAAATGACAAATCAACAAGAATTGCACTATAACGATTAAAATCACAAAAAGGAGCACAAATTTACAATACTTAGCGAACTTATAACCTTATCATTAGAGAAACAAGTTTTTAAAGAAAGGAAATTGATATGAATCTAGATAAGTTAAGAATTGAATATCAAAAAAACCCCATCGGAATTGACTGCAGCAACCCTAAATTTTCATGGCAGATCATTTCTGAAAAGAAAAATATAATGCAAACAGCATATCGAATTGTTGTGAATGACCCATATGGTATTGTATGGGATACTGGAAAAATAGATGAGGATACCTCTATACATATCAGATATGAAGGGGCTCCACTAAAAGCAACAACAAAATATACAGTAGTGGTAGAGGTATGGGATAATACAGGGGATACGGATCGTATCGAAGGTTATTTTGAAACAGGTCTGCTTGGAGGAAGTAATTTTAAGGCAGATTGGATAACACATACTCTTGAGGAGACCGAAGCATGCCCTGTTTTTGTGAAAGAATTTAAAATTACGAAACAGGTTGAAAAGGCTAGAATATACGCATCTTCCCTGGGTATTTATGAACTGGAGTTAAACGGGATACGTGTGGGTGATGATTTGTTTACACCTGGCTGGACCAGCTATCATAACCGACTGCAGTATCAGACCTATGACATAACTGAGTTGCTCCAAGGTAAAAACATCCTAAGTATGACAGTAGCGAATGGTTGGTATAAAGGTGTTTTTGGGTTTGCAGGTAAGAATAACAACTATGGGGACCGACTGGCTGCAATAGCAGAAGTTAGAGTGACATACGCAGATGGGTCAGAAGAGGCGATTATGACGGATACCTCCTGGAGCTGTACGACAGGTATAATCCGTAGTAGCGAAATCTACAATGGAGAAGTGGTGGATGCTAACTATATTGATGCTGATTTTAAGCCTGTGGAGACCTATGATTATAAAAAGGAGCTGCTTGTTAGTCAGGAAAATACCCCGGTAAGAATAACCACCAGGTTTAAACCGATTCATATCTTTAAAACACCAAAGAATGAGATGGTATTGGACTTTGGACAGAATATGTCAGGCTTTGTTGAAATAAAACTGAACTGTCAAAAAGGAACTAAGGTTATCTTAAAGCACGCCGAAGTATTGGACAAGGAAGGCAATTTCTATACGGAGAACTTAAGATCCGCAAAAGCTACAGATCAATATATTTGTAAAGGGGGAGAAGAAACATATCATCCTCACTTTACCTTCCATGGCTTCCGATACCTCTGTGTAGAGGGCTTGGGAGAAGAAATAAATCCTGAGAATTTCACCGCCTGCGCTGTTCATACCGACATGGAGCAGACAGGTTCCTTTGAATGCTCCAACCCCTGGATTAACAGACTTCAAAAGAATATCGAATGGGGACAGCGTAGTAACTTTCTGGATATTCCTACGGATTGTCCACAACGTGACGAACGGTTAGGCTGGACTGGAGATGCACAGGTTTTTGCCAGAACGGCGGCATTTAATATGAACGTTGCTCTATTCTTTACCAAATGGCTGAAGGATCTGAAGGCTGATCAATCAATGGAGTTTGGTGTACCCTCGGTAGTTCCGAATATCCTGGGAAATCAACCGGGTGCAGCTGCCTGGGGTGATGCAGCGACTATCATTCCATGGACGATGTATCTGGTGTATGGAGATAAGACGATATTAGAAGAGCAATACGCAAGTATGAGAGACTGGGTAGAATATATTCATTCTGTCTCAGAACGGGGACTTTTATGGCAGGTAGGCTTCCAATATGCAGATTGGCTGGCACTTGATAAGGAAGAGATGAGTGACAGGGTTGGAGCAACCGATAAGTACTTTGTAGCAAGCGCTTTTTATGCATTCTCAACTGAAATTTTATATCGTTCTGCAGAAATATTAGGCTACCAAGAAGATTATAAAAAGTATTCTGAGCTTTATCTGAATATTGTGGAAGCCTTTAATGAAGAATACATTACAAAAACCGGACGTCTGGTAAGTGAAACACAGACTGGTTGCGTACTTGCGCTACATTTTAAACTTGCAAAAGAGGAATATAGAAATAGAATTATTCATTCCTTGGAAAATAATCTTTTGGCACATAAAAATCATTTGGTAACAGGTTTTGTTGGAACGCCATATCTGAGCCATGTTCTCTCGGAAAATGGACTTCATGAAATAGCAGGTAAGCTTCTCTTGCAAGAGGATTATCCATCCTGGCTTTATGCGGTGAAAAGAGGGGCGACCACCATCTGGGAGAGATGGAATTCCATGCTGCCGGACGGTAGTTTCGATGAATCAGGAATGAACTCCTTCAACCATTATGCTTATGGTGCTATTGGAGACTGGCTATATCAGAAGGTAGCAGGTATTCAACTTTTGGAACCAGGTTATAAAAGGATCAGGATAGCACCGGCCTTTGTGAAGGGCTTGACTTATGCGAAGGCTGTTTATGAATCAATCTATGGAACCATTGTTTCCTCCTGGGTATGTGAGAATGGAAAAATAACGATTGATGTAACTATCCCTGCCAACACTACCGCAATTCTTGAACTTCCAGAGAAAGGGGAGAGCATTGAGCTTGGTTCAGGGAGTTATCATTACGAATATGAAACTACTACGAATCTTAAAATCAATAAATATTCCTTGGAATCTACACTGGGGCAGATATTAGAACAACCCCTGGCAGTTGAAATGCTGGAGCAATTTGCACCGGGAACCACAACCAATCCAATGATTAAATTTGCCTATGGTCAAACAATTGCTGAGCTAACGGCTATGATGCCAGCAGGCGGGGATCAGATGTTCCTTGCTGTGATTGATGCTTTAAATAAAGCAGAAGAGTAGGCTGGTATTTTAGATAGAATAAAGAAAGCGACTAAAATCTGAATTTGTTGATTTGGGAATTCCTTGTTACACCGTTCCTTTCTATGTGAGTTTCTGATTAGGATTGAAAGTTGTAGTGAATCTGCTAACTTCAAATTATTTTAATTAACAAACATTAGTATTAGCGAATGATTTAATGAATCTAGTTGTAGTAAGTAGAATGTAGAAAATAGTATGAAAAAAGGAAGAAAATATGAAGCATTTTGTGGTAAAGAATACCCAGAAGTACTTTAACGTTGCATATTCTTTTGATAACCTGCCCGAACGCCGAGAGAAGTATAACTCTTATGACGTTGTGTGGGATGTACATTTTGCAAATGAATATCCTAATAGTTATTTAGATATATACTATGCAAAAAGTGATAATAAGGCATCTTGCCCAGTGATTTTCTATATCCATGGAGGAGGATACACTTGGGGAGATAGGAGAAGTGGTGATCCTGCAGGTTTGCCGGATGCAAGTTTCTGGTTTTATGAAGAGTTCCTTAAGGATGGGTATAATGTTGTTTGTGTAGATTATGCATATGCACCTGAGTTTAACTATCCCACACCTATTATTCAAATCGGTCAGGCTATAAAATTTCTATTGAATCGTGCTGATGAATACGAATTGAATATGGAATGTTTAATTATTGGTGGAGGTAGTGCGGGTGGACAGTTAGCTGGACAGTTTGTAAATATCCAGACAAATAGAAAATATTCAAATGAAATTGGAATAAATTCAGTTATAGATGCGATGTCTATTAAAGCAGTAATATTTAACTCTGCACTTCTTGATATGGAATGTTTTAGTAATGTAAATACAAGGATGAATGCATTTATATTCAAAAAATGTGAGCAAGCATATTTTAATACCAAAAAGTTAAAGAATCATCCGCAAGTATATCAAGCAAAGGTGACAGAGCATGTTTCAGAATTATTTCCCCCAAGTTACATATCTGATGGCAATACTGGTACTTTTAACAATCAAGCTTTTGAACTAAATGATAAACTTGAAAAATTTGGCATCAAACACCATTTAACTTTCTATGGATTAGAGCATGGTATTATTCCGCATGGATTTGAAGGCGCAAACAATGAATTGGGACGTGAAAATATGAGATTGCAATTGAAATTTTTAGATGAGATTCTTAATGAAAAATAGTAAATTTTAGTTGAAGGGATAATAAGTAACTATCCCTGCCAACACTACCGCAATTCTTGAACTTCCAGAGACAGGGGAGAGCATTGAGGTTGGTTCAGGGAGTTATCATTACGAATATGAAACTACTACGAATCTTAAAATTAATAAATATTCCTTGGAATCTACACTGGGGCAGATTTTAGAACAACCCCTGGCAGTTGAAATGCTGGAGCACTTTGCACCGGGGACCACAACCAATCCAATGATTAAATTTGCCTATGGTCAAACAATTGCTGAGCTAACGGCTATGATGCCAGCAGGCGGGGATCAGATGTTCCTTGCCGTAATTGATGCTTTAAATAAAGCAGAAGAGTAGGCTGGTGTTTCAGATGTATCATAGTTACTATCATTTCCTTTGCACTAGTGTATCCGGTTAATTGGCAAAGTAGCGGTATTATTGTTTATTTAATTCTATCCGTTATAAATAACTTCTTCAATGGACTCTCTTCACCTGCCCAGAGCACTTTAATGCCCGGCGTAATAGATTATTGTGAGTGGAAAACAGGGATAAATGTTGGAGCGTTTATGAGCTCTATCAACACCTTTGTTTCCACTGCGGCTACCGCATTAGCCGGTATATTAGTAGGTGCCGTTCTTTCTATATCCGGTTATCAGCCGGATGTGGAGCAGACAAAAGCCTCACTCGCCGGAATTCGGTTTTTGATGAGCATAGGGCCAGCGATCGCCAGCATATTGTCATTAGCTGTCATTGGTTTCGATAATATGGAGAGTGAGCATGAGATGGTAGCGAAGGAATTGGTTAACAGATTGAGGTAAATTATATAATTTCTTGATAGAGGAATTGGTTATAGCTTGTATTTAGCATCAGGTCATAATGTTGCAGAAGGATATATACAGGATGAAATAGTGAGTAGACTATTTTGCAATAAAAATATACAAAATTGCAATACGCTTAAGCGATGGCATTATAAAATAGAGAATAAAAGGTTTATTGAAACTCAAAAGTGAAAAGGCAGTTTAAAAATAGTATTAATACAGGTAAGAATGATACTGGGAGTAGTATCCAGTGCATTGCCTTGGTTTAAAGTGAGGAGGAATTATGGGATTTAGATTCGCACTGGGAGTCGATGGCATTCTTTGAGGTAAATGATAAAAAAGCAGTTGAGAAACCTGTTATGAATATGCTTCGTAACTTATTTTAAAATAACAACTCTATTTTACCATAAATCATTGAGGAGATATTTTGTTTTATAAAGAGAAAAAGGCCGTATTTATGCAGTTTGTGGCGTTTCGCAAACGCCTAAGAATATTATCCGTAAAAAGGAGAAAATTATGGAAATGAAAAAAATAAAAGAGTTAATTAATCAGATGACACTGGAGGAAAAAGCAAGCCTGTGTTCAGGACATGATTTTTGGCACACAAAGGGCATCGAGCGTCTGGGTATCCCGTCGCTAATGGTAGCAGATGGTCCGCATGGACTTAGAAAGCAAGATGATGCAGGCGATCATCTTGGAATCAATGACAGCATTAAGGCGGTTTGTTTCCCCGCAGGGTGTGCAACAGCTTCCAGCTTTGATAGAGAATTGGTTGCCATGCTTGGAGAGACACTGGGAGAAGAATGTCAGGCAGAGAGGGTCAGCACGATTTTAGGACCAGCTATGAATATTAAGAGATCCCCATTATGTGGACGTAATTTTGAATATTATTCAGAGGATCCACTTGTATCAACAGAAATGGCAGGTGCATTTGTCCGAGGTGTGCAGAGCAAAAATATTGGGACTAGCCCAAAGCATTTCATGGCAAATAATCAGGAGTATCATCGAATGACCAGTTCTTCTGAAATGGATGAACGAACAATGCGGGAAATCTATCTTGCATCCTTTGAGGGGATGGTTAAGAAGGAAAAACCATGGACAATCATGAATTCCTATAATAAGCTGAATGGCACCTATCTTTGTGAACATAGAGAAATGCTTACAGATATTCTTCGTAAGGAATGGGGATTTGACGGTTATGTTATGACTGATTGGGGTGCAATGAATGAACGTGTGGAAGCACTGAAGGCGGGATGCAATTTGGAGATGCCATCCTGCGGCGGAGCCACAGATGCGGAAATTGTGGCTGCAGTGCAGAATGGAACGCTGGATGAGTCTGTTCTGGATGCGTCCTGTGAGGAATTCTTGAATATTATTTACAGATATGTGGAAAATCATGATGATACTGCAGTATTTCAACATGAGAGAGATCATGAAATTGCCCGTCTCATAGAGGAGGAGAGTATTGTTCTTTTGAAAAATGAAGAGGCAGTTCTTCCGTTATTACCGGAAAAAAAGGTTGCATTTATTGGAAAATATGCAAAAACGCCACGTTATCAGGGTGGGGGAAGCTCTCATATCAATAGCTTTAAGGTCGAATCAGCACTGGAAGCAGTGGGGGTAATAGAGAATGTTAACAAAGCAAATATCACCTTTGCACAGGGATTTAATGATGCAGAGGACAAAGTAGATGAGACGTTAATGGCAGAAGCGGTTGAAGCCGCCAAATGTGCTGAAATTGCAGTAATCTTTGCAGGGCTTCCGGATAATTTTGAATCCGAAGGCTACGATCGAAAACATATGCAAATGCCAAACTGCCAGAATCAGTTAATTGAAGCTGTGGCAGCAGTGCAGCCGAACATCGTTGTTGTACTACATAATGGTGCCCCTGTTGAGATGCCATGGATTGGCAAGGTAAAAGCAGTGCTGGAAGCATACCTTGGCGGTCAGGCGGTCGGCGCAGCTCTAGTTAATGTGTTATATGGAAATGTAAATCCCAGCGGTCATCTGGCAGAGACATTTCCACTTCGTTTACAGGACACACCATGTTATCTAAATTATGGCGGAGAACACGACAAATCTGTTTATTCCGAAGGCGTATTTGTAGGATACCGCTATTATATATCAAAGGATAAGGAAGTATTGTTCCCATTTGGACATGGACTGTCTTACACAACATTTGATTATAGCAATCTTACAGTGGACAAAGAAAGCGTGAAAGAAAGCGAAAAACTGACGGTATCGGTTGATGTTACAAATACCGGTTCTCGTTCAGGAAAAGAGGTTGTTCAGCTTTATGTGGCAGCAGAGGGAGGCACCATTATCCGTCCTGTGAGAGAGCTGAGAGGATTCGAGAAAATAGAACTTGCACCAGGGGAGACAAAGAGGGTGCAGTTTTTACTAGATAACCGATCCTACGCATACTGGAGTACAGAGATTCATGATTGGTATGTGGAAAGTGGTGAATATGAGATTCAAATTGGAAGAAACGCACAGGAAATAGTGCTTTCCTGTTCCGTACAGGTTGTATCAGAAGTCAGTATTCCGAAGGTATTTACCCTCAATTCTACCATAGGAGAGATCATGGCAGATCCAAAAGGAAATGCGATTTTTGAGCAAGCGGTGGCATCGATGATGAGCGAAGATGCTCAGGCAATGGTAGAACAGCCTCAGGGTGATAATTCTGCTGTCAGCAATGAAATGATGGCGGCTACGATGGAAGCAATGCCAATCAGGCAGCTTATCAGTTTTGTGCCGGGTGTAACAAAAGAAGCATTGAATCAGTTGATTATGGCGCTAAATGTTTAAACAACACTAAGAATGGAGGTTTTTATTATGGAGATAGTACAGATTACCTGTGAATCAATGAAGAATTCAATTTCAGTGACTACGCAAACACCTACTTTTTCATGGAAAATAATATCTGAGCAGAATAATGTATTTCAGGAGGCTTATCAGATGATTGTTTCTCAGGAGGGGAGAGGCATCGTTTGGGATAGTGGAATCGTAAAAGAAAGTGACACGGTAGGAATCCTTTATGCAGGAGAGCCGTTGGAGTCATGTTCCCGATATCGGTATCAAATAACTATATGGAATAATATGGGGGAACAAGTTTCCAGTAGTGAATGTTATTTTGAAACAGCATTTTTCCATGATAGTGAATGGAGTGGCGCAAGATGGATCGAGCCGGAAGCACTTCCTCAGCTTAAGGAAAATCCACTTAAACAAGCATATCAAGAGTGGCAGGATATTATGGAAGCAATGATGCGTGGAGAAGCAACAGAAATGCGACTGGAAGGAGATATTATGGAGTCATTACCATTGGAGCCATATGATCCGGCTGTACGTATGAGAAAACCTTTTTCCTGTAAGGGAGGAATACAGAGGGCAAGATTATACCTTACGGCACATGGAATCTATGATGTCAAAATTAATGGAAAAGAGATCACAGATACACTTTTTAATCCTGGATTTACAACCTATGACAAAAGAATCCTATATCAGGTATATGAAGTAGAGGATCTGTTAAGTGACGAAAATGCTATTTCTGTTACAATTGCAGACGGATGGTATAAGGGAAAGATTGCTATTGGACGTGGTTGTGAATACGGAGAGGTTCCGGGACTCCTGCTGAAAATGGTAATCTGGTATGAAAATGGAGAGACTCAGTTGATAGAAAGCGATCAGAGCTGGGACTATAGTTACGACGGCCCGGTTCAAATTGCAGATTTGTTTCTTGGAGAGGTGTATGATGCTACAAAAGATGATGGAGATCCATCCTTAGTAACTTATGATGCGAATAAGTGGAAGCCGGTCTATGTGAAAGAAGAAGCAGATGAGAAGCTTGAAGCTCAAATATATCCTCCGGTACGCATCTTTCAGGAATTGCCTGCTGTGAAAGTATGGACAGCACCAAATGGTGACACACTTGTAGATTTTGGACAAAATCTTGCCGGAATGCTTCGTGTAGAGATTGCCGGAAGTGCGAATGAATGTATTACGTTTGAGCACGGAGAGACATTGGATAAGGATGGAAACTACTTTTACATTTTATCGGAAACCAACAAAGCACAAAAAGATGTTTATATTTGTAAAGGTGAGTGTACGGAAATCTATCAACCTAAATTTACCTATCATGGATTTCGATATGTGCGTGTGACTGGAGGGAAAGAATGGACAAAACAACAGTTTACGGCATTGGCAATCAGTTCCGATAATATGGTGACAGGAGCCTTTCATTGTTCGGATGAGAACATGAATCGTTTGCAGCAGAATATTTACTGGAGTCAGCGTTCCAATAATATAGCAATTCCTACGGATTGTCCAACAAGAGAGAAAGCAGGGTGGACGGGTGATGTTGTTGTATATGGTGCAACTGCTTTGTTCAATCAGGAGATGACAGCTTTTTATAAAGATTGGCTTAAGAGCATTCGAACCGAGCAGGGAGAGAATGGACATATTCTTGGAACAGTACCCCAGATTAAAAGCTATTTTTCTCAGGCACAAGCCGGCTCTCTGGGCTGGGGAGATGTTATTCTGACACTTCCGTGGCAATTGTATCAGTTGTTTGGCGACAAGACAGTTCTGACAGAAAACTACGAGGCAATGGGTAAATGGTTATATGCAATGGAACTGGCTGCTTATGAATTACCGAATGCTTATAATACATTAGGTCAACAAAATGTATTTCCTGATCAGCTGGAAGGTAGACGTTTAGAAAATCAGCATTATTTAATTAATTCAGGATTTCACTTTGGCGATTGGGTTATTCCAAGTGTAGTAAATGAACAAGGCTTTTGCGATGGCCCGGCATCTGCCTTTTTGACTATGAATTATGCGGATACCAGTATACTCGCTCATATCGCAGATTTATATGCAGAAATTTCAGAAATTCTGGGGTATGATGATAATGCAAAAAAATATCAACACTATGCAAATCGTGTAAGAGAAGCGTTTACAGAAGAATATGTAACAAAAGACCAGCGATTAGGGCAGGAAATGCAGGGGAATTATATTCTTGCATTAAAGTACAAAATGGTACCCGAAGACACGGCAAAAGCATTTGCGAAAAGATTGAATGAATTGATTACTCAAAATAAATTCCGTCTTGACACCGGATTTATGTCGACACCACATCTTCTAGACGTCTTGTGTGATTATGGCTATCAGGATGCTGCATGGAAGGTACTGTTTCAGAAGGAATGTCCGTCCTGGCTTTATGAGATTGAAAAGGGAGCCACAACGATATGGGAAAACTGGGATGCAATTCGTCAGGATGGGGCAATAGGTGGTTGCTCTTTTAACCATTATGCATTTGGTTGTGTTGGTGATTTCCTGTATCGAAGAGCCCTGGGTATCCAAAATGCCGGTGTCGGATATGATCAGATTCTGATTGCCCCCGAATATAATATTCCGCTGAATAAGGTGGAAGGTTCTTATGATAGTGTTAGAGGAAAGATACAGCTTTGTTGGGAAAAAACTGGTGAAGAAATCCATATTTCTGGCAGGATTCCGGCAAATACCAATGCTCGTTTATGTTTGCCGAATGGCGAAAGAAAAACACTTGGTAACGGTAAATTTGCTATTTCTGTAACTGAGAAAGGGGATCAGGTATTCACAGAGTCTATAAGATAATCATCAACCCTCATACGCAATTTTGGATAAGTTATAGTTCGAAAGCTGAAGGAAGGTAAAAACTTATGAATCTAGAATCAGTGAAAAACCTATGTAAAATGATTACTGATACTTATCAAATCGGAGTTTATTTTTATGATACGGAAGGTGACTTAGTTTTTACAGTAGTGGATCGAACGGAGCAGCTAATTAACAGTAAGATCTTCGGAATGGATCAATTTTCCTGGCAATGTATTTTTAGAAAGGATGTTAGAGTTTATATTAATGAGTATAGTATGACTTGGATAGGAATACCGGTTTTATCTGCAGAAATAATCAGAGGCGCCATTATCATTGGACCCGTCTTTTCCAAGAGAATGTTGAGTCAAACTTTAAAGGGAGTGTCTGAAAAGAATGGATTTGAGGGAGAACAAGCCAATTCTATACTTAATTATATTATGGAGCTGCAAGTCTATTCATACAGTGAATATATTCAGTTAATAAAAGTAATCTATTTTCATCTATACAATAAGGAGTTTGACGAAAGCGATCTGAAATCATCGAATGAGCAAATTGAAGCGAATATGCAATTACAAGAATATCATAGCGATCAGATTGATGTAAATAAGATGGAATTTCATGGAACTTACCAATTAGAACAGTCTATCATGGAATGTATTCGTACTGGGCATGTTGATACATTAATGCGGATAGCACTAAACCAAGAGTATGGAAATCCTGGAAATTTAAGTGATGGCAACGAGCTTAGGCAGGAAAAAAATATATTTATTGTAATAACGACCCTTGCTACAAGAGCTGCGATTGAAGGAGGCCTAAATAGTGAAATTGCGTATAGCGTTAGTGATATGTATATTCAACAGGCAGAAGCACTAAAATCAATTAGGAAGATACAGGATCTTTCACTTCAAATGCTATTAGATTTTACTGGTAGGGTTAATCAACATAATGGAAATAAGAGCTATTCTGTTACTATTTGTAAGGCCTGTGAATATATTAGTGCTCATATATATGATGATATAAATTTATCGGATTTAGCGTGTTATCTTCAAGTTAGTAATGGACATTTGTCAAGGTTATTTAACAATGAAACAGAAAAGTCCATAGTAGACTATATCAAGGAAGTAAGAATTAATGAAGCAAAGTTCTTATTAAAATATTCAAATTATTCCATAGCAGAAATAAGTGCAAAATTGCAGTTCAGTACACAAAGTTATTTTAGCAATGTTTTTAAAGAAATTACAGGACTCACTCCAAAACAATTCAAAGGTTTAGAATAGGTGATAAATGAATAAGAATTCAGTTGAAAATCTATGTGAAATGCTCGCCAATACGTATAAGTTAGGAGTGTATTGTTATGATGAGGGAGGGTTGCCGGCATTTTCAGGAGAAGGGAGAAGGTATCCATTATTTGACCTCCGGGCTTTTGAAACAATCTGTTATGTCAAGAAAGACAAGCTTTATAAAGAAGTAAATATTTATCAGAATAGATACGGAATGAGTTGTATCGGTATACCATTAATCATTAATAATCCCTTGCGAGGGGTAATTCTGATTGGACCATATCTCATTCATAATGTCTCTGATGAAAATATAATGAAGTTCGTTCAGGAATTAGAAATAACAGAAGAGAGAAAAAAAGAGTTGGTGGAATATTTATTAAGGGCACCAATCTATCCATATGATAGTTATATTAAAATAATAAAAACAACTTATTATTATATTAACAATAACGTGTTTGATGAGAACTGCCTTAATCCCTTAAATGATAGAAAGCAAACAGAGGATTTATTTAAGGGATTAAAGAGCAGCCAAATAAGCTTAAGCAAACTGGAGTTTCACGGAACATATATGCAGGAACGCGCTGTTATTGAAGTCATACGTACAGGTAACCTTGAGGAACTAACAAAATTAGTTGTTGTTGGTAAGTATGGAGATATCAGTAATGGAAATGAATTACGTCAGCAAAAGAATCTATTTATCGTAACGACTACCTTAGCTACGAGAGCAGCGATCGATGGGGGTGTAAATAGTGAAATTGCATTAACCATAAGTGATATGTATATTCGCCAGATGGAAGCACTAAAATCCATACCAAAGATCTTGGAGCTCTCTTTAAAAATGATTTACGACTTTACCAGAAGAGTGCATGAATTAATAGAGTTGAAAATCTATCATACAATAACGAACAAGACAATGAACTACATCAAAACACATGTTTATGAAGATGTTAAATTATCCGATATTGCAAGCAATCTTAAGATCAGCGAAGGGCATTTATCAAGAAGCTTTTATAAAGAAACTGGGAAATCAGTTGTTGACTATGTGAAAGAAGTTAAGATAAATGAGGCAAAGTATTTTTTAAAATATACAAACTATACTTTGCTGGAAATAAGTGAAAAGTTATCGTTTAGTTCACAAAGTTATTTTGGTAAGGTATTTAAAGATAATTCGGGAATTTCTCCTAAACAATTTAGAGATGAGGTAAAAGAAATAGCGAAATATTAACATCTGAAAATAAATGAGCAGAAACATACGAGACATAACAAATATCTGATGATATCAGATATAAATAAAGTATTGGTATAAATAATTAATATTTCTGGTTGATAATTCGTTAAAAATATTTTGCTCGTGGATATTTTTGTAAAGATAGCACAAAATCTAATAGGACGATATTAGTATTGATTATAGAATTTCCAAGCTGATCATTATTTTACAAAAAATATATGAATATTGATATATATTTCATGCTGACTTGCATTAAAATGTCTAAGTAGTCTAATCGTATGACTATCTATAAATAAGAGGAGGATATGAAATGAAAAGTATCAAGAAATTATTCGCAATGCTATTATGCATGACACTGATTATCACCTCATTCAGTGGCTGTAAAAAGTCTGATGGTACATCTGAGGATACAGCAAATGGTAATGATGGAACAACGACTGAGGTTTCTCCAACTGCAACAGAGAAAGAACTTGTAGAGATTGACTATTCAGAACCTGTGGAATTTTCCTACTGGTTATATGCTTCACCGAATGATTACTATTCAAACTATAGTGAAAACCCTGTGGTATGGTATCTGAATAAAAAGTTCAACATGACTCTTAAGGTGGAACAACCGGCAGCTGGTACAGAAAGTGATGCTTTAAGCCTTATGTTCGGTACAGGAGAATATACAGATATGATTGATGCCAGTTATTATACAGGTTCAATTAGCCAGCTATATGATGATGGTATTATTGTCAACATAGCAGATTATCTTGATTATATGCCCAATTTTAAGAAGTTACTGGATTCCGATGAGGTGTTCCGCAAGCATGCTTATAATGATGAAGGTCAAATATTACAGTTAAGATATATTTCGGATGTAGATGGCATTATGTGGGGTGGATTCGTATACAGACGAGATATATTAGATACAATGACAGGTGGTAATATTCAGTTCCCGAGCGGGAAGGATGAGCCTACTACCATCGAAGATTGGGACTATATGCTTCCACTCATGAAACAATATTTTGAAGCATCCGGTATGACTGATTATGGTGTATTAATTCTCCCTGCTGCCGGGTATTTTTCAGCGAGTAACCTAGTAAACAGCTTTGGCGTTGGTGCTTCTTATTATGTAAAGGATGGCACCGTAAAATATGGACCGATTGAAGATGGCTTCTACAATTATCTGAAGAAAATGAATGAATGGTACAAAGCAGGCTATATCTATAAAGACTTTGCGAGTAGAACCAATGATCTCTTCTACTTACCCAATACCTCTTTAACTTATGGCGGTGGAGCTGGAATTTGGTTTGGATTAGATAGCCAATTGGGAGATGTATTATCATTGCCCGATTACGGCCTGAATGTCGATGTTCAAGGTATTCCAGATCCAATAGATACTGCAACAGGAGTAACCGCTGCACCTAACTATATGTTTAATAGTAAAAGTGAGCAGGGCGGTGGTACTTTTGTTAGTACATCATGCAAGAATATTGAAAGACTATTGGCAACGATGGACTTCATGTATTCAGAAGAAGGTTCTTATCTAAAAGGCTATGGTCTCACGAAAGAACAAGGATCTGCAGAAAATGAATTTTATAAGAAAAATGGCTTGGAAGATGGTGCATATACGATTGCAGAAGATGGTACCTTTACCTATAACAATAAATTAGATGTTGTGGGAGGACCTGTAAAAGATGCTGGTTCTTTTAGAGCGTTACGTTTTCCTGGGTTAAGCAGTGAGGTGCATAATTTGGCAGTTAAGACAGATGTGCAATTGGCAGCCAGTGATAAATGGACTATGTACCAGGATAGCAACATGGCATTGCCGTTGTCTTTATCAAGAACAACTGAGGAAGATGATACTTATACCAGCAATCAGACCAATATTGATGATTACATAAATTCCATGGTATTAAAGTTCATTCTTGGAAGCGAAGAATTGAACGATCAAAGTTGGGCAGCCTTTAAAGCGCAGATTGAATCTTTTGGAATACAGGATAATCTTGCAATCCAGCAAGCTGCATATGATCGTTATCTTACTAGATAAAATCTATTTATAATTATACTGAATGATAGACAAGTAATTGTAAGGTATGGGACACCCCCATACCTTACCTTATAAATCTATCACAATACCAAGGATTAACAGATTAAAATGACTAAATGTAATGATGATATACAGCTTATATGTATCAAAGCGTTAGCGCCGCTCTTAAGCGGTGGATTGGAGGATAAATGAGTTCGACGAAAGAATTGAATAAAACTCCCAAAGTGGTGAAAACCTCTTGGAAGCGAGATTTTAAAATGAATTGGAAAATATATTTGATCGTTCTGCCGATTATTGTATACTTTATCATATTTAATTATCTACCGATGGGCGGATTAATCATGGCGTTCCAGAAATTCAGTCCTGTAAAAGGTTTTTTTGGAAGTGATTTTGTAGGATTTGATAATTTTATTCAGTTCTTTACCGCACCAAACTTTTTTGAAATACTTAGAAATACCTTTGTAATCAGTTTATTAGGTTTGCTAATCGGATTTCCGCTCTCGATTGTTTTTGCATTACTGCTCAATGAGATATACATTACCCTATTTAAGAAGACGGTACAAACCATTAGCTATATGCCTTATTTCGTTTCAACTGTTGTAATCTGCGGACTTATTATCGATTTTGTATCTTCTAATGGTGTAATTACAAACCTTTTGGTTAAGATCGGGTTTGAGAGACAGAATTTGTTATTAAATCCGAATTACTTCTGGGGGATAAATCTTCTGTCTGATATATGGCAGGGACTTGGCTATGGATCGATTATATTCATAGCTGCCATAGCTGGGGTAAGTCAGGAACAGCATGAAGCCGCTGCAATTGATGGTGCATCAAGATTAAAGAGAGCGTGGCATGTAACAATTCCGGGTATTATGCCAACCATTATAACGATGCTCATATTGAAATGTGGTATGTTAATGACAGTTGGATTTGATAAGATTCTATTATTATATAATCCCAGCGTCTATGAAACAGCGGATGTTATTTCCACCAATGTTCAGCGTATGGGTCTTGAGAAGATGCAATATGGTTATTCTGCTGCGGTTGGTCTATTTAACTCGGTAGTAGGTACAACCTTGCTTCTTGTTTCCAACGCAATCAGTAAAAAATATGCGGAACATTCTGTTCTTTAACAACGATTAGACATAAGATATCTTGATATTATGTACATGTAGTACTGCGCAGCAAAGCAGAATACGCAATGAGATTATCTCGGTTTTAACAAAAGGAGCATAAATAAAATGGTAGAAAAAGTATCTTTAAGCAGAATTATATTCAATATATTAAACTATGGATTTATGATATTGGTATGCATTGCTTGTATCGCACCAATATGGCATGTTGTTATGGCATCTTTAAGTGATCCGAGAGAGCTGATGGCAGCAAATGGTCTTTTACTAAAGCCACTTGGGAAAGCAACCTTGAAAGGGTATGAACTTGTTTTAAAAAACCCGAACATTATTACGGGGTACATCAATACTCTTATTTATGTTTCAACAACCACACTAATTGGTGCCATATTAACAATAATTGCTGGTTTTGTAATCAGTCGTGAAAATCTAAAGTTAAAGGTGCCAATCACACTGTTTATGTTATTTACAATGATGTTCGGAGGAGGTCTTATCCCAAGTTATATGGTAAATCGAGCACTTGGTTTGGTTAATACCCCTTACGCTATCATTATTCCCGGAGTTATCAACGGCTTCTTCATCATAATGATGAAGTCGGCATTCGATCAGTTACCGGCAAGCTATGAAGAGTCCGCAAAAATTGATGGAGCAGAACCGTTGACCATACTTCTTAAGATTTTGGTGCCGCTTATTAAATCAACAATTGCTGTTATAGTAATGTTTAATGTGGTAATGCAATGGAATTCCTGGTTTCCGGCATCTATTTACTTAACGAAAAGAAGAGACCTATGGCCTTTGCAGTTGTTTATGCGAGAAATTTTAGTTCAAAATGATACAGCTAGAATTTTAAGTGGTTCGGATGCAGTGAGTAAAGCAGATTTTACTACTAACTTAGTAAAATACTGTGTTGTGGTAGTAGGTACCTTTCCCATCTTATGCATCTATCCGTTTGTACAAAAGTATTTTGTAAAAGGTGTTACACTAGGTGGAGTGAAAGGGTAGACGAGCCTAGAAATATAGAAGAAAGTAAAGTATACAGTGGCAATTAGAAAGATTGCTAAAATGCAATATGTATGCAAGAATACATGTAATCCAATATTACCACTGGAGTATCACGTTCCAGAAAATAAAGGGCAAGACCCATAAGTTCCAGCTTCTAATCAGATGCCAAACAAAGAGGTGTATGAGGTAGAAGCTGGAACTTTCATTATTAAAGTTTTGCACAGGAACATTATATTGTTAATTAGGAGGATATTTGTTATGAAACCAAATGTATTAAGATGCGAATTTCTCGTGAACCCAATTGGAATAGACTCAACCAAACCGAGACTGTTTTGGAAATTTGATTTAGAAGCAGAAGTATATGGAGCAAAACAAACAGCTTATCAAATTCAAGCGGCACAGAGCCCGGAGAGTTTACTAAAAGGGGAATTCATTTGGGATTCAGGTAAAGTTGTTAGTGATGAAAGTAATCATATCCTTTATCAAGGAAAGGATTTGAAAAGCCGTGAGCGCATTTATTGGCAGGTAAAGGTATGGGATCAGGATAAGCAGGAGGGAGAATGGAGCGAACCTGCCTTCTTTGAACTGGGACTTTTAAAGCCGCAAGATTGGAAAGCGGCATGGATTAATCCGGAAAAAGAAACAGATCCGGTTGTTCGTTATCCTGCCTCCTATCTGAGAAATGAATTTCAATTAGAAGAAAAAGTAAAAAAGGCAAGACTATATATAACTTCCTGTGGTATCTACGAAGCATGGCTGAATGGAACAAGAGTTGGAGACCAGGTATTCACACCCGGAGCAACCAGCTACAATAAGAGATTACAATACCAGACCTATGATGTTACCGGACTATTGGAAAAGGGTAAGAATGCAATTGGTGCAATACTTGGTGATGGCTGGTATCGCGGAAGCTTGGGTAATGCTGGTAACAAAAATGTCTATGGAACGAATGTATTATTATTGGCACAACTTGAAATAGAGTTAAATAACGGTAAGATGACTACAATTGTAACAGATAAGTCCTGGAAAGCAACAAAGGAAGGGCCGATTCTCTTAAGCGACTTACAGGATGGAGAAATGTACGATGCCGCTAAAGAGATGTTAGGCTGGAGCAATGTTGGTTTTAATGATAATAATTGGTCGAATGTATTGATCGGCAATCAGGATTATAAGATTTTGGTGGGTTCTAATAGTGTTCCGATTCGGGAAAAAGAACAATTTTCACCCAAAGTTTTGCATACGCCGGATGGTAATACTGTATTGGATTTTGGACAGAATATGGCTGGGTATGTTAACTTTAAGGTAAAAGGTGCAAAAGGTCACAAGGTTACTTTAATTCATGGTGAGGCATTGGATCAGAATGGGAATTTTACAATGGAGCACCTGAATAACACTTCAAGACCAAAGACGAATCCTCTGAAACAGGAGATTCAGTATACCTTAAAAGGAGAGAGAACGGAGGAATATAAGCCTCATTTCACAATTCATGGGTTCCAGTATGTTTTGGTAAAAGACTGGCCGGAAGAGGTTAATCCGGAAAACTTTACAGCAATTGCGGTATATTCCGATATGACGCAGACCGGAGAATTTGAATGCTCTAATCCACTAATCAATAAGTTGGTAAGTAATACCTTATGGAGTCAGAAATCAAACTTTGTAGATATACCGGTGGATTGCCCTCAAAGAGAAAGGGCAGCCTGGACAGGAGATGCTCAGGTATTTGCCAGAACAGGAAGTACACTGATGGATGCAGCTTCCTTCTACAGCAAATGGATGAAGGATGTTGCAGTACAGCAAAAAGAAGATGGCATGATTAAAAACATAGCTCCAGCCATAAGCAGCGGAAAAGATGTAATGGCAACAGTTGAGGGTTCTGCAGGATGGGGAGATGCTGCGGTAATTATTCCCTGGACTATGTATCAGGTTTATGGTGATAAAAGAATTCTGGAAGAACAATGGGACAGTATGAAGGCTTGGGTGGATTATGAGGCAAAGCTTGCAAGAAAGTCCCATTGGAGTCGCATTTTTAAAAGAAATCCATATCGGAAATATACCTGGGATACCAAGTTCCACTGGGGTGAATGGGCAGAGCCTGCATCTGAAGACCATCCCCAAGATGATATTATGCATAATGTATTATTTTCCGTTCCAGAGGTTGCAACTGCATATTTTGCTCATTCCAGTGAACTTTTATCAAAAATAGCTGATATTTTAGGTAAGAAAGATGAAGCTGCAAAGTATAAAGAACTTTCGGAAAATGTTAAGAAGGCGTATCTGTATAACTTTACGGATAATGGAAAAATTGAATCCTCAAGACAATGTCTCTATGTAAGACCATTAGCATTTGGACTTCTTCCGGAAGATAAGAGACAGCAGGCGGCAGATAATTTGAATACGCTGGTTGTAAAGAGAGATTATCACGTGGGCACAGGATTTCTTTCCACTCAGTTCCTTTGCAAGGTGCTTTGTGATTATGGATATGTAGAGACCGCATATAAGCTAGTAGAACAGACCAGAATGCCTAGCTGGTTATATCCGATTACCAGAGGAGCCACTTCAATATGGGAACAATGGGATGGTATTAATGAAAGTAACGTTGTAAGAGAATCCTTGAATCATTATTCTCCCGGTGCTGTTGTTGGATGGTTTTTCCAGTATGTTGCCGGAATTGATCTGGATTCCGAGAGTATAGCATATAAGAACTTTGTAATAGCACCAAAGCCGGGCGGTTCTTTAACAAAGGCCAGAGGAGTATACGACAGCATTTGTGGTAAGATTGAAAGTGATTGGGAAAGAACTGATACACAATTTACCTTAAAGGTTCAAATACCACCCAATACTTCAGCTAAGGTGGTTCTTCCCTGCAAGGACGTTGCGAAAGTTAAAATATTACAAGGGAGAGCAGAAAGCAAAGAATTATATCTTGAAAATAATTTAGTAAGCATCAATTTGGAATCCGGCAGATATGAATTTGCTTGTTAAATAATTAAGAAACGATAAATAAAGATAGCTCCAATGTATCTTGCAGATAAGACACATTGGGGCTATCTTTATATTATAAAATAGTGGTTATCAAATTTTCTTCATAAAAATTTCTGAATTAATTAACTTGGTTAATAAATTTTTTGCTTCTGCACTGGTCTCCTCTACGGTTCGTTTTTGATGAATACTTTCAATAATAAAAGCACTCATTCCGTGATAAAGGAAACTGGAAATCTTATTGGAAGGATAATTGAAATTAATCCTATTGTCTTCATTAAAATGTTTGATGTATAAGTCCAGCTGTTTTTTAAGATAATTATTAAGCGCATAGGAAGGATATGGGTTTTCTTCCGGTGTAAGATGTGAGAAAAAGTTACGATTATCATCCATCTTCTTAATATTGCATTCTAATAAATTACATAATCCAGAAACATATTCTTCGAGAACATTATTACAGGGTTGGGACTCAATGACAACTTCTCCAATAAAGTCCTGAAAGATTTCATCAATCAGTTCATACTTATCATTGTAATGATTATAAAAAGTAATACGGCTCGTATCAGATCTGTCACACAATTCTTTCACAGTTATTTTTTCAAAAGTTTTCTCTTCCAGCAATGAAATTAAAGTATGTTTCAAAATAATCTTTGTTTTCTTAATACGTTTATCCTCTAACATATTTTACACACTCCTTAATTTGTTATAATAACTAACATAATTGCATAACTGTAATTGTTGCTAATGGACAGATTTAATATAATTATAAACATATGTTGAGTTATTGGCAATAATTATTGGAGGAAACTATAATGGAACAAATGCTAAGAAAAAGATTATAACATAAGTTTTTTAGTAGCTAAATCAAATCCGAGGAAGTGTTAAAGAGGGAAAAGTGGATTGGTTATCCGGTGGGACAACAAACAATAAAACAAGCAACTTAGTGCCTGCAATCCAAAGTTAGCGGCTTTAAAGAAAGGAAGTGTTATAAAATGAAATACAATAGTATTCAGCCAGGTTTGAAAGAGTGGCAAGACACGGATGGAAAGAAGATACAGGCGCATGGATTTTCTGTTATTTGGGATGAAAATGAAAAAAAATATTACTGGTATGGTGAAAATAAGGAATTTTCTAAAAAGGGCGGTCATATCTGGACCTACGGAATTCGCCTCTATTCCTCCGAGGATTTTTATAATTGGAAAGATGAGGGCTTTATAATTCCTCCCGAAACGGATCCTTTCTCGCCGTTGGAGCCCGGTAAATGTTTAGATCGTCCCCATATTATTTATTGCGCAAAAACAAAGAAATATGTGGCATGGTTGAAGATTATGAGTGGAGGAGAAAACAGCCAGTACATGACGATAATGCAGTCAGATAGCTTTAAAGGACCGTATGAGTTTGTGAATAAATGCTATAAACCTCTTCAAATGGATAGCGGTGATTTTGATTTGTATGTGGATGAGGAAACTGGCAAAGGCTATTATTGGTTTGAACGTCCGCATTTCGAAATGATCTGTGCAACGCTTAATGAAGAATTTACTGGTGTGACGGGAGAATTTTCGATACATTTTCCTGACATACTGCCTCCTTATACCAGAGAGGCTCCAACCCATTTTATGAGAAACGGAAAACATTACTTATTTACCTCAGGTACAAGCGGCTATTATCCAAATAAGACGAAGGTTGCTGTATTTGATGATTACCATGGAGAATATACTGATCTTGGTGATCCTTGTATCGGTGACAAGGCAGAAAATACATTCTGTGCGCAAATTACGGATGTTATTAAAATTCCAGGTAAGAAGGACTTGTATGTGGCGGTGGCAGATCGATGGAAGCCGGGACATAACAGTAAAATTATGACGATGTCAACGCAAAAAGTAATGGAAAAGATGTTTAAAAACTACCAGCCGGATAGAACCCCTAAGCCGGAGGGAACTCTTTTAGATTCGTCGGAAGACAAACATACTGATGATACTTATAAATCAACCTATGTATGGCTTCCCATAGAGTGGGAAGGTGATAAGCCAGTACTTCGGTGGCATAAGGAGTGGAAATTGGAAAATTATAACTGATACAAAGATATCAGCGGGTTGCAGATCAATGGCCGAATGAAGGATGGTAGCATGCAGGGACTGCTGGAAATGGCCAATGGACATTACATTCGTGGCATCCGCGGGATGATTAAGGGAGAATAAGAATGTTAAGCGCATAGACTAAAAATGTCTGTTCCCAATACAGCAAAAGGCAGTCCATGAGGGCTGCCTTTAAAGTTATGAATTTCAATACTTTTTGCCAATGTAATTCATTAATATATGAAATCAAAGGTTAAATCAGTAGGTAACACTCCTGAACAAAATTAAATATCCTTATTATTAAAGGTTCACTTATAATAACAAATGTAGAAATTTATATCAAATATTATTCTTTTTCCGGATATCACCAGGGAGCATCTGAAATTTTTCTTTGAATTTCTGATAGAAAAATCCCTGATTGTGATATCCGATTTTTTCTGCTATTTTTTCGATAGAATCATCAGTTGTCTCAATAAGACGTAAGGCTTCGGTCAGACGAATATTCTGGATATAGGAAGATAAGGTACCACAACCAGCTTTTCGAAAAATGCGATTTAGATAGTCAGGGTTGTAATGGAACATTTCTCCAATTTCGGAAACAGATACATCGGCATAATAATGGTTTACATAGCTTTGAATATCCAAAACTAAAGCATGATGAAGATCCGCTGCATCATCGGTGGTGACCTGCATATGAAATTCTTTGGTAAGAAGGTCCAGGATACGTTCTACAGAACCTATAATTAACCTTTTTTTTCCATGGAGGTTGGTCTGTAATTCGGTAAGAATTGTTGTAAAAGCTTGAATTGTTGATGGAGTCTCGCCAATAGGAGAAAAACGCACATAAAGATACTGAGAGCGTTTTTGGTTAATTAGTTTTTTTAAAGCTAACGTATAATCAAAAGAATCAGAACCATTAATAAACTGCTCAAAAAAGCTGTCATCCACTCCAAGATAAAGTAGGGTGCATTCTTCATTATACAGGTATTCTCCATGGGAAATGCCTGCATTAATAAGCAGTAATTCACCCTGGGAAAGTGTTAGGTGCTTGTCTTCTACATGTATTTTCAGTGTGCCATTTACAACGTAGGCAAGCTCGATATGATTGTGTGCGTGATCAGCACAGCGCATACCGTTTGGAAAAGGTATTTTCCAGGCATAAAAAGCTGGCGCAGACAAAAGCGCATAAAAAATTTCCTGTACGCAGTCTACACCGGTGTGCCATCCTGTCAGAGTGACCAAGTCATACATGATACGATGTTGTTCATCTGCATGAAAATGGTAAGTGTTGCTCATGATGGTCTGATGTTCTTCATAGGTTTTTGGTATTGGTTGATTATTTGTAGCTTTCTCTATACATTCACATAAAATCTGTTTAATATTCATAAAAAAAGTATATCATTATTTAAAAAATATTACAAGAATAAAACGGATTTGGTAAGTAATAATTAGATGTAGTGTCGGCAAGTGAAATTAAAAGAGAGAATAATAAAAAATATAATAGGATTAGACAAAAAGCATTGACTAAAAAATGCTAAACAATGTCAAAGCGGAACAAACTGAACTGAGAATAATGGAGGAGAAAGAGATGAGCAGCAAAAGAACAATTTTTCAGGTAAATGGAAAGCCATTTATTGCAATCGCAGGAGAAGCGCGGAACTCAAGTGCGTCAAATGCCCAGTATATGCTGAAAGTATGGGAACGAGCAAGGGAATTAGGTTTGAATACTGTACTTCTTCCTGTATCATGGGAGTTGATTGAGCCAGTAGAAGGACAGTTTAAGTTTCAACTAATGGATGACATTATTAACCAGGCAAGAGAAAATGGAATGCATATTATTTTTCTTTGGTTCGGTAGCTGGAAAAATGCGTCATGTATGTATGCACCGGAATGGGTAAAGAAGGATATGGTACGTTTTCCAAGAGCACAGGTGGAAAAGGGAAAAAATAAAATTAGACTTGTCAACTTTTATGGAATGGAATATACCACACTTTCCTATTTAGGTGAAGAAACAAATCAGGCGGATGCAAAGGCATTTACAGAATTTATGAAACACCTAAAGAATGTAGATGAAAAACAGCGTACCGTAATTGCCGTCCAGGTAGAAAATGAGGTCGGTATTATGGGAAGTGCCAGAGAGCATTCAGATGATGCTGATAGATTATTTGCGGAGGCTGTACCAGAGGAATTTCTTTCTTATATGAAGTATCATACTGCAGAAATGGAACATGGAATCAAAGAGGTTGTGGAAAACTGCGCTGAGAGAGGAAGCTGGGAGGAAGTATTTGGGGCGTACGCAGAAGAAGTTTTCTCTGCCTATTATATTGCAAGTTATGTGGAAAAGGTTGCTTCTGCAGGAAAAAGAGTGTATCCCCTTCCAATGACAGTAAATTGCTGGCTGGACAAGGGTGCAGAAGTGGGCATGTATCCATCTGGAGGACCAGTGGCAAAGGTAATCGAGGTATGGAAATATGCAGCGCCATCTATAGATGTATTTGCACCAGACATCTATGTGCCAAATTTTTGTGATGTATGTGATACATATACAAAGCTGGATAATCCGCTATTTATTCCGGAAACAGCTACTCATTCTCATGCAGCTCCACGACAGGTGTATGCAGTTGGTCATTATCATGCAACATGTTATGCTCCTTTTGGATTTGAAGATATGGGACATCCATTTGAAGATAGTGATGCATTTCTTTTCGGAATGGACACTTCAGACCCATTGCTGCAAATACCTCAGAACGTAGACGAATACAAATGGTGTTCCAATACACTAATCAGCATGATGGAACTTATTACGAGCAAATATGGAACCACCGATTTGCAGGCGGTTATTTCCGAAAGAATAGATCATGATGAGGAAAGTAGTACCATGATATTTGGAGAATTTGGATTTAAGATAATAATGAACATGCCAATCATAACAAGAACAGATGGCGTTTGTATGATCGTAAAGGAAAGTGAGGATACCTTTTATATTTTGGCAAATGGATGTATTATTGCGCCATTTTCTGTGAACCCAGGTAAACCCAACTATGATATCATTTCCATCGAAGAAGGAAAATTTGCAGATGGAAAATGGGAATCTGGACGTAGATTAAATGGGGATGAGAGTAGACTTTGTTTCAATACTTATACTTTGATAAAATTAAAAGTTTTTGCTTATAATTAAAGATATAGAGCAGAACAATGAGAGGCTAGAGGAAAAGGCAGTCCAAGAGGGCTGCCTTTAAAGTTATGAATTTCTATACTTTTTGCCAATATAATTTATTAATATATGGAATCAAAGGTTAAATCAGTAGGTAACACTCCTGAACAAAATTAAATATCCTAATTGGAAATTGTTTTTAAACGATAGTCATTTGGAGTAATCCCTAGCTTCTTTTTAAATACATTCTGAAAATAACTTTGACTAGAGAAACATAAATAAAAACTGATTTCACTAATAGATTTATTCGTATAGGTCAAAAGATATTTTGCTTCTTCAATTTTTCTGCTATTAATAAATTCATTGATACCAAAGCCTAGCTCCTGTTTAAATTTGCGTGAAATAAATGAGCGGCTTTTATTAACATTAGCTGCTACATCTTCAACAGTGATAGGGCGATTGGTATTTGCATTAATGTAATTAATGCATTCATATATACATAATGAGATACCAGAAGGTATTTTCGATGCAAGTACACGCTCCGTAAAATCAAACATCAATTGATACTGCAAGTTATAAATGTCTTCTACTGAATGTAACTTTTCCATCTTCTGTATATAGACATCACTTAATTGATACGCACTTTCCATATCTAAGCCACCTTTAATCGCTGCTCTCGTAACTAAGGTTGTCCCGGCAATAAATAGATTCTTGATTTGTCTGATACCATTATCTGCTACTACACCAGGTGTTAATACAATTGGGGCTTCCAGAAGTTTTTTTAAGGCAGCCAAATCACCATTTTCAATAATGTTTAAGTATTGCTTTTCGAATTGATAAGTATTATGAAAATGTTGTTCTTCTTTTGCATTAAAAATTTTTGAGGTATGCTCTGTTGCTATTGGGAAAAGAATCTTACGGTTTTTATAATCTAAGATATTTTCCATAGTAAGTGTGGTAAAATTGATAGAATAATTAAGGAAACAGAGCGTGTGAAGAAAGCGATCAAAGGTCATTTTTGGAAATCCATTAATTAATTCATTTATTTGATTCATATGGCTTAAGGAGATAGAAGCGTCCTGCATAACTTCTTTTATCATCTCTTTTGACAGTAGGACGTTGGTGGTGGGACCAATGACAACACAACTATCCTTATTTTCATCAATTTTTACGATGCCAATATATATGAATTGCTTTGTTACGAGAAATGTAACGCTTTGAGGTTGATTTACTAAGACTTCCAGATATTTTTGAACAATATCAAGAGCTGAGTCAGCAGGAGGAAGTTGAAGCATTAGAGTATCCTTTTCATAAAACCGTATCGGAATATTGGTGCAATTGTATAGGTAATTACAAAAGAGTATCACATCATTGTTTTTCATTATGTCACCTCCTTAACTAATATTATAATACCAGACACATTTTTACAATACAAAAATAATATGCACCAATCTAATAAATTTAAAACTAATGATTTTGAAGCTTAACGAAGTTCTAGAATGACTGGTATTAAATCTTAAAGTAATACGTTAACAGTTATTAATAATTAATGTGGAGGTGTGTTGATGAAGAGTGTAACAAACATAACTCCTAAAAAATATAGGGAAACAGAATAAAGCTTGCAGGAACTGATTTAGAGGTATCACAAATTTTCTCTTTTTACCAGACCGGTAGCTATCGTGTTGTATAAGGCTAAACAGTATGAAAAATAATAAAATAATTCTTATCTGAAAAAGCACATTATTACAATAAATCACACATGCTTACAATAATTTTAGCATAATGAATGATAAAATATGAATATCAGAAAATAAGTACATATGTTTTGTAAGGAGAGGAAAATGTCAAAAAAAACACTTGGAAAAGACAAATTTGGAGTTCAGAAAGTAATGCGTATCGGTGATTACTTTGGTGATTCATTAGGCCAGTTTGCACTCAACGCAATGTCAGGTCTGATAGGACAGCTGACATATTTTTATACAGATAAGATAGGTATGGCGGCAGGTGCAATTGCAACTCTTTTCTTTATCTGCAAGGTCATTGATGCATTTACAGATGTAATTATGGGAAATATCGTAGACCATACAGCACCTGGTAAGGAGAAATACAGACCTTGGCTTCTTAAGATGGCTATCCCTGCCGCGATTATTATTGTTATGCTATTTACAATACCGACCAGTTTTTCGGATACTGGAAAACTGATCTATATGGCCGTGACAAACTTATTGCTAACAGCTGTTGTATATACAGCGATTGCAATTCCTTTCACATCTCTTATGGTTGTTAGAACGAACAGCCAGGAAGAGAGAGGAGTGATGGGTATCTGGCGTGCAGCTGCTGGATATGTATCAGGTATGGTTATTGCGATTGCGATAATACCTATCACAAATGCATTAGGTGGAAACCAGGCTGCATGGATTAAGTTTAGTGTGGGAGTTGCGTTTATAGTATTATTAGCATTTCTTATTTGCTATACAAAGGCAAAGGAGCGTGCAGTAGAAACAGGAGCGGAGGAGCTAGAGACTGCGGATGTTATTGAGGAAGTGGCGGTTCCATTCTGGCGTGCTATTTCAAACCTTTTTCACAATAAATACTGGGTTATTATTCTGGTTATGGGCGTTATGACAAACCTTTCTTATGGTATCAGTGGTGCGTCTGGCATATATTACTGTAAGTGGATTTATGGTGATGATAATCTCATCGCAATTCTTGGCGCAATTGGACTTATTCCTACATTGCTTGGATTTATTCTTGTTGGCCCGATGATTAAGAAACTTGGTGTTACCAAGACACTTAAGGTGTCCATTTTCATTGGTATGGTTACAACGGCCCTTCGTATATTTAATCCAGTAAACTTTGTGTTTAACACAGTTATGGGCTGTTTTGCATCCTTTGCAAACATTCCGATGATGTGCCTTGGCGGTGTGTTGACAGCAATGGCAGTCGACTACAATGAATATAAGTATGGAAAAAGAATGGTTGCAACAAGTCAGGCAGCAAGTGGTTTTGGTGGTAAGATCGGCTCTGGCGTCGGAGCATCAATCGTTGGGTGGAGCCTTGCAATTGCAAATTATAATGGATTTGCTGAGGTAGCTACTCCGGCAGTAAGGCAGGCAATCTTCGCAATTGGAATTTATATTCCACTTGTGCTCTTTATTGTTATGTTTATACTCCTATTAAAATTTGACCTAGAAGCAAAACTTCCAGCTATGAAGGAAGAAATCGCTGCTAGAAAGTAATGAATGTATAGGGGGTCAATGTTTGATGACCTCCTTTTGCGCATATTTGAAGGTGAGAATGCTGTATGAAGACACAGGTTACAAATCCGTATTTGCCACTTGATGTATGTGTGCCAGATGGAGAACCACATGTATTTGGGCATCGCCTATATGTTTTTGGTTCTCATGACGAAGAAGGGGAAATATTAGTTTAATTAATATAGATTTCGTAATAGATTGACGATTAGGAGGACAAGAATGGAACAATACGAAAATGAACACCTGGCACTTGTGCTTGAGAATGCAGCAGAGTGTACCGTGCTACTCAAAACAAATGGTAAGTTTCCAATAGAAAAAGCTGGCAAAATTGCTGCTTTTGGGTCGGGAATGCGATACACCATAAAAGGGGGAACAGGTTCTGGAGAGGTTAACTCCAGGGTTACATATACAATCGAGCAAGGACTTGAGAATGCTGGCTTTGAAATTACTTCTAAGAATTGGCTCGATGAATATGATATGGTACGAGTACTTGCAAAGAAGGCTTTCATAAAACAACTGAAAGCTGAAATCAAGAAAAAACATGAGAATCCTTTTTTGTATGCTATGGGTAAAAATATGAAAGAACCTTACCATGAGCTTAAGCTTGAGGGTGAGGGAAATACAGCAATTTACGTTGTAAGTCGTATTTCAGGCGAAGGAAGTGACAGAGAAGTAGTCGAGGGCGAAGTAAAACTTGCCAAGGCAGAGATCCGCGACATTCTTGCGTTAAACAAAAAATATGAACGATTTATGATTGTTTTGAATGTGGGCGGAGTAGTTGATTTGACTCCTGTTATGGAAGTAGAGAATATTCTTTTACTTTCACAGCTTGGTGTGGACAATGGAAAAGTACTTGCAGACATCCTTACAGGTAAACAGAACCCTTCTGGAAAGCTTACTACTACGTGGACATCCTGGGAGAATTACAGCAAAGAAGGAAGTTTTGGAGAGTGGGATGAAACCAGATATAATGAGGGCATTTATGTGGGGTATCGTTATTTTGATACCTTTAAAAAGTCAGCCTTATTTCCATTTGGATATGGACTATCTTATACAAAATTTGAGCTTACTACGGTTGCTGTTAATGCGATTGCTAATGAAATTACGGTCAAAGTTAAGGTTAAGAATACAGGTGCTGCGGCTGGTAAGGAAGTGGTTCAGGTTTATGTTTCTATGCCAAATGGAAAACTTGATAAGCCATATCAGGATCTTGTTGGTTACGCAAAGACTTCCCTACTTACCCCAGGGCTGGAAGAAGAGCTTAAGATTACTTTTAATCTCTCTGCTTATGCTTCCTATGACGAGGAGATTGCAGGCTATCTATTAGAAGCAGGAAATTATATCGTACGAGTTGGAAATAGTTCTGTTTCAACTTCTGTTGCAGCAGTTCTTTCTCTGGATGAGACAATCTTGACTCTTAAGACAAGAAATTGTCTTGGAAAGCCTGATTTCTCTGACATCAAATCACAGAATTTAGAGTTAGAAGATATTCCTGAAAAAGCAGTTCATATTTCCCTTTTTGCAGCTGATATCATACGTGAAGAAGTAATCTATGAGGGAACGTATGAAATTGATGAGAGAGTAAAGGCTCTTTCTGATGAAGAATTGATTTATCTTGGAATTGGAAATTTTAATCCAAAGGGTGGCGCATTAAGCGTTATTGGAAATGCAGCAATGCATGTTGCTGGCGCAGCAGGCGAGACAACATCAGTGCTTAAGGATAAGGGAATTAAGCCTTTAATTATGGCGGACGGCCCTGCTGGTCTTCGTGTTTCAAAATTATATTATGAAGATGAAACTGGTGCACATGATGCTAGCGGAGCGGGAATGATTCCGGAAAGCGTGCTTGAATTTATGAATCCATTCGTAAGATTTATTGCAAAGAAGATTGCTGGATCAAAAAAGATTCCAAAGGATGCAGTAATTAAAGAACATGCTGCTACAATGATTCCAATAGGAACTGCTATCGCACAAAGCTTCAATTATGAGCTTGCGAAATCCTATGGGGATATGGTGGGCAGTGAAATGAAAATGATGGGCATAAATCTTTGGCTTGCTCCAGCATTGAACATTCACAGAAGTATTTTATGCGGTCGAAATTTTGAATACTATTCGGAGGATCCACTGGTATCAGGGTTAACTGCGGCTGCTATAACAGAAGGTGTGCAGATACATGATGGCTGTGGAACAACCATTAAGCATTACGCAGCTAATAATACAGAGACCAATCGTTTTTGCAATAATAGTCAGGTTAGTGAACGTGCTTTGCGAGAGATTTACCTCCGCGGATTCGAAGTGTGCATAAAGAAAGCACAGCCCCATGCAGTAATGACGAGCTACAATTTATTAAATGGAACTCATACATCGGAGCATAAAGGTCTTATTGAGGATATGCTTCGAAGAGAATTTGGCTTTAAGGGTATCGTTATGACAGACTGGGTAATTGATATGATGGCAGACAAGAAATCGGCATATAGAAGCGCGTTGTCAAATGAAGCGGCTAAGGCTGGTGGAGACATTTTCATGCCAGGTGGTAAAGGCGATTATAATCATGTGTTACAGGCTCTTAAGGATGGAAGCCTCACACGTGAACAATTGGAGATTAATGGGACAAGGGTGCTTCATATGATTGATAAACTGGCATAAACAAAAGGTCTTAATAAATATTATTCTATCAGATAGTTCCAGCAATGTTAGATGGACCAATGACTAATTTGCTTATCAGATGACGATGGCGGAACTCGTTGGAATAGCACCTGAAGCAAAAAAGGATCTGAAAAAGATGAAAGAGTAAATCTGGAAATGTTCGCAAAAATAGAAAGTTACTTTTTTACCCCGCGGCGGTACTGCAGCGGGGTCATTTTATATTGGTTTTTAAAGCTGTTCTGAAAATGGCTCTGACTGGAAAAGCATAAATAGGAGCTAATCTCGGAAATACTTTTGTCGGAATAAGCAATAATTCACGCCCCTCCTCAAGCTTACATCTTTTAATAAAGGCTGAAATATCAAAGTCCAGTTCCTTTTTAAAAAGCGTAGATAGATATCCTCTGGAAAGGTTTACATGTTTCGCTATATCGGAAACCGTAATATGCTGGTTTGTATTATGTTGAATGAATTTGATTGCTTTTTGTATAATCGGGTCACCATTGGTATTGGCACTATTTTCTGAGACACGATGAGTGAAATCTGCCAGCATTTTTGAACCAAGAGATAGTATTGCTTCTATACTACTCTGATTTTCCAGCAACTGGATATAGGCATCAGACATATGGAAGGCGAGATCAGAAGGAAGTCCACCACGAATGGCGGCTCTGCAGCATAAAGCAACAGAGACGATCATAATATTTTTCTGATTTCGCAGCGGAGAGTTGGCGATGATTCCGCTGTCAATCTTATAGGAAGATGTAAAGAACTGCTTTAGTCCTGGTTCGTCTCCAGCTTCAATAAAACCATAAAGTAGATCTTCTATCTGCAACGAGTTATTTTCATAGCTGGATTCTTTATTGATATATTGTAAATTCGTATATTTTTTTTGAACATCATCCTCAAAAGCAGGTATGGAGGATGCAGTAAGCTCATATGGGATATGGTTTTCCAAGTTAGCAGAGTAGGAAATGAAACTAAGTAGTGCCATAAATTCATTGTGGTTCATTTGTGGTATCTGATAAAAAAACTGCTGTAGCTGTTCCTGGTCACTTTTTGGTACACTATATTCTTGTCGAATGGAAAAAAGTGCAGAATTGTCATATTTAACACTTGAAATGGGACCGATAATATAGAATCCATTTTGCTTTTTGTCCTTTATATAGCCATACAATCCACCAAAATCCGTAAGCTGATAGGAGATAGTGTGATCAGAACTTAAAAAAGTATGGATGTATTTGTCCAAAGGAGCATATGTAATTCCGGAAGCCGGAAGAGAAAAGGCAAGTTTGTTCTTGTAGTAATAGTAAACAGGAATAAAAGTGAAGCTGTATAAGTAAGTGAGAAATGGTTTGATATGCTCATTCATAGATGGATACCCCTCTTTGGAACTGGTAAAAATAATATTATAATAATACAATAAATATTACATTAATGCAATATGAAGATCAAAGACGCATTTAGTATAATGCAATACAGCCCATGGCAATTGGATACATTATAAATTTAAAATGAAGAGAAAGATAAGTATGTTGTTTCATACCTAGAAGCATCATAAAAGATAATTCATTCGTTATCGGCCAGACTTGTTATTATCAATGGTTCTTTAATGCGTGCAAATAGAAAACGGTCACCTTAGATAATTATATTACAAAAATGAAATATAATGAACAAATATGCAATATGAAAAATGGCGATTTACGTAGAATAATAACGTACTAGTGAGAAAGTGAGGAGAGAGAAAATGAACAAGAAAGTAAAAGGATCAACTTGGAAGCATGATTTTAAAATGAATAAATCATTATATTTTCTGATGATTCCAATTGTATTATATTTTCTGATATTCAATTATGCTCCAATGTTTGGTTTGGTCATAGCATTTGAAAATTTTAAACCAGCAAGGGGTATATTTGGAAGTCTGTTTGTGGGCTTTGATAATTTTATTGCATTTTTTACAAGACCCAATTTTGGAGCAATTATAAGAAATACGGTTGTAATTAATGCACTTGGACTGGTAATTGGATTTCCAATGACAATCATTTTTGCATTACTGTTAAATGAAATTTATTTGAAAAATTTTAAGAAGACACTGCAGACAATCAGTTATATGCCGTATTTCGTTTCTATGGTTGTTATGTGTGGTCTGATTATCGAATTCTGCTCTAGCAATGGTGTCATTACCAATATCTTAGTATCAGTATTTCATATTTCACGTGAGAATCTATTACAGAACCCAAAGTATTTCTGGGGAATTAATCTTGTTTCAGATTTATGGCAGGGGTTAGGATATGGATCCATTATTTTTATATCAGCAATCACATCCGTATCGCAGGAATTACATGAAGCAGCAGCAATTGATGGAGCAGGTAGATTCAAACGATGTATTCATGTAACAATACCAAGCATTATGCCAACAATTGTAACCATGTTGATTCTAAAATGTGGAATGATGCTTTCACTTGGCGGAGATAAAATACTGCTTCTCTATAACCCAAGTACATATGAAACAGCAGATATTATTGCAACACATGTTCAGAGAATGGGTATTGAAAATATGCAGTACGGATATTCTGCGGCAGTCGGTCTATTTAATTCTGTTGTTGGAACAGCATTGCTTCTTTTTTCAAATTTTGCAAGTAAAAAGCTTGCAGATACATCGATTATTTAGAAAGGGAGATCACGGATATGGTAGAAAAGACGGGGCCTTCCCGGATTATATTTAATATTTTAAATTATGGTTTTATGATATTTTTTGCATTTTTATGTGTCGTTCCTATTTGGCACGTTGTTATGGCATCTTTTTCAAATCCAAGACTTTTGATGAGTCACGCAGGAATTGTCTGGAAACCGTTAGGAGATGCAACTCTAGCTGGTTATAATCTTGTTTTACACAACAAAAGTATCTGGTTAGGGTATGGAAACACTTTGATTTATGTAGTATGGAATGCGCTTGTGGGTTCTCTTTTTACAGCGATTGCAGGTTTCCTCGTAAGTCGTAAGGATTTTAAAATGAAAAAACCATTAATGCTTTTCATTTTATTTACCATGATGTTTTCCGGTGGATTGATTCCTACGTATATGGTTGTTCGTTCGCTTGGTTTTATCAATACCAGATGGGCATTGCTGATTCCTGGATTATTGAATGCATTTTACATCACAATGATGAAGTCGGGATTTGAACAGCTTTCGGAGAGCTATGAGGAGTCTGCAAAATTAGATGGAGCAGGTCCATTGACAATACTGTTTCGTATTCTGGCACCTTTGGTAAAAGCAAATATAGTTGTAATCGTAATGTTCATTGCAGTTATGCAGTGGAATTCCTGGTATCCAGCCTCCATCTATATGCCGGCGGCAAGAAGTTCCTGGCCATTACAGTTATTTATGAGAGAACTATTAATTCAGAATGATTCAGCAGCGGTGGTATTGTCGTCGTCCGATGCACTTGGGGCAGCTGATTTTACATCAAACCTTGTAAAATATTGTGTTGTAGTAGTAGCAACGTTACCTATTCTATCTATTTATCCGTTTATTCAGAAGTATTTTGTAACGGGTGTAACACTTGGTGGCGTAAAAGGTTAATTGATTTCATAAAGTTCGTAATGATAGGAACTATGAAATAAAGGAGGAAAATAATGAAGAAAAGAATGTTATCTTTATTGCTTATTGGGGCAATGACAGCATCCATGCTTGTAGGATGTAGTGCAAAGAAAGAAGGTTCCGTACCTGGAACAGAAACCGCTACTGTAGAAGGTGTAGCAGATAATCTAGATGAGAGTCAGGATATTTCAATCTGGCTTTATAAGGATGATTATAAGATTTACGACAGCTACAATGAGAATCCAGTGGTTCAGTATCTGAATGATAAGTTCAACTGCACACTTGATTTCCAACAGCCAGCGATGGGAAGTGAACAGGAACAGTTTTCTCTAATGATTGGAACTGGAAGTTACACAGACATTATGGAAATAACTTATAGTCAGGAAAGTGTAATGTCACTTTATGATGATGGTATTATTCAGGATTTGGCACCATATTTGGAAAAGTATATGCCTAATTTCTATGCTTTTTTAAATGCAGATGAAAATAAGGATGTAAAGAAAGCTTTATATGATGAAGGTGGACATCTTTTTACAATCCCTTTTCAACTTAGAACGGATGGAACAGAGAGTTGGGGTGGATTAGTTTATAGAGAGGATATTCTTAAAACTATGACAGGCGGAAACGTTGTATTCCCAAGTGGAAATGACGTTCCAACAACCATAGAAGACTGGGAATATATGCTGCCACTGTATCAGCAGTATTTTGCAGCGGCAAATTTACAGGATAGTGCATGTCTGATTCTTCCGGCAGAAGGATTTTTTTCAACTGGTGAACTTCTGACAGGCTTTGGTGTAGGGTCGAACTTCTATGTGGAAGATGGAAAAGTAAAATTTGGACCAACTCAACAGGGCTTCTATAATTACTTAAAGAAAATGAACGAATGGTATGATGCTGGATATATTTACAAAGATTTTGCCAGTCGTACAACAGATGTATTCTATCTGCCAAATACAGCACTTACATATGCTGGAGCAGCAGGTATCTGGTTCGGATTAAATGCACAGTTAGATGATGCAATGTCTATGCCAGAATATGGATTGGAAGTAAATGTTCAGCCAGCAACGTCTCCACTTGATACAGCTACAACATCAAAACTATTAGCATATACTGGTTTGGATAATGAGAGAGCAACCATGGATACCCAGGGATATGTAGTATCAAGCTCATGTTCAAAAGAAAAAATGATTCGTTTTATGACAGTTACAGATTATCTTTTCTCAGAAGAGGGAGCTATGCTTCGTAGTTATGGATTAACTGCAGATCAGGGCGCTGCCGAAAATGAATATTACAAAAAAGCAGGTCTTGAGAATGGCGCTTATACATTGGATGGAGATAAGTTTACATATGCTGAACCATTACAGCCAAACGTTGGTGCGATTAGTAAGGATAGTACTACTATAGCTTACGTAGGACAAAGACTTCCGGGACTCATGATATCTAAATATGAGGTAGAAAATACATCAGAATCAGGTTTACGTGCATCTCATATGTGGAAAGGTACTGGAAAGGATAATAATTATTCTAATGCAATTATTTTTAGCGCAGAAGATAGTAGCACAAAATCAAATAATTATACAAATTATAATGATTATCTTGTCACAATGGCTCCTAAATTTATTGTGGGAACAGAAAAATTAAATGAAGAGACATTTAAAGCTTTTGTCGATCAGATGAATACACTTGGTGTAGAAGAGAATCTGAAACTTTATCAGCAATATTATGATAGCTATATGAGTAAATAGTTAAAAAAAGAGAGTATGGCTGCCGTCATTAGTGCGGCAGCCTATTATTATCTTATAGGAAAACACATCCTATAAGATAATATTTAGTTTGGAGGTATATATGGGGTTTTTATCGTTAGATAGTCCTGTTGGAAAATTCATAGCGAGATTGTTTGATCTGGCTATTTTAAACATATTGTTTTTAGTGACAAGTATTCCAATTATAACGATTGGATCATCCATCACTGCTCTTTATCAGGTAATGCTTCGCGTTGTAAAAGATGAGGAAGGAAATATTGCAAAAGATTACTGGAATGCCTGGAAAGAAAACTTTAAAAAAGCTTTTCTTTGCTTTTTACCAATGCTTCTGATTGCTTGTGTTATGTTATGGAATTTGTACTGGTACGTGGTAGGATATTTGGACTCGTCAGCAATGAAAATCACACTTTTAGTGGGATTGTTTTTACTTTGTATGCTGGGAGAGTGGGTATTTGTATGGCAGGCTAAATTTATTAACACCATAAAAGAAATATGGCATAATGCAGTTTTTTTCACGATGCGGTATTTCTTTGTGAATCTTATATTTACAGCGTTAACATTGGCATGGCTGTATGTGATGATTTTTATACCAACCTGTTGGATTGTGGCAATCGCTTTAGCATTTTCGTTGCCGGCGTATTTAAAAAGTATTTTTTATAGGGATAAAATGCAGCCTTTTGAAGATATGATTAAAAATAAAGAAAATGAATAGAAAAAAGGAGAGAAAAGCAAGATGGAAAAAGTAAAAGATATTGTAAAAAAGATGAGTATAAAAGATAAAATAAGAATCTGCTGTGGAGAAAATTTCTGGCAATCCATACAGATGGATGAATATGGGATACCTTCCTTTTTTATGTCAGATGGACCTCATGGACTTCGAACACAAAAAGGAGAATCAGATCATTTAGGAATCAATCAAAGTGAGGAATCCACCTGTTTTCCTACTGCTTCTGCAAGTGCTTCTTCCTGGAATCCAGATTTACTAAAAGCAATGGGGGAAGCAATCGGAGAGGAAGCATTGCACTATGATGTAGATGTGGTACTTGGACCAGGTGTCTGTATGAAGCGTAATCCTCTCTGCGGACGTAATTTTGAATACTTCAGCGAAGATCCTTATCTGGCTGGTGTGATGGGAATCAATTGGGTAGACGGTGTGCAGAGCAAAGGTGTTGGAACAAGTGTAAAACATTTTGCGGCAAATAATCAGGAACAGGATCGTATGATGGGAGACAGCCTGGTGGATGAAAGAACGCTGCGTGAAATTTATCTGCCAGCATTTGAGATGGTAGTGAAAAATAGCAGACCCGATACAGTGATGTGTTCTTATAACAAAGTCAACGGAATATTTTCCAGCGATAACAAAAAACTATTGACTGATATTCTACGTACAGAATGGGGATATGAGGGCATGGTCGTTACAGACTGGGGCGCAATGAATGATAGAATTGCAGCCACCAAGGCAGGATGTGACTTGGAAATGCCTGGAAGTAAAGGGTTTTTTGATGAGATAATGGAGCAGGGGATAAATAATGGACTAGTTACAGAGGCTGAACTTGATTTATGTGTAGGACGAATCCTTCGCATGGCATTTAAGGCAAAGAAAATTCATGACAATCAGACGAAAGATGGCAAGTTTGAAGTGGAAAAGAATCATGAACTTGCACGAAGAATTGCAGAAGAAAGCGCTGTATTATTAAAGAATGAGGAGCAGATGCTTCCTCTTGCAAAGTCGGATGAAATCGCTCTTTGTGGTAGCATGGCTAAACAGGTTCGATATCAGGGAGCTGGATCATCCCATATTAATCCAACAAAGCTTTCAAATGTAAAAGAAGCGATGGAAAAGATGGGAAAGATTTCATATTACCCTGCTTATGAGATAGATGGAAGCCGCAATAAAGAGGAGTTAGAAAAGGCAGTTTCTGGCGCAGCATGTGCAGATAAAGTAATTGTCGTTGTTGGTTTGCCTGATTCATATGAATCAGAAGGCTATGACCGTACTCACATGAAAATGCCAGACAGCCATTGCGAACTGATTCGTGAAATCGCCAAGGTGAATTCTAATATTATTGTTGTATTAATGGGAGGAAGTCCGGTTGAGATGCCATGGATAAAGGATGCAAAAGCAATTTTGAATCTTTATCTTGGCGGACAGGCAGTAGGAGAGGCAGCAGCAAATCTGTTGTTTGGGGAAGCGAATCCAAGTGGAAAACTGGCAGAAACTTATCCAATCAGTTATCAGGATTGTTCCTCCTCTGATACCTTTGGCATCAATCCAAGACAGGTAGAATATGCAGAAGGACTTTATGTTGGATATCGATATTATGAGAAAGCAGATATTCCGGTACAGTTTCCATTTGGCTTTGGACTTAGTTATACACAATTTGTATTATCTGAATTGATGGTAGAAGGCGAAAATATGGACTTAACAGTATCCTGTATAGTAAAAAATACTGGTCATATAGCTGGTGCACAGGTAGTGCAATTATATGTAGCAGACCAAACACCAAACATTTATAAAGCAGTTAGAGAATTGAAAGGTTTTGTGAAGGTATATCTGGAAGCTGGGGAAGAAAAGCAGGTTAGCATTCCTTTGAACTCTCGTTCCTTTGCACATTATGATGTAAACTCCTATAATTGGGAAGTACTGACTGGAACCTATCAGATTGAGGTTGGCACGTCTTGTGAAGATATTTGCATGAATCAATCCATAAAGATACAGGGAACCGTGGATTCTATGTGTGACCAGGTACTTCCAGAATGGTATAGAAGTCCAAAAGGAAAACCTTCTGTAAGTGATTTTGAAAAGCTCTATGGCAGTGAAATCAAGCCGTATGAATTGGAAAAAACAGGTGAATTTACATTGCTTAATACATTTCATGATATGGAGTCAAATCCGGTTGTGGCGCAGATTGCGGCTGGAGCGAAGTCGGGAATTCTAAAGCAGTTTGGCGGAGATGAGAGCAATCAAGAATACATTTTTACAATAAATATTGTAATGAATACACCATTGGTTCGTCTTGTTTTGCAGAGTGGAGGCTCTACACCACTTGCTCTGATGGAAGCATGTGTTGGAGCAGCAAATGGAAACGAAGAAGCTATGACAATGTTAGGACAGATGATGAGTCAAATGGGTTAGAGGGACATAAGGGAAGTTACAATACAACCGCAGTTAAGATTTTCTATAATCAATATTAACAAGTAGCGAGAAAGGGAAATAACAGGTTATGAAATCAGAAGTAATTTATTTAAACAAAGAAAAAGAAGTAGCACTAACCACCTATCTGTTGGAATCATCGATGGAGTCTACGAACATCAAGCAAAGACCTGCCATATTGGTATTGCCAGGGATGTAAAAAGTGCTGGTTTGGCCGCAATCTAAAAGGATCTCTTTGGATATAATCATGGGGGATCCTTTTGTTTTGAACATTTAATAAGGTAAAGAAACTAGAGCTGCCAGTTCCCCATGATGATTTGCTTCGATATTAATATATCCCTGAAACAGTTTTAATAGTTCAGTTCTAACGTATGCTCCTTCCGTCGTAGATAACCAGTGATACAGTAGGTTGCAACACGCATGAATATTATCTTGATAGGATGTGAAATATGGACTTAGTTCACGAATTAATTCATTGATTTTAGAATCAAACAAACAAGTAATGGGTAAGGTATTTGAAAAGTAGCAATTACGCCATTGTTGCTGAAACTTCTCGTTTTTTATGTTTTCATATAATTTTACTTTCATTTTTTCTACATAGAAGTCATAATCCTTTGGAGTTAAGCTTATGATTTCTTGCAAATGAATATGTCTCTTATTAAATTCTTCGTCCATCTTCTCAGCAGTAAGCGAAAATAAATATTTGTTAATGATTAGGATATTTGCATCGTTTGTTTTAGCCATCTCCTTTATCACCTTATCCCACAGATATTTACGAAATTCAGTCATCGGAAGTTCTTGCAGAAAAGATCCCCACAAATACAAAGCTACTATCTTGGCATCATTTTTACAAAAATTCTTAAGATTAATATTTTTGTCGGGAAAAGAATATTCCATGATACAAGTAGATAAATCCTGGTAAGAGATCAATATTGGTAATTGACTGTCCAGCTTTTGTATGCAGTCAATTTTTTTCTGCAATAACTCCATTTCTTGTTCAAGGTATTCAGTCTGTTTTTGAAGAAAAAAATGGGCAGTATTTGGATGCTGTATGATTGAGCGAATATCATTGATCGAGAAGTCAGCTTTACGAAGCTGTTGAATGATATTTAACTGATCAATATCATCTCTGGAGAATATGTTATAACCATTCGCTTCATTAATCTTAGGCTTAACTAGCTGCTCTTCCAGGTAATAATAAATGGTTCGTTTGCTTAAGCCTGTTTCTTTCATAACCTCATTAATTTTCATATAATCCGCCATCCTATCATTTTTACTATCATTTATAATGTTCCAAAGATACAATTACAACTGCAATATAAACTGTTACCTAGGTGTATACTTTTTTGTAAGTTTTTTCTCTATTTATATGAAAAGTATAACATAGTATAAACAGGAATCCTATAGGTTTGTTAATTTTATATCAATATATTTGAAAATGAAAAAATGTTGACTATACAGGAACTGTATATTATACAATTTGCTTATAAAAGATTGGAGGATACAACATGTTTGAAAAACTATTTTCGTCAATTAAGATCAAAGATATGGAGTTAAAAAACAGAGTGATTTTCCCGGCAATGGGGACGAAGTTTGTAGATAATTCCAGAATGGTAAGTGATCAATTAATTCAGTATCACGTTGATAGAGTTAAGGGTGGAACAGGCTTGAGTATGGTAGAGGTCACCAGTGTTCATACGCTAAGTGCACCTAGGAAATTTTTATCCATCAGTGAGGATTGTTACATACCTGGTTTAAAGAAATTAACCGATGCAATTCATGAAGCCGGTGGTAAAGCGGGTGTCCAACTATGGCAAGGTGGTTTAGCTGTTGGTATGGATAAGACAGCAATGATACTTCTTGCCAGTGATATGCCTGTTAGTGCAGAAATGACATTACCAGGTATATCTATAGAGCAGATTAAGGAGATCGTTGCTTGCTATGGAGCAGCAGCAAAAAGGGCAGTTGAAGCAGGGTTTGACTGCATTGAATTTCATTGTGCCCATAATTATCTGCCGCATTCCTTCTTATCCGGTGGACTAAACCATAGAACAGACGAGTATGGTGGCTCCTTCGAAAACAGAGCAAGATTTCCGTTAGAAGTGATACGAGCAATTCGTGAAAACGTTCCTGAGGGAATGCCGCTTTTTATGAGGATTGATGCTCATGATGATTATCTGGAGAATGGTCTTACAATTGAAGAGGTTATACGCTTTTGCAATTTGGCAAAAACGGCAGGAGTTGATGTATTAGATGTCTCAAGGGGCAATATCTTAACGGCTGCGCTTAAGTACGAAGTACCTTCAATCGATTTGCCGAATGCTTTTAATATAGAGAATGCTGCAAGAATCCGTAAGGAAACCGGAATGTTAACCGTAGGTGTAGGACGTATTAATAGCGCGGAATTGGCGGAACAGATTCTGGAAGAGGATAAAGTCGATATGCTAGTAATCGGCCGTGCCCAGTTAGCAGATTCGCAGTTCTGTAAGAAAGCAATGGCTGGAAATGTTGAAGACATTGATTATTGTGTGGGCTGTAACCAGGGATGCTATGACGGCTTTGAGAATCCTGATATTCCCCAAATAACCTGTCTTCGTAATCCTGCACTTGGAAGGGAAGAAGCCTGCCGAATTACAAAGACTGAGAAACCAGAGACAGTTTTGATCGCTGGAGGGGGTATTGCCGGCTTAATGGCTGCAATCACTTTAAAGCAACGTGGACATAATCCGATTCTATGTGAAGCAACCGATAAATTGGGTGGACAATTTCTGACTGCAGGAGAAGCTCCAAGGAAAGCAGAAATGAAAACAGCTATACAGAAGATGGCAAAGAAAGCAGAAAAACTCGGTGTTGATATCAGAATGAATACGAAAGTAACGAAGGAGTTCATCACTTCCCTGAAACCACATACGGTAATTAATGCAATTGGTGCAACACCAATCATCGCAAATGTTCCTGGTTCTGATTTACCATTCGTTGTTGATTCTCATGATGTTTTAAATGGTTCAGTTCAACTTACAGGAAATGTGGTTGTCATCGGTGGCGGCATGGTAGGCATGGAGACGGCGGAATATCTTGCAGAACGAGGCTGTAAGGTAACTGATTTGGAAATGGCGAAAGAATTCTGCCAGGATATGGGACATACCCGAAAAATAAGTGTTACGGAGCATGTCTATGCTTCAGGAATAAATGCAGTTACAGAAGTAACAGTAAGCGAAATAAAAGATGGGGAAGTTGTTGGAATCAAAGGTAACGAAACAGTAGCCTATCCATGTGATTATGCAGTCATGGCAATTGGTGCAAAATCACGGGATGGAAAAGAATTGGAAGAAGCCTGCCGAGATAACGGTGTCGCATATTTTGCAGTCGGGGATGCAGCTATGGCTAGAAAAGCAATCACTGCCACGAGAGAGGCCTTTGATGTTGCCATGACCTTTGATCTGCCACAGGAACAGGCATATGCGCTAAAACCAAAGAAGCTTGTATTCGTAACGGGTGCTACCGGCATTATGGGCCAGGAAACAATGAAACAGCTCCTTTCAAGAAACAATCGTTTTAAAGTACGTGTTATTGCTAGACCATCAGAGAAAAACAAGGCTCTTCTTAGGAAATTTGCCTGTCCGGATCTGGAAGTAATCTGGGGTGATATGTCTGACTATAATACGATTTTAAAATGTGTTACAGGTGTTGATTATGTATTGCATATTGGAGCTATGGTATCTCCGGAGGCTGATAAGTACCCAGAAAGAACCTTACATACCAATATTGGTTCTACGCTAAATATTATAAAAGCGATAAAGGCGCAGCCTGATCCCGATAAAGTACACTTTGCTTATGTATCCACAATTGCAATGACAGGAGGTCGTACCTATCCGATCCACTTCGGACGTGTGGGTGATCCGATTAATCCGTCCATATTTGACTACTATGCTTTATCAAAAGTATTTTCAGAAATAGCGCTATTTGATTCAGGATTAAAATACTGGGTTTCCATTCGACAAACCGGGCAGCATCCAAGTAATGAAGGAGCAGGAGAAGAACCGATTATCTTCCATCAGCCACCGAATAATGTGTTGGAATGGAGCACTTCCATAGAATCCGGTATTTGCATGGCTAATCTATGTGAGGACTGGGTTGCGGAAGATTTCTGGAGAAAAGCTTATAACTTAAGCAGTGGTAAGGGCTATCGTTTAACCTGCTGGGAATTAACGAGTATGATGCTGGAACCATTCGGAATAAATTATAAAGATCTATTTAATGCACCTATGATAGCTCAGTACAATTTCCATGGACATTATTATACCGATGCGGATAGACTGGACGATATGCTTCATTTCCGTTGTATTGATGCACAACAGTACTGGGGCGGTGTGAAAGAAGAAATGAGATTGATGGC
>JAEWMZ010000309.1 GCA_023392995.1 Bacillota bacterium
AGCTCTTCTACAGACTGTTTCCTACCGCGCCTCTACCTCACCGTCCTTAGTGAGGTCTTATTAAATTATGCTATAATATTACAACATGATCTTTACTCTGTCAATTGAAATCATATTTTACCAGCTATGAAATCATATTTTAACAGCTATGTGAGGTAAACTTCATTATCAACTTGTATATAAATTTCTTCGCTCTGTTAGATAATACCGCCGGTATTCATTATTGGATTCTTAAAAAGGAGGGAACTTGACTTCCCTCCTTTTTTAAATATCATCCTATTCAAATATCACACCTTACTTATTTCAACTTAACAAGAATATTAACATCTGCCTGGCGGCTCTCTCCATCCTTCCAGCTGTTAATATTAATTGATTCAGGAACCACTGTAATTGCTGCTTTTTCATTTTCCATCGTAAAGATCAGTTCAGAAGTATCTAATTCTTTATTTCCACTGCTACCTTCAAATTCGGCGTAAATCTTACTGAAAGGAAAGCGGATCATCTCCTGCTCTTCTGACTTTAGAAGAATCTCCTGTTGCTCCGAGGATGTTCTCACCATACTTAGGGAATAAGTTTTACCATCCATTTCGAAGCTGCCCAATGTAGATTCCATGTTCTTGTCATAAACATTAAAGCGAGTCAAATAATCATAACCCGAAATAGGGATAGGAGAAGACTGCTTCCTTGTAATTGTGACATAATTGCTTACCGTTCCCGGATCATCAATGGTATATTCCGAAAAGCCAAAGGTCTTCTCAAAATTATTTGACGTATAGTACTCCCTAAGCCAACTAATTTCCTTTGTATATTCTAATCTTGAAAGATATTGTACAGAGCTTTGAATCGCTTTCATATCCTCCTTGGAAATATCTGATCTAGGAACAATCCTTCCATCTGCTAGCATATCATTTCGCTCAAGAACCGTTACTAATCGATTGGTCTGGCTAACCCTGCTGACAGTGAAAGCATTTACAAAGGGTAATATAGAAAAAAGGGATAAAATAATAAGCACCGGAGCTATAATGCCATTGCTTTGCACCGGTTTTATACAAAACCAAAGGCTTGCGATAATTGCAAACACTCCAAACAGAATAACATAATACCTTCCGTAGCTAATTCCATCCTCTCGTATTCTTAATAAGGAGGATATCGTTTGAAATAAAACTACCAAAAGCAAAACCTTGGGAAAAATAAGTCTAAAGTATCTGGCTACCGCATTTGTAATCGTACTTGCCAATAAATACACAATAATTGCAATAATAGAATAAGAAACTAATAGCGGCTCCATCAGATTATCAGTCCAAAACTCCCCTCTGATATTCATAATAATATAAAGCAGTAATATCACTGTAAATACCGCTGCAATAGGAATAGCAACATATGAGATCAAAACTTCCAGGAATCTGGCCGGTGCTATCTGCCTCGCTAATAATTCCCGGCCTATATTATCTTCTTCAGATTCCTCTTGAGAATAGGTAGGTATCATACTAAGGAAATAAATCGGAAACAAAAGTACGAATATTATATTTGCCGCATGGGCATAAGCTTTGTCCGATACATTAAGGATTAACCTATCCGTTGCACCCAAAATTAATAGAATACCAACAAATAATACTCCACTAAAGAGCACCGCCATAAAAAACGCTTTAAAAGCCGCCATAAAGCTTTGGTTAAAGTTGATTCTGCTTTTTATAACCGGAACCCATAAAAATGCAATAAACAAGATAAAAAATAATACAATGGTACGAACACCAATTTTCACATCAAATTCCTGATCTTTTATCATAAGATAATAGATCAGAGCTAGAACAAACGGCACTGCCATAAAAGCACCCCGGGCAATTGGTGTGGAAAAGAACCTTTCATATACCATTTGTAATACAACGTAAATCGATGCTCCTAATACAAAGCTAAGCATTAATTTATTATAGGACTCAAAGCTCTGGTTATTAATGGCCATAATATTCCATATTGCAGTTAAAAGAAGAAATAGCATTGTAATAGGAAAGCGTGAAACGGTATTCACAATCCCTTTCCCTTGTTCCTGTACTTTAAGAATTAGCTTCATTTACATTCCTCCTCTCTACACATTAATCATTCAGGTAAATTCTCTACCTATTACTTTGACGATCAAAGTATCTAAAAAGTTTCACAATTGATGCCCAAATCCAAAAAACTTCAAAGCATAAAATTGAAACAAAAAGCATAAGACATGTTAAAAATCACCAAACCACAATTCATAAATTAACTATTCATCTATATAAAAAGTATAACATATTTATCTCATTTTTACTTATGTAGAAACCAAATACATAATTTGGTTTCTACATACAATCTTATTATATTAATTTCTTCCTTTTCAAAATTCATTAATCCAAAGCTATAGCATAACTTATTATAATAGAGATTGGCCACAGTTCTTGCAGAATTTTGCATCCTCATCATTTAAGCTCTGACAATTCCTGCATCTGATTTTTATTACTTCTTTTTCATCTGTTTTCTTTATCATATTATCTACTACATCTACATTACTAATTACATCATTGATTATTCCACCCACTGCTTCGTTATAGGGCTTAAGATCTTCTCTCGCCTTCTCAGGATCAAGAATAATTCCAGATCCTGCTGCTCCTTTGGCTCCAACCTTTTGTATCATTGCACCAATAAATATCAGTATAAAGCCTGTTATTCCATTACCAAAAGATGGCATACGTCCGGAGGACGGATCATTCATCAGGCTTGCTGTCGAGAAAAACACAGAAAAGAAGAGGATAAAACCGAGAATCATCATCCCCATCCCAACATAATAAAGAATTTTTCTTTCTTGTGGTATTTTTGACATCACTTCAGCTCCTCTCATAATATTAGACAGATAGCTTGTTATCCATAGACTCATCTATCTTTTTTCTATAATTATATACTACTACAAGTGGCCTTATCTTTCCATTACTTTCCCATCTTCTATTTTAATTTTCATTCCAACACCATTCCAACTTCATTATCACTTCATTTTAACTTTATTTTCCATACCCAAGTTAAAGAATTTCATTTGAATCATGGCTGATATTAACATCCACCTGCCGACGCACCACAAAAAAAGATGAGGCAACCGCAGTCACCTCATCCCTTACTTATTGTTAAAGAATTATTCTAAAAAGATTTACTTAATAAATGCCAAAATTACAAAGTTAGCAATAAACAGTGCTGTTGCCACCCAAATAATCGGGCTGATTTCCTTTGCCTTGCCTTTTACAATCTTAACGACACAATAGAAGATAAATCCTCCTGCAATACCATAGGAAATGCTATAGCAAAAGCCCATGAAGATTGTTGCAAAGAATGCAGGAATAGCATCTTCAAGATTTGTCCATTTCACATCTGCGAAAGATGATAACATCATAACACCAACTGCAATTAGCGCCGGAGCTGTTGCCTGAACAGGTACAATTCCGATGATTGGAGCAAGGAATATACTTACGATAAAGCAAGCTGCAGTTACAACAGACGTTAAACCAGTACGACCGCCAGCTTCAATACCAGCTGCACTCTCAACATAGGTTGTTGTATTGGAGGTACCAAAGATTGCACCAATGCTGGTTGCGATGGAGTCTGCAAATAAAGCTTTATCCATCTTAGAAGTAAAACCGGAGCCTGTTTCCAATGCCTTCTCATCATTTGCATCAAAGATACCGGATCTTCTGCCTGTACCAATAAAGGTCCCAATGGTATCAAAGGTATCGGATAAACTGAAGGCAAAAATAGTCATTAGTATCAAAGGAAGCTTTGCCGGATCATCAAAGAAGGATAACATACCCTCTTTACCAAAGGCAGCACCAAAGGTTGTCCCAAGTGCGGTAAAGGCATCACTAAGACCGGAGGTAGCCAAACCTTCTCCAACTTTTGTTATACCCATAGGAATACCAATAATTGTTGTAGCAACGATACTGATGAAGATTGCTCCCTTAACCTTTCTTACTAACAGTGCAAAAGTAAGAACAATACCAATCAGTGAAAGAATAAGTGCCGGAGTTGTAAACTCAGATAACGCAGGAACAATACTGCTGTCTGCAACCACAGTTCCGCTATCGTATACAATATTTTTACCCGGATCTGAGGTAAAGGTAAGTAAACCAGCATTTTTAATACCAATGTAAGCAATGAATACACCGATACCGCCGCCAATCGCATGCTGAAGACTTTCTGGAATTGATTTAACAATTAATTTACGGATCTTTGTAACTGTAATAACTACATTAATAAGACCACATAAGAATACCATTGCTAACGCTTGCTGCCATGAAAAGCCGAGTGCAAATACTACCGTATAGGTAAAGAAAGCATTTAAACCCATCCCCGGAGCCTGAGCATATGGTACATTTGCAAAAAGTCCCATTACCAGGGTGCCTGCTACTGATGCGAAGATTGTAGCCAAAAATACCGCACCATATGGTACTCCTGTTTGAGATAGCATCTGAGGATTTACGAAGATAATGTAAGCCATAGCAAAGAACGTGGTCAAGCCGGCCACTACTTCGGTGGAAACAGTCGTCCCATTCTCCTTCAGTTTAAAAAACTTTTCCATATAAACTCTCCTTTATATTTTATTATTTTTCTATAGAAAGAGTAATCCATGAGATACCCTTCATATACATCCCAGCCCTACGGCTTTACAGCATTTTCTTTACAGCAATTTCTTCAACCAAATCATTACATAAAACTTTACATTAGCAAATGGCATAGGTAGGAGGCTTTTCCTCTCGTTCGTTGTAGTTTCCCAAATCGTACAACAAAACCTACGCCTTTGCAGGTTTTTTCTGAGGTAAGCCTCCATTTTTCCAATATATTACACGATTCCTGTTATTTTTTACAAGCCAGCGCTTATTATACACTATAACAAAGCACTTGGCAATTACTCTTCTGCTTGTTCTTCCTTGGAATTTTCCTCCATTACTTTTTGCTGAACATCGGAAGGAGCTTGTTCATAACGGGCAAATTCATAGGAATAGTCACCACTACCGCCGGTCATTGACCGAAGATCCGTGGAATAACCATGCAATTCAGACATTGGGATATCCGCTACTATTTCCTGCTTCGCTCCTGGGAGGGGGTTCATACCCAGTACACGACCCCGGCGTTTGTTTAAATCACCCATAATATCTCCAGTGAATTTATCAGGTACAACCACCTTTAAGGATGCGATCGGCTCTAAAAGTACCGGTGATGCATCCATAAAGCCTTGCTTGAAGGCCTGGATCGTAGCCATCTTAAATGCCATTTCAGAAGAATCTACAGGATGATAGGAGCCATCCACCAAGGTAGCCTTAAGTCCCACTACCGGATATCCTGCTACCGGTCCCTTTATTACAGATTCCGCGATTCCTTTTTCTACTGCCGGGAAATAATTTCTCGGAACGGAGCCGCCGAAAATCTTTTCTTCAAATACATAAGCAGTCTCAGTATCGCCAGAGGGTTCAAACTCAATATGGACATCACCATATTGACCATGGCCGCCGGATTGCTTCTTATATTTACCCTGTACCCGTACCTTTTTTCGAAGGGTTTCACGGAAGGGTACTCTGGGCTTCATCATCTCAATATCTACCTTGTATTTGGTTAAAAGCTTGTTTACCACAACATCCAGCTGCTGGTCTCCGATACCATACAGCAGTGTCTGGCGATTCTCCTTGTCATTCACCAGCTTCAAGGTAAGATCCTCATCCATCAGCTTTCCAAGCGCCTGGGATACCTTATCATCATCTCCCTTATTCTTTGTCTTAAATCTCTGATAGGTATAAGGAGTTGCAACCTCAATACGATCATAGAGGATCGGTGCTGCCTTCGTTGCTAAGGTGTCACCGGTGGAAGTATCGGACAATTTACCAAGGGCACCAATATCACCGGCATGCAATTCTTCGACTTCTATCTGCTCTTTCCCTCGAAGGACATAGAGACGGCTGATCTTCTCTTCTGTTTCCTTATTGGAATTATAGATTTGGGAGTCAGATTTGATCACACCGGAGCATACCTTAAACAAGGAGAATTTTCCGATAAACGGATCCGCTATCGTCTTAAATACGCGGGCACTGAAGGTTTTCTTATCATCATAGCCTGCATGAAAGGCTTCTCCTGTTTTTATATTCTTGCCGGTAATGCTCATCCTGGTAGGATCCGGGAAATACTTCTCGATTGCCTGCAGCAGCATGGAAGTACCTTGTGCAAGAATACCAGAACCCATCATAATCGGAACTACCGTACCATCTATCACATTATTTCTAAGTGCCATGGAGATCTCTTCTTGCGTAAACTCTTCACCAGCAAAATACTTCTCCATTAATTCTTCACTGGTCTCAGCTACTGCATCAAGCAAAATCTCACGGGATTTAGAAAGATTTTCCATGCTATAATCCGGAATCTCACATTCCTCATAATTACTTCCGGCAGTAAATTTTCTGCCTTCCATCTTAACAACATTAACAAATCCAACAAACTTTTCATTCTCTCTAATCGGAATATGAAAGGGTGCGATCTTTTTACCATAAAGATCTGTCAGCTTCTCAACTACTTCACGATAACTTGCATTATCATCATCCATATCTGTTACAAAGAAAATTCTGGGCAGGTGGTATTTTTCACAAAATTCCCATGCCTTGATGGTTCCAACCTCAATACCGGCTTTTGCAGATATAACGATAACTGCAGCATCTGCTACTGCCAGTGCTTCCTCTGCTTCCCCGATAAAGTCAAAATATCCGGGGGTATCCAAAAAATTGATCTTTGTATCTTCATAAATTATAGGTACTACTGTGGTACTGATGGAGAACAATCTCTTCTGCTCTTCTTTGTCGTAATCACTGATTGTATTTCCTTCTTCCACTTTCCCTTGACGCTTGGTAATTCCAGTTGTGTACGCCATGGCTTCGACTAAAGTAGTCTTGCCACAGCCACCGTGGCCTAACAGAACAACATTGCGAATCTTTTCCGAAGTGTAAACATTCATACGATTTCCTCCAATACTCCTAAAGTAGTAAGTAGTCGGGGTAATTAACTGAAGTCACTTATTATTGACTTAATAGATATTACGCATGATAAGTTATCAAAATTCGTACTTTACTTCTGATAAATGGCGCTGTTACTGCACCGTGCATCTCGATCATCGGATCACGTCCTTATTCCGATCATATACCATAACTACAGGGACGGTTACTTGTTCCAAATAATATCTCTGAATTATAAAAATTATTCGTTACACTATAACTCAGATTGATGTTAGAGACAAGTATATGCTCCTGCAAGCTAAGTAAAATGTCACTTCCTGTCGAATCAACTAGTAAAAATGGCGGAAAGTGTGAAACGCACTACTATGCGAAAATCCTTTTTAATCACCATAAATACTTCTGTTTATATTTTACTAGACAAGCTTGATTTTTACAATACATTTATGTAATAATTGACAAAAATATTCTTTTTAACTTTAAACCGTTACACTTTAAAGCATCATAGTGTTGACACATAAATAGTTACAGTGTATAATTGCAAAGCAAGGTAGGCACTTTACCTATTACAAGCTTAATTTCATTAAAAATCAAGTTACTGCACTGTTTAATGAGATTAAGAACTTTTAATTTTAAGAAATATCAAATCACAAGAAACAATAATGTTACCCTTACATAATATCAAATACTTTTAGTTTAAGAAAGAAAGGACAATAGAGACATGATTATCGTAATGAAACCTCAGGCAAAAGCAGAATCCATTGAGAGAGTGAAGCAACTAATTGAGTCCAAAGGCCTGGATGCGCATATTTCGGCCGGCAGGGAAGTAACCATCATTGGTGTTGTAGGAGATAAATCAAAGCTTCAGGATCAGAATTTAGAGATCTTTGAAGATGTCGATAAAATCGTATCTGTAACAGAAACCTATAAATTAGCAAATAAAAAGTTTCATCCGGAACCCTCAAAGGTTCAAGTAGGTAATGTAACCATCGGCGGAGGCTCTTTAGTCATAATGTCAGGCCCTTGTGCTGTAGAGAGCAAGGAACAATTACTCAGCACCGCTCATGCAATTAAAAAAGCTGGTGCTCAAATTCTTAGAGGCGGTGCCTACAAGCCAAGAACCTCCCC
>JAEWMZ010000377.1 GCA_023392995.1 Bacillota bacterium
TCTATCTATTATGACTGTTCTTCGAATTCACTGCTACGATACATTTATGGTTACCTGTAAACCTTTAGAACACACTGTTCGGTTTCCGGTTCACGTGTACTTCACTTTTTATAAGCAGGCCTGCATAACATGGAAATAAAAAAAGCCGACCATAGAGTCGACGTTAAAGAATCCCTGCATGGTACCAGGATAGTTTCATCCATGTTCCTACAGCACAAAATATTCTTTAAGCAGCCCTCCATCATATAGCCTCCCAAAAAGCAGGTGAGTCTACGAATGATGACAGTTGTATGGTTATTCACCATACCCCCAGCAATAAAGATTCAGGTCTTTATAACTTCGGCACTATTTCCTTTCACTGCGTTCTTCTATGCCTGACATATCCAGCAGTATACTCTTAAACAATGCAACCTCTACCATAAGCAATATGTATTTTTCACAATATTCGTAACATCATAATAACATTGGGGTTTTTCTCTGTCAATACCAAAGATTTCATAATATATATTTTTCCTTACCCTTTGCTAGGATAAAGGCAGGCCCAGCATTACTATTGATATGCTTCCTCCTAAGTAGCAAGTTTTTATTATTTCACTTGTCTACTTAGAAGGAAGCATACCACTTTTGCCTGGCCTGCCTTTTCTATATTTATATAAATTATTTATATAAATTCTTTATAAAAATTCTTTTTTTATTTTTAATATTCCTCTAAATATTCAAGCTTACTAACAGATACTTCATAAGCAATACGCTTTTCAAAATCGGTGTCGGTAAGTTTTTTCTGATATTCGCGGCTCTGAATTCGTCCCCAGACCTGTACGTGACCTCCAACCGCAAAGGTTTCAGCAAATCTTGCATTACGCCCCCAGCAAATGCAAGGAATATAGTCTGATTTACCATAAGGACGATTTACTGCCAGCAATACATCCGCGATTTCTCTTCCCAATGGTGTTTTACGATAGATTGGCGGCTTGCAGACAAAGCCATCTAAGAAAATATGGTTCGGTTTTGCATTTTCTGATAGCTCATCCATCATTTTTACCTCTCTCGCAAATACCGAAAGCACTAACTTATTTTTACTCTCTTCATGGCGGTTATAGGAACGGAATTGCCCTAACACCTCAACAAATTTGCCTTTGTAATCCAATTTCACGTCAATCAGACGTTCTGATACCATTACTGGGATCATATCATAGGAATTACTTAGACGACTAACCACTACTTCTAATACATAGAAGCCCTCTCCAAATACATCATGACTGAATGTGAAGTCACTGATTACCTCTCCTGCAATACTTACTTGATTGTTATCAAATACTTTATCGGTCATATCGTACCTCTCCCTTCTTTTCCGGCGTTTATTCTTACGCCAATCTGCTCTAAAATGTGATGGTATTTCTTAAGGTTCCTGTTAGTCTAGCTGGGGCTCGGCGTAAGTATATCGTAGTACTGCGTAATTATTACAAAAAATAATGTCTAAGTAATGTATGATTCTATACTTTGACTAACCTTTGTTATTCTTATGCTATACTTTTACTATCCCGTGGCTATACTTCTCCTATGGTTCAAGATAGGATTCCCTTGAAATAACCTACGTTTAAAATATATGCGTTTTTCCAAATTTTAGAAGTAAAAATTTATATAATATTATATTTTTTCCAATTTTTGTCACCTTATACAATGTTAGACTTATTTTCTAAAGAAAATTTATATTATTTTCCATATTGACTTTCCACGTAACCTAAGGTACATCAGAAAACTGCTTGTACCAAACTGAAAGCTCCGCCTCACGGTGGGCATTGCAGGTTTTGGCTGTACATTGGTTCTACGTTTCTAAATTTGTTATGCATAAACCGTAGATCGGGGCGATCAGAGCGCTACAATGAGATTTCAGACGCATTACAGTTTCATTGTTAGACAACTAAAAATATTGCCAAATTCATCCTTGTCTGTTTACAGAGATTAAGTCTGGTATATTTTTTAAGCAAAAAATGTATTTTAATAAGGAATACCTTTTAAATAGACATTGCAATTTAAATATACGTTGTGCTACAATATACAAGTTGTTTTTATCTAATATGCTTTAAGCGTGGATAACACGCAGATCGGAGTTACTGAATGAAACGAGAGGATATACGAAATATCGCCATCATCGCCCATGTTGATCATGGTAAGACTACATTGGTTGATGAATTACTAAAACAAAGCGGTGTATTTCGTTCCAACCAAGCAGTCGTAGAGAGAGTCATGGATTCCAATGCAATTGAACGGGAACGCGGTATCACCATTTTATCGAAGAATACTGCAGTTATGTATCAGGGAACCAAGATTAATATCATAGATACACCAGGCCATGCCGACTTTGGTGGTGAGGTGGAACGTGTTTTAAAAATGGTAAACGGAGTTGTCTTAGTCGTAGATGCCTTTGAAGGTCCTATGCCTCAGACAAAGTTTGTTTTAAAGAAGGCTTTGGATTTATCCTTGCCGGTAATTGTATGTGTGAACAAGATGGATCGGCCGGAAGCAAGACCTGTAGAGGTGGTTGATGAGGTACTCGAATTATTATTAGAGCTGGATGCCAGTGACGAACAGCTAGACTGTCCATTTATCTATGCATCCGCGAAAGCCGGTGTCGCTTCTCTTTCCATGGAAGAAACCAGTCCGGATATGGTTCCTTTATTTGAAACCATCATTAATTATATTCCTGCCCCGGAAGGAGATCCGGAAAAAGGAACCCAGGTTCTGATTAGTACCATTGATTATAATGAATATGTAGGTCGAATCGGAATCGGTAAAGTTGATAACGGCGTCATTCGTGTTAACCAGGATGCTGTACTTGTAAATGCGCATGAAAAAGATACTAATGTCAGAGTAAAGATCAATAAACTCTATGAATTCGATGGTTTGAAGCGTGTAGAAGTAAGCGAAGCCACCATCGGTTCTATCGTAGCAATCTCCGGTATTGCTGATATCCATATCGGTGATACCATTTGTTCTACTGAGAACCCGGAAGCAATTCCGTTCCAGAAGATATCCGAACCAACCATCGCTATGTTCTTTAATGTAAATGATAGCCCTCTGGCTGGAACAGAATCAAAGTTCATGACCTCAAGACATTTGCGTGATCGCTTATTCCGTGAGTTAAATACTGATGTAAGCCTTCGAGTAGAAGAGACTGATACTACTGAAAGCTTTAAGGTTTCTGGTCGTGGTGAGCTTCATCTTTCCGTATTAATTGAAAATATGAGACGTGAAGGCTATGAATTCTCAGTAAGTAAGGCTGAAGTGCTTTATAAAACAGATGAGAATGGAAATAAATTGGAGCCAATGGAACATGCTATGATTGATGTACCTGATGAATATGCCGGCGTTGTTATTGAAAAGCTGGGACAGCGTAAAGGTGAAATGATTAATATGCATACTTCCGGCAGTGGACATACCCGAGTTGAATTCTCTATCCCTGCAAGAGGCTTAATTGGCTATCGTGGGGAGTTTTTGACAGATACTAAGGGTAACGGTATCATTAACACTCTCTTTGACGGCTACGGGCCTTTTAAGGGGGATATTCAGTATCGTAAAAACGGAAGCTTAATTGCTTATGAGTCAGGTGAAAGTATTACCTACGGATTATTCAATGCTCAGGAGCGCGGTTCTTTATTTATCGGTGCTGGTGTGAAGGTATATGCTGGTATGGTTGTTGGCCAGAATCCCAAGGCAGAGGACATCGAGGTAAATGTCTGCAAACGGAAACAGTTGACCAATACCCGTTCCTCCAGCGCTGACGAAGCCTTGAAGTTAACTCCGCCCAGAGTGTTGAGTCTGGAGCAAGCTTTGGAATTTATTGAGACAGATGAGCTGTTAGAGGTTACTCCTTTAAGTCTGCGAATTCGTAAGAAAATTTTAGATAGTACTCTTCGTATGAGAGATCG
>JAEWMZ010000385.1 GCA_023392995.1 Bacillota bacterium
CCAACAACAACCTTAGCTTTAAGCTTCTTAGTAACAGTCTTCTTTGCGTTAGTAATAGTTGCAGTGATGTAGGTAGTACCTACAGCCTTAGCAGTTACAACGCCGTTCTTTGCGTTAACAGTAGCAACGCTAGTTTTGGATGATGTCCATTTTTCGGTAGCGCCTTTTGACTTACCGAGTGCGTTGAAGTTGTACGTGTTATTCTCACCAAGGAACAATGTCTTGGTTGTAGCGTTTAATCTTAATCCTGTAGCAGCGAATGCGCCAGCAGCAGGAGCGATAACAGAAATAATCATCGCTAACGCCATAACGAAGGACAACTTCTTAAAGAAATTCTTCTTCATATTCTTACTTCCTCCTTAAAATATATGGTTTGGTGTTATATTATCCGTCCTTCACTATATTCACAAAGTTTGTAAACCCCGCAGACATAGAAAAAGTGACGTGCTAATATAATCTGTCCAATAACAAGATGATTATAACAATAATGGAAAAAAAGGTCAAGTCTTTTATCCGTTTACTTTGGATAATTTACCATCTCTTCGTTTTTCTGCAATTGTCGCAACCATCATGCCTGGTCGATTATACCTTAGTCAATTTGCTTTCCGAAGAACGCGTTGACCATGAATATAATATGCACTTCGGATGTGTCAAATTTATGTCAGGCATTTGTCATAATTAGATTATTTTTAATATATCCTCTACCAATTCCTGCATCTGATTAATTTCACATACCCTGTTGTGCAAGACTGGAGCTGTGCGAATCTCTTCCACTGCATTAGGTATCTCTGTATTTGATACCTTTTGCAAAAGGAGCGCCTGCTCATAGTCGTCCTCTGGAATCTCCTTCACCTGGAGTGCCCCCAGAACACTTTTTGCAAATTTATATGGGCTTGCCGTTGACACAATTACTGCCTTCGCTGTATCTCCGGTCTCTTTTGTATATTTGGCATAGACACTTGCTGCTACTGCAGTATGGGTATCAATGACATATTCATGTTCAGAATAAACCTTATAGATTGCATCCCTTGCCTCTGCCTCAGAAGCCCAGCCTCCGACAAAGCTCTCCAGGTTCGTCTTCATGCCTTCTGTAATCTCATAAATACCTTCTGCAGATAATGCCTTCATAAATTCAGCTGTTTTAGCAGAATCGCAATCAGCAATCTGATAGATTAAGCGCTCCAAATTACTGGAAACCAGAATGTCCATAGAGGGTGATTCCGTTAATAAGAATTCACGATTACGATTATAGCTTCCTGTCTGGAAGAAGTCGAATAACACTTTATTATCATTGGATGCACAGATCAGCTTATTTACCGGAAGTCCAAGACACTTCGCATAGTATCCGGCAAGAATGTTGCCAAAGTTACCGGTAGGAACAGCAAAGTTAATCTTTTCTCCTTCTTTGATCTGTTTCTTCTTATATAAATCAACATAGGAATGCACGTAATATACAATTTGGGGTACCAGTCTGCCGATATTAATTGAATTCGCTGAAGAGAATAAAAAGCCCTCTTCCTTTAACTTTGCTGCAAGCTCTGTGTTGTTGAACATCAGCTTCACACCAGTTTGAGCATCATCAAAATTGCCAAGAATGCCAATTACGTCCGTATTATCCCCCTGCTGAGTTACCATCTGCTTCTCCTGGACGCTGCTGACACCATCCTTCGGGTAGAATACGATGATCTTTGTGCCTTCCACATCAGCAAAGCCCGCCAAAGCAGCCTTTCCGGTATCTCCGGAAGTCGCTGTCAGGATCACGATCTCTTCCTTGACATTATTTTTCTTTGCTGCCTTTGTCAGTAAATGAGGTAAAATGGATAAAGCCATATCCTTAAAGGCAATTGTTGCACCGTGGAACAGCTCCAGATAATACGCATCACCCACTTGTTTTAAAGGTGCAATCTCTTTCGTATCAAATTTGTCATCATAGGCCTTGTGGATACAATCCTTTAGCTCCTCTTCTGTGTAATCTGTCAAAAAAAGCTTCATCACTTCATAAGCCAGTTCACGGTAATCCAATTTTGCCAATTCCTCTATCGACTTTGAAAGAACCGGTAAAGTCTCAGGAACAAAAAGTCCTCCGTCCGAAGATAAGCCTTGAAGTACAGCCTGGGAAGCTGTTACTCTGTTTTCTGAGTCTCTGGTACTCCTATACATTAGGTTCATACATTCCAATCCTCTTTTCTAATAATTCACTGTCCAAATGTACAATCTGGCGTGCTAATATGATTAACACGTATTGTTAGATGGTTGCAACATGCTGCCTCAATTTCAACATTTTGTTTTATGAGCTAATTTTAACCGCTACCTTTATAACTGCAATCACAGCTGGGTTTCATAGTCCTTATACCTTCGTACAACTTATAATCTGTACTGACCAAAGCAACCTGACACCAATAATCCAAGATCCAAAATGTTATTATTAGAAGCTGAAAAAGCATGTTTATACATACCACACAATACCGGTTCCATACCTACATGGACAAGTTTGTTGTATTATAACATGCCTTTTCTTTCGATACAATACTTTAGTGCGATAAAATTACCTCACCATAAGTGTATATAATTATACTTTTTAACGATAAAATTCATGACCACCATGTTTGAATAATCTCTCCAGATTATTATCAAACCATCTCGCACCTGATGAGGTGGTTCTCTTTCTTGCCACAAAATACAAAGCACCCTCGGAGTAATCCTCACCTGATAATGCTCTCTCAACTGCCTTTCTCGTATCCTTTGAAACGTTTACTGACCAATAACGGCCATTCTTAACCGGTGAGAATTGATAATCACCGTCACTCTTTTGAAAAATAACGGCTTCCACCGTATCCGGAAACTGTTTACTAACGATACGATTAAAGATTACATTTGCTACAAGTATCTTTCCAACCTGATCTTCGCCTCCCGCTTCAGCCTCGACAATGCGTTCCAGCATAGATACGTCTGCCTCGGTTATGGTTATCGTCTTCGAAGAAGCTACCGGTACAGAAAGACTTTTGGTCTTTGCTTGCTTTTTTGCTGCCTTTTTTGCCGCAGCCTTTTCTAGCTCCTTCCTCTTCGCGACATAGCCCTGCATCTTTTCCAGGAGTGGTTGATCATCGCTGTCACCTAAGGTTACCCCTAGCAGGTAAACCGTATCCTCGTATTCAGAAAAATCAGAAATTCCTTCTGCTGCAGCTAAGCTCCTCAGCTCAGTGTCATCTTCCAAATGATACGGATTAATTAGTGCTGCCTGTAATAATGACGATGGGTTCTCCGTACTTCCTTGAACGGTAATCCCATCCATCCCTATTACTTCTGTTTCTTCTTCAGTATCCATGCTTATCCCGGCTGCTGCTGAATTGATGTTGTAAAAAGCATCTGAACCCAATATCAGCATCGCAGCAGATAAAACATATGCAATAACCACAGTTATAATTCCATGTTGGTTTTCATGCATTTTTCTCTTTTGAAGAAACGAATATATTAATGTCATACTCTTTCCTCTTTTCTAGAAATGTGATAAAACACTTCTGGTTTAATATTCCATAATTTGTAATACTTGGTAACGCTATCAAGCATTATAGGCAAAGGTCATTTTTGTGTCAATATCGTAAGTGCATTTTCGTTATTTGGCATGATAACTAATACACCATGTTTTTCCATCAATAGCATATTGTGCCAATTTTATCCCTGGCATGGTTCAAGTTCTATGTATAAATTGCACAAGCTAATTTTAACAAATTATTAACTATATATTAAATATTTTACTCCACATTATGGTAATTTATACATATTCTACTGCTTTAGTACGTTTTTTAGGCAAAAAACTAGCGATTCTACATAAACGGAACGTAATATTTCCTTAACATTTAATGTCGATTTTCATCTAACTTGCGCATACGTTTTTTATCTGTTATATTGAAAGTAAATTGACTGAAATGATGAATCAATCTGGAGGATGAATGTTACCAGGAGTATATATTGCAAAAAAGAAAAATGGTACAATCTATTATAGGGCATCTATTACTTATAGAGGAAAACACATGAGCTTAGGAAGTTATTTGAGCGAAACCGATGCCAGCAGCGCGTATCGGCTGGGAACGGATATTTTATCCACACCAACACTCTATTCTCTTGCTGCTTATCCACAAAACTGTGTTCTGCCCTTTGACAAATGGATTATACTAATCAATTTTAGAGATAATAATATTTACTTTAAGAATCCGATCTATATCAGAAAGCGTTATTTTTTATATTATATAAATCAGGATACTTTTTATAAATTTGATGTAGACGACCTTTTCTTTTATGCCAACCACAAAATAATGAAACGAGGCGGGCATCTCTTCGTATCTTATTACGGCATGCAGGTTAATATTCTTTCCCGCTATGGTATTAAGAACTATGGCGTTGCCGGAAGGGATTATATCTTTGTCAACGGAGACACCCATGATTTCAGCTACCATAATATTGAGATTATTAACCGTTATCATGGTGTTACAAAGATTCAGAACAAAGGAGACGCCATCTATTTGGCTAAGATACATATTAATGGTGATTTTTTAATTGGGAAATATCCATCAGAAGAAGAGGCCGCTATTGCTTATAATAAAGCCGCCTTAATTCTAAAAAATCATGGTAATATTAAGAATTATCCTCAGAATTTTATCGAGGGAATGGATGAAATCACTTATGCCGCTGCTTTTCAGAGGCTGAGAATCTCAAAGAAGTTAATTGCTTATGCCGAAGGATTAAACAATTAACCATAAGAAAATACAGTAATCCCTAATGTTTTCAGGGATAGAAAATATTACTGGTAAAATCTACATGAACTTTTTTTAAAAAAACACTGTCAATTACTAAAAATTATGGTATAATATAGTTATATTTTTTCTTCTTCCGTTTTTCATAGTTCGCGGATCGAAGCCACTGACTTATCCTGCAAGTGTTTCATGCATTGTCCATGCATGAGAATATATAGGAAGTTCAGTGGCTCGATTTGTTTATCAGCCCATAGCTTCAATTTTATAGCCCACTCCCCAAACAGTTTTAATGATCCCTGCCTTTCGCGGATCCACTTCAAGTTTTTCACGAATTCTACGAATATGCACCATGACGGTGTTATTCACCTCAAATACCTTCTCATTCCATACCCTCTCAAAGATATCTTCCGTAGAAAATACTTTTCCCGCATTACTGGCTAATAGGTATAGTATATCAAATTCAATTGGCGTCATCTTAATATCACGCCCATTTACATTTACTTTATGAGTTCCTTTATCTATAATAAGCTGGCCAAGCGTGATTACTTGACTTACTCTTTCCATTCTTATTGATTGATTTAAATCTATGTACCTTCTGAGCTGTGCCTTCACTCTTGCAATCAGCTCCAACGGATCAAAGGGCTTTGTCATGTAATCATCCGCACCTGCGCTTAATCCTGCTACTTTATCCATAATATTTGCATTTGCACTTAATAGGATAATAGGTATTGCACTTTCCTCCCGTATGATTTCACACATCGATGAAGCATCCATCCCTGGCAGAACCAGATCCATAATGATAAGTTTAAAATCATAGTTTTCCAACAAATGTAGTCCTTCCCAGGCGCTATATGCTTTTTGAACCCGAAAGCCCTCACTAACCAGATGGATCTCCAACATATCCAACATGTCTCCATCATCGTCTATAATTAAAATTTGATTCTGTTCAGCTGTCTCCACCTTCGCTGACAGCAGCTCAGAGTTCTTTTTATTAAAGTAGGTTCTTTCGTTATATATTTCTTTCTTATATATTTTATCGTTTAATCTTCTTCCGCTGTAGTTTTTTTCGTTGTAACAAATCTTTTTATGCTCCATATAATACTCCACTAACACTCATCTCAGATAATATAATTTAGGCAGCTAGTTAAAACACGATAGCTGCGCCAATTTAAATCTCTGTAAGCCTTTTGTATATTTTCAATTATTTCGTAGGTACATACTATATAGACGAATTTTACACGGTAAAAGTTTCATCATTTTAAAATAAACATCATATTAATTGCTAAATTAATCATAACTCCCAAAACATCAAGAATTAATAACTATAAATACAAATAAAAACTAGCCTAAGCTTCCTGTCAACCAGATTCTTTTCAAAAATAAAGCTTCCTGCCACCCCATCTTCTTTTATCCTATATTAAAGCCCTCTGGAAAAGATATATGATGTGAGGCAATGGCCGCGAGCTTGAAAACCATTGAAGGTTAGGTATAATCTCCTTCTTGATGGCTCTATTAGCCCATAACTTTATTAATTCTTAATTTAATAATTAATACACCCTCTCTCATCGCTCCATGTAATTGTTCTATCAATATATAATCATCTACATCAACCAAATTTTCACTAATTCTTATACCTTTACTTTTTTATACTCACATGTTACAATACAACCTGTGAGTAGCACAGATGGTCGCACCTATTCGTAGGTGAGGAAAGTCCGGGCTTCATAGGGCAGGGTGCCGGATAACGTCCGGTGGAGGCGACTCCAAGGCTAGTGCAACAGAAATATACCGCCTGTATCCATGTTTGTTTTTCAAGCATTACGCAGGTAAGGATGGAAAGGTGGCTTAAGAGACCACCGCTCTTCTGGTAACAGGAGAGGCTATGTAAACCCCACCCGAAGCAAGACCGAACATAAAGCGATACGGTTGCCCGCCGTGCTTTAGGGTAGGTCGCGTAGTATCCGCAGAAGCGGAACTGGAGCCACATGGTAACATGTGGTCAAGATAGATGACCATTCACGACAGAACCCGGCTTACCGTGCTGCTCATACATAATAATATTGTTAGAATATCCTTCATCTTTCCTTTGCTAATTTTGCTGTATAAACAGCTTTGCTAGTGAATGCGGGGTGATTTTTTCTATTGTAAGCATTGTCATAATAACAAAATCAACCATGAGCTCATAATTTGTCTCTTTGCAAGTGTTGGGGCAGGATTCAGAATCCCCCCAACACTTAACAAAAAGTCAAAGAAAGAAGCTTGGTATACAAATTGTAATTTTGTTTACCAGGCTTCTTTCTTTGTTTATAGATCATGATTATTTTTTGATATTTTACAGTATAATAAATACTACATCCCATTTTTTATATACTTACTTATGCTCTAAGTATATACTCATAACTTCACTCATATAGGGAATTGAGGACGTTGCTCCTGCTCTTGATACTGAAATTGCTGCTGCTTTTGAGGCCAGTTCTAACGCCTCTGTAACCGGAAGTCCATGAATCTTCCCATAAACAAAGTAGCCTGTAAAGGTATCACCAGCGGCCGTTGTATCTATGGCGGTTACTTTATAAATGCCCTGCGTATACTGACTTTTTTGATAGCGATAGACTACTCCCTCCGATCCCAAGGTTAATATTATTTCAGCCTTTGGGTAGTATTCCTCCATCTTATCCAGTATTTCAGTTTTATCTACTTTTCCTGTTAGCTGTTCTCCCTCAATCTCATTTAATAGAAAAAGAGAGACTTTTGATAAATCACATTCCTTTATTGCTTGATTAAACGGAGATGGATTCAGTGCAATTTTCATCCCCTTTTCATAAGCCTGATCAATCATATAGTTTAAATGATTGACCTCATTCTGCAATAGTATCCAATCCCCCTGGTCAAAGGAATTCAGCACCCCGTTAATATATTCCTTCGTAAACGCTTGATTACTTCCTCCGTAAAGCAGAATGCAATTTTGGCCGCTATCCTCTACCTGTATGATGGTGTGACCACTTTTGCCCTCAACCTCTTTCATATGGCTGATCTCAATCTGATTATCCCTACAGGTTTGCAACAGCAGCTCTCCATCTGTTCCGATCAACCCTGCATGATATACCCGTGCACCTGCTCTTGCCAAGGCTACAGACTGATTAAGCCCTTTTCCACCGCAGAAGATCTCCATGCCCTTGGACAAAATGGTCTCACCCGGCTGTACGATATGACTTACCGTATACACATAATCGTAATTTAAGGATCCCATATTTAGAATTTTCATCATTTTTCAATCCTTTTCCTTCGTTATTTTATTCCCTGCCGGACTGCTCTCCTAGCTGCTTATCCCGAAAAACAATCCCCTCTAACACAATGTTGGGATAAAGTGAATTTTCTCATATACTAATTGTAAATTTATCACACCTTAAAGCAGCTGCCTCCAATAAACTCCTTCAAAATAGAATTCTGAGGTACTACCTCACTCGGTGTGGCGATGAAATAATCCAGAAATTTAAGCAAACGTTTCGCTTCAATATATTCCTCGCAGTTTCGATCGATACCGAACAAGATTGGCTCTGCATACTGTTTTAATACCGCAAGCTCATAAATTAAAGCTGAATTAAACATTACATCCGCATCCTCCTGGAAAGGGAAGATATTCTCTTCCTCACCTCTGCGTACCGATGGCCACATTGAAATCGTCTTCTGAGCGGAAGCCCCTCTGGTTCTTGCATCCCGCACCATTCTTCGGATTAAACGCCCATCCGTAGTAGGAATTCGGTTGTGTTCATCAATGTTTAACTGAGTTAAAGCGCTTATATATATTTTAAATTTACTTTCTCTTGGAAGAGAATAAGAAAGGGCATCATTCAATCCGTGAATTCCTTCAATTACTAAGATGTCATTCGATCCCAGGGTAAGATAATTTCCTTTGTATTCTCTGAACCCCGTAACAAAGTTAAAATTAGGAATATCTACAGCCTTGCCGTTCAAGAGATCCATCATATCTTTATTAAATTGTTCAATGTCAATTGCGCCCAGAACTTCAAAATTATAATTACCATTCTCATCTCTAGGCGTTCTTTCACGATCCACAAAATAATTATCTACAGCAATCGGATGAGGCTTTAGTCCATGAGCCATAAGCTGGACGCTTAATCTGTGTGAAAAGGTGGTTTTACCCGAGGAGGAGGGGCCTGCGATCATAATAAACTTTTTATCCCCAGCTCTTTTTATCGTCTCTGCTATTTCACTGATCTTTTTCTCCTGAAGGGCTTCCTGCACCAGTATAAGCTCGTTCACTCTTCCCTTTGCGATTACATCATTCAGTGCGCCAACATTGGGAATATCCATCATACCTGCCCATTCATTCGCTTCCTTTAAGGTCAGATAGAGTTTCTTCTGCGGAACAAAAGGAGTGATCCTAGTTGGATTTTTCTTTTCCGGTAATAATAACAGAAATCCGCTTTCATATAGCATTAGATCAAAATATTTTAAAATTCCTGTGTTGGAGGGCATATAGCCATAATAATAATCTTCAAATCCATCCAGGCTATAGATATTTGCTTTTGATACCCGGCGGTATTTGAATAACTTTTCTTTGTCATACATTTTATAATGACGGAATAATTCAATTGCGTCATCCGTTCCGATACTGCGTTTCATAAATGGTATATCTCTCTGGATCATATCTTTCATTCTTCCTTTGATTGACTCCAACCGCTCAGCCGTCATCGGATATTTTCCTTTATATTCACAGAAAAGGCCATTCCCTATGCTATATTCAATGGTAACCTTCTCTACATTTTCAACTCCAAACTCTGCATGAAGAGCCTTCAGCATCACCAATACCATACCGCGGTTATAGGTTTTTCCGCCTGCATCCTCCGCTGTTGTGACAAAGCGGATTTTACTGTTATCCGCTGCATGCTTAAATAGTTCCCTAAGTTTATTATTCACAAAAGCTAATATGATGTCATTCTCATAATCCTTCTGAAACTCTCTGCTAATAGCCAGTAGAGTGGTGTTATTTGGATATTCCCTAGCCTGCCCATTCACCTCAACCTTTATTGTTCCATTCATTCTTAACACTCCTCTTTTTCAAATTCGACGAACAGAAGAATTTAATTCAGCAGCTCTTAATTACAAAACCTTCTTAAACCTTTTAATTTGCACTTTCCTCTTCATAATAAGAAAGGCCACGCCAAAGCAAATCCATCCTATCCTTAATTTCCTGCTTTCTTGCCTGTGAATTTTCCGTCTGTTCTGCATTCAGAGCTTGCATAATCCCTTCACACAAGCTATAGTCCCAAAGCATAAATTCCTTTAGTATACGATTCTTTTGCTGTAATAACAATTTTCCATAATAAAAATGTTCTTTCTCTACTAAAACATATTTCTCGGCATCCTTATTTAGGCTATTTTTTATTGCCTTCATGATAAAATAGTATTTTTCGTCTTCTTTCACCATATTCTCTTCTACAATCAGAAACCCTTCCTCCTGTAGCATATAGCGAACTTTATGTATTTCTGATTGTGGCTGCAGCACCAATTCTCTTGCTGCTTGCAGCACTTCTTTTTTCGCTGTAAGGATTTGAATCATCAAGTTGCCGCCCATACCAGCAATTAATATGGTATCCGCTTCCTGCTCCTCCAACTTCTCCAAACCATTTGATCTTCTGGTTGCTATTATATCCGAGTAGCCATACTTTTTAATATTTTCATTTGCACGATTAATCGGTCCCTGATTTACATCCATCGCGATGACAGATGGTGATATCTCGTTCTCTGCCAAATAAATGGCTGTATACGCATGATCACAGCCTACATCAGCAACCCGGTTGCCAGGTGTTACATAATCGGCTACCGCCTGCAACCGCCTGGATAAATGTATTTTATGTCCATCTTTCTTATCTTGCATCTTATATGCTCCATTATATTCTTATTCATTCCAGCAGTGTTCATTTATGAATAATAAACTCCCCACTGAGGGGAGTCTATTTTTATTATATAAACGCGCCAAGCGAGTGTACATCCGCCAGAGGCTGTCGCATTCCCATGCGACATTTTAATACTTCGTGATGCCAAAACATTGGCATGGGAACTCGTCACTTATTCTAAATAATCCTTTAACTTTCTGCTGCGGCTGGGATGTCTCAGCTTACGCAGAGCCTTCGCCTCAATCTGGCGAATTCGCTCTCTGGTTACATTGAACTCTTTTCCCACTTCTTCCAAAGTACGTGCCCGTCCATCATCCAAGCCAAATCTTAGCCGAAGTACCTTCTGCTCACGTTCCGTTAAGGTTCCCAGAACCTCTACTAACTGCTCCTTCAGTAAGGTGAAGGCCGCTGCTTCCGCAGGCACCGGCACATTATCATCCTGAATAAAATCTCCCAGATGGCTGTCTTCCTCCTCACCAATTGGGGTTTCTAAGGATACCGGCTCCTGGGAAATCTTCTGGATTTCACGCACCCGGTCAACCGGCAAATTCATCACTTCAGAAATCTCTTCCGGGGAGGGTTCTCTTCCCAGCTCCTGCAGCAATTGACGCTGCACTCTGGTCAGCTTATTGATTGTCTCTACCATATGGACAGGAATACGAATCGTTCTAGCCTGGTCAGCAATCGCTCTAGTGATTGCCTGTCGAATCCACCAGGTAGCGTAAGTACTGAATTTATATCCTTTACGATAATCAAATTTTTCAACAGCTTTTATTAAGCCCAGATTTCCTTCTTGAATTAAATCCAAAAACAGCATACCGCGCCCTACATAACGTTTTGCAATACTTACTACCAGACGGAGATTTGCTTCAGCAAGACGCTTTTTCGCATAGTCATCTCCCTCTTCCATCTTACGCGCCAGCATAGTTTCTTCATCCGCATTCAGAAGCTGCACCTTACCAATTTCCTTTAAATACATACGAACCGGGTCATCAATATTGATTCCCTCCGGAACAGATAAATCTATGGTTTCTAAGTCTTCTTCATCATCCAGGATGATATCTTCTTCATCCTCTTCCGAAATTCTGAGGACGTCAACATTATGCTTGTCCAGGAAGTCATAGATTTTCTCAACCTTGCCAGGATCCAATTCCATATCCGCAAAGAAATCATTTACTTCCTGATATTCAAGTACATTCTTCTTCTTTTCGGCAAAAACTAAAAGTTCCTTCAGTCTTTCCGTAAACTTTATGATATTTTCGTCCATAGTTAATCCTTCCTTCTTCAACTCTTTTTATATTTTAACCACCATTTGATGAAATATGCAATTTACGCTATTTGCGGGTGCAATCATCAGTTTAGCTGCCAAAGGTAAAGTGTTTTTTCTTAAGTTCTGTCTTATCTTTGATTATCTTCATCAACAACTGTGTATCATTTACTTCAATTGCCTTCTGGCTCTGCATGTCCAAACTATGTTCCTTTAGCTTCATTACTGTGTCAGAAAGCGCCTTGTGTCTTGCAGCTGCATCCATCTCTCCTCGGATACTGGCAGAAAAGAGAGCCGCTACCTCTGATTGTTCCTCTTTGTTTTGAAAGTTGTTAATAATTTTTGCGGGAATAACCATTTTTTCTTTCTTATATTGTTCAAATACCAGTGACGCCACTTCATGATAGATACCTTCCGTAAAATCCTCCGGTTCAATGATTCCCTTAATCTTATCAAAGAGGGAATGATCCTCGATCAGCCAGGTAAGCATTAGTCTTTGAGATTTGGTAATGCCATCTTCCTGCTGCCGCTTTCCCTTGGTGGTTTCAGCTCTTGGCTCCCTTGGTTCTCCCAGCCCAAGTACCAGTTGATTCCCCAGTTTATTTACCAGTCTTCGAAGCTGCTCTGCATCAATTTGATAAGTCTTTGCCACCGCATCAATATAAAAGTTTCGCTCCAGCTCCTCCCCAAAGGTAATTAACTTCTTCGCTGTTTCCTGAAAGAATTTTGTCTTTTGCTCCGGATCGGACATATCATATTCCGTCTGCAATACATCTATCTCAAAAAAGAAGCTATTTTTCGCCTCCTCAATCCTTCGTTGATATTCCTCTGCTCCTAAGGCTTTGATAAATTCATCCGGATCCTTATAGGGCTTCATATTGATTACCTTAACGGTTAATCCCGCCTCTTTCAGTATCGGGATTGCACGGAGTGCAGCCTGCGTTCCGGCACCATCACTATCAAAGGTGAGAAGAATTTCATGGGTATATCTCTTAATTAAATTAGCATGAAAGGTCGTAAAGGCGGTTCCCAGGGCTGCCACTGCATTCGTAAAGCCAGCCTGGTGCAATGCAATCACATCCATATAGCCTTCGCAGATAAGCAGATACTGCTTTCTGGAGGCACGGGCAAAATTTAGCCCGTATAGATTCCTGCTCTTATCAAACAATAAGGTTTCCGGAGAATTTAAATATTTGGGAAGTGCATCTCCCATGACACGCCCGCCAAAGCCGATCACCCTATGGTTTACGTCCATAATCGGGAACATCACACGATTCCAGAATTTATCTGTTCCACCTCTTTGTTCATCAAGGTTCACAAGTCCGGATTGCTTAAGGATACCATCCTCATAGCCCAGACCTTTTAAGTATTTATACAGATCATCGCTATAGGGATTCGAAAATCCTAAGCCGAATTGTTTTACTGTATCCTCCGACAAGCCTCTGCGAAGGAGATATTCATGAGCTGTTCTGCCCCTCTCAGAAAGCAGTTGATAATAAAAATATTTCGCTGCCTGTTTGTTAATCTCCAGCAGCTTTCCTCTGAGATCCGACTGCCGTCTGGCTTCTTCCGAAAGCTCCTGCTCCGGAAGCTGAACCCCTGCCCGTTCTGCTAAAAATTTAAGTGCTTCCAGGAAGGTATAGTTCTCGTATTCCATAATAAAGGTAAACACATTACCGCCTACACCACAGCCAAAGCAGTGGTACATCTGTTTGGAAGCACTGACGGAAAAGGAAGGCGTCTTTTCATTATGAAACGGACACAGCCCCATGTGATTGCTGCCCTTTTTCTGTAACCGTAGGTAGGAGCCAATTACACTCACGATATCGTTCCTGCTTCTTATTTCTTCAACTAGTTCATCCGAGTAAAGCATTCCGTACTCCCTCCATCGATTTCAAAATCCTAATTCTAATCTTTAATAGACACTCCAGGAAGCAGGAATCATAATCTGCTTAAACTTTGCAATGGCATATCGATCCGTCATCCCTGCTATGTAGTCACAAATAATTCTCTCCGGTGGCTCACCAATCTGATCCACCCTCATACGAAATTCCTCCGGAAGATACTGAGCATGCTTCTTATAATATAGAAACAACTCCTCCAAAAGCCGTTCCGCCTGTTCCTCCTGCCCCTTGGCTTTTTTATTCATATATACACTTTGAAACATATACTTCCGAAGCTGAAGCATTGCTGCTTCAATTTCCGGAGACATTATAATATCATTCTTATCCCGGCTGTTGGAGACAATATCGTGAATCAGAATATCCAGGCGTTTTCCCAGGCTTGATCCAAGTATATCCGTATATTCTTTGGGTATATCTTCTTCGCTGATAATCTGCCCACGGATTGCATCATCAATATCATGATTAATATAGGCAATTTTATCACTAAGGCGAACTATCTTCCCTTCCAGGGTGGAGGGCATCCCTTCTGTCTGATGACCCCTAATTCCATCTCGCACCTCTTTCGATAAATTAAGACCCTTTCCATGATTTTCAAGAAATTCTACGACACGGATACTTTGCAAATGATGCCGAAAGCCTAAGGAGCAAATTCGGTTAAGAGCGCGCTCTCCCGCATGTCCAAAGGGTGTATGTCCAAGATCATGTCCCAGGGCGATGGCTTCGGTCAAATCCTCATTTAATAATAGCGATTTTGCTATGGTTCTGGCAATCTGAGCAACCTCAAGTGTATGAGTGAGTCTCGTTCGGTAATGATCTCCCTCCGGTGCCAGAAATACCTGTGTTTTATGTTTTAATCTGCGAAAAGCCTTTGAATGCAAAATCCTGTCCCTATCCCTTTGATAAATTGGACGGATATCACAGGGAGCCTCCTCTCTGTCTCTTCCCTGAGATTCATCAGAAAAAGCAGCAAAGGGACTAAGTATTTCGTGTTCTCTTTTTTCCAACATCTCGCGGATGTTCCTACTTTGTTGTTCCATACCGCACTCCATTCTGCTGCTATATACAGCACAAAACGAAAATGAATGTGAACCTCTTACTACTAATATTCTACAAGGTTAGCCGATTTCCTTTTTTTATTCAGAAAAATATTAAAAAATCAACCCAACTGACATTTCACCGCTAAAGTTCGTCTAAAAACCTCTGGTTCCGGTCTGCAACGCTAGCTACCACAGAATGCATGTTCAGAGCAATACAATGAGTTTCAGTCACTCCTAAATCACTCAAAGCAGGGGTTTCCCATAATGTCAGAAAGAATGATATAAAAATATCCCCCAGGTCAGAATTTTATCTCACCTGAAGGAATTTTATCTCACCTGAAGGAATTTTATCTCACTTGAAGGAATTTTATCTCACTTGAAGGAATTACTTTGTTAAACGAACCAGGCTCTGGCTCCTGTGCATGATAAATGCTCCCTTACCGAAGGTTCCCTTCTGTCTTTTGACAGCATTCACAATATCACAGTATTTCTCATGTCACAAATGACTTTTCGATAGCAAATCACTTAGCCACCGTTCTACAAGAACTCCTGATATTAGTTGTCACTCAGCTCTCATCTTCTGTAAGAGGGTTAATATTAAGAGTTAACATTAGGGTTAACAATCATTTTTAAGCCTTTTTATCTTGTTCCTTCGTGCTGCATTTTCCCCTGGCTCCACAGGAATCACATCCACCACAGCAGCTCTTTCCCTCTTTTAAATCCTTTGTTTTTTTATAAATAATATATCCTGTATAAGTTAGTATGATGATACCCAAGATAATTCCAGCCATAAGCACCTCTTCTTTCATAGAATATGGTTTCATAAGCTCCTACAATATACTTTATATTACAAAACTATTCAGCTGCTAAAATATACGACTCCCGATCTGGAACACCAAGGTAGCCATCAAATATGCAATTCCTAATTGAAATAATATTGTGAATACCGTCCATTTTATAGATCTCATTTCTCTCTGGATAACACCAATTGTTGCGGCACATGGTATATATAACAAGCTAAATACCATTAAGGAATAGGCATTCAAGGCTCCAAATCCATACTCGGATAAGGCACTTGTTAAGCTACTCATACCTGCCGGAGATGTGACATTCCCGATTTGAAACAGAACACTGAAGCTGGAAACCACCACTTCCTTGGCAGCGATTCCTGAGATTAATGCCACTACCACCTGCCACATACCCAGCCCTGCGGGTGCCAGCACGGGAGCCAGCAGTCTTCCTGCCACAGCGCCATAGCTTTGTGACATATCACTAACCATTCCAGAGGGTCCAAAATTAAGGATAAACCAGATGATTACGGAGGCTGCAAAAATTGTCGTTCCGGCTTTTGTTAAGTATTCCTTTACCTTTTCCCATACATAGATGATGATGGTTCTTTCATTTGGTGTTTTGTATTCGGGCAGCTCGATTAGAAGTGTATTCCCAATCTCCTGCTCCGATTTATCATTCATAAAAAAGGCAACGGTTATTGCTACAATAATACCGATTAAATACATGGAATATGCAGCCAGCATTGCCATATTTCCAAAAAACATCTGCGAAAATAGAACATAAATCGGTAATCTTGCGCTGCAGGACATAAAGGGTGTTACTAATATCGTTTTTCTTCGATCTTTCATGTTTTCCAATGATCTCGAAGCCATAATTGCCGGAACCGTACACCCAAAGCCGAGCAGCATGGGGATAAATGCCCTTCCCGATAAACCGAGCTTTCCCATAATACCATCCATTACATAAGCAACACGAGCCATATATCCGCTATCCTCTAAATAGGCAAGCGCCAGGAACAGGATAAAGATATTGGGGAGAAAGGTTAAAATACCTCCCACGCCTGCTACAATACCATCAACAATCAGAGAGGTCATAAAATCACCGGCATGAATATTGGTCAGCAAATTCAGAACTGCATCTGAAAATGCACCTAGGAATATTTCAAATCCACCCTTAATAAAATCCCCTATTTGAAAGGTTAAAAAGAATACAATTGCCATAATTCCAAGGAAAATGGGAAGACCATAATACCTGTGTGTTAAGATCCGGTCAATTTTATCAGTGGAGGCAGCTTTCTTGTTCTTGTTAACCACTACCTCTTCTACGACTTCTTCTATAAAATCATACTTTTGATTTATGATCTCTTCTTCGTAGCTATGCAAGATCACCTTCTGATCCATAATTGGATATTTGGTCTGGATCGCCTCATCCATTTCCATCAGCTTTATAGCATGCCACCGAAGATTACCAAGCTCTCCATATTGCCGGAGCAGCAGCTCGCTTACTTCATCTATCTTATCTTCAATATCATCACTGTATACAACCGTCAGCTCATTATGATGCTCATGCTTGTGCCTGTAACCATCTTTCGCTAAATCTCTCTCTTTTATCCTCGTTGCGGCACTTTCCTTCTGCCTTTTATGATGATGCTCCAGGTTATGATGATCCAGCTGTTTATCTACATGATGCGCCACAGTATGCATTAAAATATCAAGGCCGGTCTTTTTCCTGGCCGATACCGGTATCACGGGAATCCCCAGCATCTCCGGCAGCCTGTGCAAGTCTATCTCCATGCCTCTCTCTTCTACAATATCCATCATATTTAGTGCAAGAACCACCGGTTTTCCCAGTTCAATCAGCTGCAGCGTAAGATATAGATTTCTCTCCAGACTGGAGGCATCTACAATATTGATAATTACATCTACATTCGATTCCAGTATAAATTCCCTGGTTAGCTTCTCCTCCATGGTATAGGAGGTCAAGCTGTAAATTCCGGGCAAGTCTACCAGTTTAAAGCGATAATCATGATATTTAAAGGCTCCTTCTTTCTTCTCTACCGTTACTCCCGGCCAATTGGCAACCTTAAGGTTTGCACCTGTATAAGCATTAAATAAAGTGGTCTTCCCACAGTTAGGATTGCCTACAAAGCCTACATAGATTTCCTTTTTCATCGCCCAGTCTCCTTCATCTGTATCGTTTCTGTAATTTTTCTGCCTAATGCCAGCCGGCTGCCTCTAACCATTATAATTACTGAGCCCTGACGGTTGCGATTCAAGATTTTAATATCCGTACCGCGCGTCAAACCCAAAGCCTCCAATCTGCGCATTATTGCCTGATCCAGATTCATTGAGCTAACTGTATAGGTTTTGCCGATTTCTCCATCAACCAATGTCATATGTAACCTCCCTCTGCACGCAGTGCTGCAGTTCTATTTCAAGAAAAGGCACCGTTTTCTGCCATACATTCAATACTGATGTTTAAGTAAATCCGTAAACCATTCTTATTGATAACTATTATCAATAAGAATCACAATATCACATTTTAATATATTTTGTCAACCTTAGGATGCTTCATACTAAAATAGGATAAAAAAACCAAAGGATTTTAATGTATCGTTATCCTTTGGCCTTTCCTTCGCTAGTGCGAAGTCTTCCTATTCGCTTATAACAGTACTATTCTTGCTAGCTCTGTTTCTTATCTAGCATTGCTTCTAACCTAGCATTGCTTCTTACCTAGCATTGTTCCTTACCTAGCATTGCTTCTTACCTAGTATTGTTTCTTCTCTATTCTTCGTTCTGCGTTTGTCTGTCTCTTTTTGAAAATACACATCCGCAATAATCCTGACGATATAAGTCATATTCTTTTGATAATTCGATGGAACGCTTATAACCATTCTTCTTTTTAAAATCGGATGGCAGATAGGGAATGTGATATTCCTCAGCCAACCGTTCACCGATTTCGTTGAGTTTCTCCGCGTTTTTATGAGGACTGATGGATAATGTGGTGGTATAGTAATCATACCCTCCAAAAGCTGCACCTCTTGCGGCTTCCCTTAATCTCAGCTCATAACAGACAAAACATCGTTCTCCACCCTCCGGTTCAAGCTCCAAACCCTTTATCGCCTCATAATATTCCAAAGGAACATAGTCGCCTTGCAGAAAATGCACTTCTGACTTTAAGGGCATGGCCTTAATCAACGCCTTTTGCTCCTCCACTCTCCTAATATATTCTTCTTCGGGGTGAATATTCGGATTATAGAAGAAAATGGTTATATCAAAGTATACAGACAAGTATTCTAAGACATAACTGCTGCAAGGTGCACAACAGCTATGAAGAAATAACCTGGGACGCCTTTGCTCCTTCTCCAGTTGATCTATTAAATGCTCTAATTCTTTTTGATAATTCATTCCTGCTCTCATTCATTAACACTATTTTCACTTTCCCGGATTAAACCAAGCTTTCTTAATTCATTCTCAAATTTTTCTTGATCAATGGGCTTTCCCGCATATGCTGTACACCCCAGGTCAAATGCTTTCGTTACATTCTTCCCCTCACTTAAGGCCGTTGTCATAATGATCTTAACTGCACCGGAATCAGCTATATTTTTCTCCTTTTCTATTTCACGAATTGCTTTTAATGCCTGATACCCGTCTACCACGGGCATCATAATATCTAAACATATTAAATCGTAGCCTTCTCCCGATTCCAATGCCATAGAAAATGCTTCGACTGCCTCTTCCCCATCTACCGTAACATCACATTCACCATACTTTGACAAGAATCTCAACATAAATTTTCTGCTGACAAAATCATCCTCAGCGATTAGAATTTTCATTTATCCGTGTCCTCCGTACCAGATTTATTATAAATACATGATAAACCAATTTCAAAGCAAAGGATAGGGGGTAATTTATCAAATTATCTATTTGCTGCGGTTTTCAATATATTGGCGTAAAAACGCATATAATCTGGACATTTCCTCCTCCGTACCAATGGTAATTCTTAGGTAATTATCAATACGCGGCAGATTAAAATATCGAACATAGATATCATTATTTCGTAAAACTTCAAATATTTCTTTCGCAGGAATCGATTTATGGGTTGCAAAAATGAAATTTGCACCGGACTCTGGAAAGGTAAATCCAAGCTCCATTAAAGTCTTCATTGCTTTTTCCCTGGTCTGGATTATGTTCTTCTTGCAAAGTTCAAAGTAATTTACATCCTTAACCGCCTCCGCACCTGCCAATATTGAGGTCTGATTCATGGTATAGGAATTAAAGGAGTACTTTACGTCATTGATCGCCTTAATCAGTACCGGATTGCCCATTGCATATCCAATTCGCATACCTGCCATAGAACGGGATTTGGAAAAAGTCTGAACCACCAGCAAATTCTCATACTTTTCTATTAATTCGATTGCTGAAGCTCCTGCAAAATCCACGTAAGCTTCATCAATAATTACGATGGAATTCTGATTATGCAGGATAATATCTTCAAGCACTGATAACTCCTCATAAATTGATGTAGGTGCATTCGGGTTGGCTATGACTATACCGCCATTTTCCTTATAGTAATCCGTCTTAACAATACGAAAATTCTCGTCTAATGGCTGCGTTTCATAAGGAATGCGATATAAATCGCACCATACCGGATAAAAGGAATAGGTGATGTCCGGAAATAGAACCGGAGCTTTTGAATTGAAGAAGGTTAAAAAAGCGATTGCCAGTACATCATCCGAACCTACTCCCACAAAAACCTGATCTTTGTTTAAACCATAATAAGCTGCTAATTCTTCTGTCAGCAGTTTTACAGTAGGATCCGGGTATAAACGAAGCCTGTCTGCATCGAAGCTTTGCAGCACCCGCGCTACGCCGGGAGCCGGTGGATATGGATTTTCATTCGTGTTCAGTTTTACCATTTCCTTTTTACTAGGCTGTTCCCCCGGTACATAGGGTACCACCTTTCGAATATTTCTTTCCCATTGCTTCATATTATTTATACTCCTCTGCCAGTTCTCTAAATTTAGGAAGGGATCTCTCAATCATATCGTAATCGACACAATATGCAATCCTGCAATAGCCTGGGCATCCAAAGGAGGAGCCAGGTACAATTAAGAGATTGTATTTTTTAGCCCTGCTGGCAAAGGCCTTATCGTCCTCTTCCAATGCTTTTACAAAGAGATAGAAGGCTCCCTGGGGTTTTACACATTCATAGCCATAAGCGGTCAGCTGGCTATATAAAAGTTCTCTGTTCCGATTGTACAATTCCAGCTCAACCTTAGAGTCCAGGCATCTTGCCACCGCTCTTTGGATTAAGGACGGGGCATTGACATAACCAAGGATTCGATTTGCCACATTCGCAGCCTGAACCACTTCTGAATAATCATCTACTTCCTTTGGTATCACAAGATATCCGATTCTTTCTCCCGGCAAGGAAAGAGATTTACTATAAGAATATCCGACAATCGTGTTATCGTAGTACTTCGTAAGATATGGAACCTCTACGCCATCATAGGCCAACTCACGATAGGGCTCATCCGAGATCATATAGATGGATGTTCCCAGCTCTTTTTGTTTCTTATTTAATATAGCGGCCAGTTCCTCTACCGTCTGTTCTGAGTATACCACTCCGGTAGGATTATTTGGCGTATTTACAATTACCGCTTTCGTATTCAATGTAATACTCCGTTCAAGCTCTCCGAGATTTGGTTGGAAATTGTCGGTATTCGGAGGGATCACCACAAGTTTTCCATCGAAGTTACTTACGTAGTTCCGGTATTCACCAAAGAAAGGGGCAAAGACAATGACTTCATCTTCAGGATTGAGTAAGGTTTTTAAAATAACATTTAATCCGCCGGCAGCTCCTACGGTCATGATAATATTATCCCCCAGAAAGTCGGTGCCATAGTTTTTATTAATATGTTCTGCGATCTGGGCTCTTACATCCTCATAGCCTGAGTTGTTCATATAGCCATGGACCAGATTCGAATTTTCTTCATTAATTACATCCAGCAGGGCTTTCTTGACTGCTTCCGGTGGTTCCACACTTGGATTTCCCAAGCTGAAATCATATACGTTCTCTGCACCGTGTATCTGTGCTAATCGCTTTCCTTCTTCAAACATCGCTCTGATAATGGAGCTATTTTGTACTAATGCTGTCATTTTTTCTGAAATCATAGGGCACCTCTTTCTGTTGAAAGCCATTTTATAGAATTTTTCTGAAAGTATATCATACTATTCAAGTTGTCGCAATACCTTTAGCGTGATAAAGTG
>JAEWMZ010000413.1 GCA_023392995.1 Bacillota bacterium
CTGACTCCAGAGCCTTAGCTCTGCACAGTAATTCCAGATCCCAAAGCCTGCAAAACTCCCCGGCAATCGAAAATAGCATTTCCGGATTATCAATCATACTGATCTCCGTAATTCTGCTTAACGCCTCATGTCCCAGGATACTTCCGTCTGTCAAGGATATAATAGGTTGAAATACTGTTTTTATCTGCTTATTATCAATGATCTTATCCAATGCTTCTTTTCTTTCGTCATTCATTACAACCCCTCTTTTCTTTTACCCCTAACTAACCTTGGTTCTCTAGGTTGCTGGGTGCAGGATGTGATACACCTCACGCGAACTGTCAACCGGCCCGAGGGCCGCTCAATATAGGATGTAAAATGCTCTACATTTCACACTACACCTTTTATCTTAATAAAATTAAAATGTAACTTCCTACACAAATAGGTAAATATTATGTAAAATTCAATTAAAATATTTCTAAGCGATATGCATCCAAGCCTAGACAAGAATTCTTTCTCTTTCATATGTCATATTCCTCAAAAATCAGACAAAAAAATAGCGCCGTACTAATGTACAAGCGCTTTTTATATATTCTTAAACTAAAAATTATTTATATTCCAAAGTAATATCTAAATATCTGACCTCATTTAATAAGGAAAACATATTACTCCTATACTATAAACTATTCCTTGCCCTGGTCAGCTAAGGCTATGCTGCCCTGCATCCAGATATTCCCTTTAAATCTTCTTCCAACAGAAGGCTCACCCACTAAATCTTCCTTATTAATGCACAAACGGAAGGTAATATCATTGCAAACCAACTGCATATCGTACAACTCTTCCTTCGTCATAGTGTTTTCAATAATATTGCATTCTGTAATCGTTGCAATAACACTATAATTATCTGATTCAGAGCCAAAGGGAATAAAGGAAGTATCTACAATTGAATATATATCCTCTTTCTTTGCTCTTCTAGAAATCATTGCATAGGTATCAATATCGTCAATTGTTAAGCTGTCAATTGCCTCCTGATTCCCTTTCTTTGCTTCAGCAATCAACTGATTTCTATATTTTGTTTCTGCGGAAATATTGCGAACTTGAACCTCATCCATTTCAATAGGAAGAAGAATTCTTCCTTCCAGTGATAAGGCAGCAAGTGTAATAGGAAAAGGAGTACTCATTGGCATGTTCTGATTCTTTTTCTCTAAAAAATCAATCACGTTTTGAAGATAAAAGATCAATGAAACTCCAAGGCGAAAATCATCACACATTCCTGTATACGCTTCCGAGTCTACCCTCTTATTAATTCCTACCTCTTCTCTGGTACTAATATATTGACCATACAGACAGGGAAAATAATGCTCCATATGAAATTTTCCCGTTTCATCAAGCTCTCCGCGAAGGGTAATACCCATGCCTTCACCAAACTCCATTGTAATCTCAGTTAAGCTTACTTTGCTGTTTAAAGGGGCAGTACGTTTCTTATCGGAGTTCTCCGTAATTATCTCCAATAATTGATTTAATTCCATTCTATTGTTAATGTTACTAAACCCAATTGCTCTTAAATAACTATGCATATTATTCACTTCCATTCATAACCGGTAAACTCTTTATATTTTACGCGGATCAATTGCAATTCATGTAATAATTATTTATAACATATTTTAGTATCAATAGCAAGTATCCAAGATAAAACTGGGACATCATCACATATGATATAAGAAAACCCTGCCAAGCTTATCACCATTCATCTGCTCGTCAAGGTTCTCTGTTATTATCCTTAGTATTATTTATCTTCTATTTTTTCTAATTATATTCTTTATATCGTTTAAAGCTACCATTACAGGAACCTCACAAACTTAACCCCTTCGCTTGAAACCGAACAATTATCTTAACTATCGGTATTGTATAGGTAATTGCGAAACTCAGAAACTGAAGCTATTGTATACACAACAAATACTGTTTCGAAGCGGAAGCTAAGCCCAAAGGAAACGCCCCCGCGTAGAAATAGTATGTGCTGTGTATACAATTACAATAACTATATTGTTCGCAATTACCTAGGTATTGTACCATAAAAGGAATCTTTCTGTATACTAGTATTAACTAGCAATTAATCCATAATTGTATCTACAATAAAAAGTGTAAGCTCTTTTGTTAAATCCTTTTCAATCCATTCCTTTGGTTTGTTTCCATCCCTATGCTTTATAATACGGATGATCGGACGGGTAGGACATTGAGGATTCTGCCTTAAGACAATTCCTGTTTCATCTTGGTTCGTTATCACCAGAGTGCCTGTCGGATATGCGGCTACAGAGTCCACAAAAGCCTTAACCACAGAAAAATCAAACAGTACTCCTGCCTGACTTACTATGTAATCGATTGCATCATGAACCTTCATTTTTTTTGTAAGATTGCCATAGACCTTGCTGTCAAATTCATCGCAAACAGCAGCAATACGACTCCCAATCTTAATTCGGTCCTCTTTAATATGAAAAGGATATCCAGAGCCATCCATTCGTTCGTGATGGCTTAATATAATGTCCTTTGATACCTGAGAGAGCCACTCCTTTTTCTCAACTGCAGTATATCCATATATAATATGTTTCCTGATTTCTTTCAGCTCCTTCTCAGAGCAGGTATCAATATTTAAATCATAATAGTCAATTGTGATAGAAGTAAAACCAATATCATGAAGGAGACAACCTACTGCTATATCCTTAATACGAGGCTTCGGCAGTTTAAGTTTAAAGGCTAGAATTACAGACATTGCACATACATTAATAGAGTGAGAATAGGTACTATCGCTTTTATCACGTATACTTGATAAGGTGTAGATAACCTCCGGCTCATCCATAATATTCTTAATTATCTCATCAGCAACCGTTTTAATTTCTTCCAACTCTGCTTCATTTTGATAAGAGTAAGTTAATAATATGTTACGAACTGCTTCATGGCATTGCTCCTGAATCTGCAATTCCAGGCTGCTATCCAAATCTACGCCTTTCCCAATTTCATCTTCTACATAGATATGCTCTATGTTTAAGGCCCTTAAGCGCTTAACATACTCTTTCTTAACAACGGTTCCCGCTGTCATTAATACTAAATCGCTACTGCTGATAATATCTCTTGCAAGCAATTCATTTCCTTTCACTGTATCTAATGAGATAATTCTCATACATATATCCTTTCCAAGTACATTTCAAACCCATATGATGAGCTATCAGAAGTAATATCTAACTCCTAATATAAATGGTCTGCTTTTGTGCGGTATATTTTCATTATCGAAATTAGCCTTTCTGTATTTGATAAAGGAGACCAGGAAAGACCCCTGTATCACAAAATAAAAGGATCACAGTTGTTCTATTGACACGCTCCAACTGTAGACATGAAAGCATTCCATACCTGCTGTGATTTATGAAATTTACTTATTCACTCTCATAATCCAATGAACGTGAGGGCATTTCATATCTGCTGTAAATTATGCTTTTAAGTAAATCACTATATCCTTTCTATGGTTAAGTAATTTTAAATAATGTTTATATTCTTACTATAACTATACCACAAAAGTACCTTATATAAAAATACAATATTTTGATTCTTTATCCCTAGGATTTTATGCATAATTACGAGGTCGCTCACATATAACTACTGTCATTGTATAATCTATATAATTTTGATTAATTTGTCGGTTTTTTTTGATTGTTATTTTTTTAACAATAGCTATTTACAAACTATTTTTTTTCTGTTATATTCTTAGCATAACGATTGTGTTAAACTTTTAACAATTTGAGGAGGAACTTATATGTCAAAAGAAATACAGCAACCAACCCCGAAAGAGCATGTAGATCAACTAGTTAAAAATGCAACTGTTGCATTAAACGAGTTTTTATTATTAGATCAAGAAACCATTGATAATATTGTTCATGAGATGGCCTTAGCCGGACTTGCAAAGCAGCAGTTACTTGCTAAAATGGCAGTTGAAGAAACTGGCCGCGGTATTTACGAAGATAAGATTACAAAAAATATATTTGCTACCGAATATATCTGGCACTCTGTAAAAGCTCAGAAAACTGTTGGTATCATTGAAGATAATGAAGAAGAAGATTATATGATAGTTGCCGAGCCGGTAGGTATCGTAGCAGGTGTTACTCCAGTAACAAACCCTACTTCTACTACAATGTTCAAAAGCATCACCTGTATTAAAACCAGAAACCCTATTATCTTCGGTTTTCATCCAAGTGCGCAAAGCTGCTCTAGAGAAGCTGCTAAAATTCTGTTAGATGCAGCTGTAAAAGCCGGTGCACCTAAGAATTGTATTCAATGGATTGAGTATCCTTCCATTGATGCCACAAGAGAATTAATGAATCATCCGGATGTTTCTATGATCCTTGCTACCGGTGGTTCCGGTATGGTAAAACAGGCATATTCCTGTGGAAAGCCTGCTCTTGGTGTTGGCCCTGGTAATGTTCCCTGCTTTATTGAAAAGACTGCAAATTTAAAGCGTGCCGTAAATGATCTTGTTATGTCAAAATCCTTTGACAACGGTATGATTTGTGCTTCTGAACAGGCTGCTATCATAGAAGCACCTGTATATAATGAAGTAGTTGAATTAATGAAGAAGGCCGGCTGCTACTTTGCTACCAAAGAAGAAATTAAATTACTTGAGCCAATCGTTATCAATACAAATACCGGTACAGTAAATCCAGCTATC
>JAEWMZ010000487.1 GCA_023392995.1 Bacillota bacterium
GGCCCGAATAAAGTAAAATACCAATGAGAGTAAAATTGAGTCACGAACCAAAGGCAAAGCCAGATAAATAATACATATTTTCCGATCGTATCCTTGAGCAAAAAGGACAGAAGTGCCAGCGCAAAGATGATAAAATATATCCCGTCCTCTTGATAGGATCTTGTTACCAACTGCTTTTCCCCAAAGGACACTCCTATCATATCCAGGAAAAACCATATCAATAAAACAGAATTTAGTATCATTGTAATCCCTTTAACTTTACCCATATTACCCTCCAAATCTGCATTTTACAGAAGCTCACAATCACAGGATATTCCTCCTTTCCTGCGCTTACCTAAACACTTTCCTTCGGCCTTTTGTAATAATCATCTGTACCACAGAGCCAATCAGAAGCGACACTATCAGTATTATCATCCAGATCACAAATCCGGGATGCTGTGATATTCTATGTAATTCTTCTCCGGTCATCCCCTCAATTATCTTTCTTGTGTTGGCCTCTTTTATATAATTGCCAAGGTAGTTCCCCACAAAGATACCACCGGTTATTCCTGTGGCTATGATAATACCAGCTTTGGTTTTATTAAAAAGAGTGAGCAATATTGGGATTGCAGATAGGATCAGATAGTAACTCCAGTTATGCGCTGCCCACCCAAATAGATATTCCCCGTTCAAGACTGTAATTGCCAATAGTTCAACCACCCCCAATAGAATGATCTCAATTCCTATATCAATGTATTTTTGCTTCACACTTACAGCTCCTTTCACACTCCATGACAGTTGGCTCGTTGTGAGACACTATTTTTTGCTAAATTTATTCGTTTCTCACTCGCCAGTTCATACTTGCTATTATTCTATTTACGAATTACTATTATCGGCAGCTTTTTCGTTTCACAGTTCATTTTTTCAATGTTACTTAGTTCTCTCTTTATCAATAGTAGGTCTGCACATTTACTTTGAAGCTCACATCACCCAACTGATTCTTAATCCGCTCCGCCTGCTGGCTGTTACCGTTAAAATATTGCAGATATTCCAGCTTCTTAAGGGGAGTGAAATCAAGTACGCCGGAGTCGCGAAGGGATAATCTCGAAAGTCTCACATTCTTTTCAATTCCCGTAAGACTAAGCTGGGATATTCCATCTGCCCGAAGTTCCTCCAAATTCAGAAGCTCCAAACCTTCCAGACTCCTAACGTTACAGCTGCATAGATCCAGTATCCGTAGATTAGTAAGCTCTGACAACAGCGATACATCAAAATCATCGCTGCCCATAATATTCAACTCCCTCAGGCTGGAAAGACCAGCAATTTTTTTCATCCCCTCCAAATTAATTCCCTGATTGACTCCATTGGAAATCAGATGCTCCAGACTGGTCATCTTCTCGAGCCCCTCAAAAGCTTCCATCCTGTCCCCATAGACAGAGAGGTAGATTAATGGAAGTTCTTCTATCTTCTTCAAACTGGTTACTTTGGTGTCTCCAAGATCCAGACTTTCCAGATACGGTATTTTTGCAATCAGCTCCAGTTCTTGGTCGGTTATTAAATTTCCTGACAGATCCAGTCTTTTCAGGTGTATTAAGCCTTCCAGTGCAGAGACATCACGTATGCTGTTATTTCCGAGTCCCAGATCAGTGAGAAATTCAAGATTTTTAAGAGGCGTCAGATCTGAGATATTTTGATTGTAAAGAGCGAGAAGCTGAAGATTCTTCATATGACCGATATCATTCAGTGAGCTAATCTCTCCTCTTGTGCTATACAGTGTATCATCCGCGTATTCTTCTCCTCTCATGTATTGGTTTTTACCATATACAAAATGATCATCCCAATTCCGGTAGCTTTGTTTGCCACAAAGATAAAGCTCGGTGATACGTTTTAAATCTCCATAATAAATAATATCCGTATCACTTTTGCCAAGCTGCTCACGAGCCGCTGCCTCAATGAGTGAAGAGATAAAGTGATAGGGTGTTTCATCTGTATATCCCGTTTCATCTTTGGGTATTGCTATCTGCTGTGAAGCTGCCTGGGGGTCTGCCAGGGATTGCTCTGCTCCTGGCGTTAGGTCAGTTACTGCTTTATCGGTTGAATTTGTGTATGCTGGATTTGATGAATTTGCTGCCATTGTTTGCTTATCGGCAGAGATTAGCTCAAAAGAAGCGTTCTGTCCATTATTAGAGTCTTGTCTCATAAGCTTCTGAGACATTAAATTCCACGTTAGAAATGCGGAGCCTAAAGCCGTAATAAGCATTAGCATTCCCAGACGTAATACCTTATCGATTCTTATCTTAGTATGTAAAAGCTCGTATTTCTTTAAGTGTACTTTCAGCTGCTTTGCCGAGGAATACCGATCCCCAGGTGAGAACTGGGTGCACTTTATAATACAGTGTCTTAGATAGCCCGGCATGGCATATTGCTTCAGCTCGGTAAGCTCATAGCTTCCCGTGACCATATAGCACATCAACATACCCATGGAATAGATATCTGACCGGGCATCTGTCTGCTTAAAACCATATTGCTCAGGGGGAGCCGTTGCTGTAGTCCCCAAGAATACCGTATCTCTTTCCTGCTCATTGCGAAATCTTCTCGATATACCAAAATCAATTAATTTACAGGTTCCGTTCTTTGTCACAATTATATTCTCCGGTTTAATATCGCGGTGAATAATCGGTGGCTTCTGGGAATGCAGATACTGAAGAACTTCGCAGAGCTGAATTGCAATCGTCACAGTCTCCCGGTCTGTTAAGCGTCCCTGGGTTGTCATCTCCACCAGCTCCGCCACTGTACAGCCGTCTATATACTCCCGAATCAGATAGCTGCCCTGACTATCCTTCACATATTCCATGGCTGCTACAAGTCCGGGATGATGCAATTGCTGAGACAGCAGATATTCCTCCTCTGTATTCTCCTTTGATGTACTGGCAAGAAACTTCAAAATGCATTTCTTCCCGTCCTTGTTTCGACGAACCAAATAGACCTGCTTTCCCTCCGTAGATTTTAAACAGGCATCCACCGTATACCGTCTTCCAATGTCCTCCGGTAAATTTATCTCGATTTTAGTACTATTCTGGTATTCTCTTAGGAAGTCAACTAATGCACCCATTGTCTATTTAACCTCGTTTGGTTTTGCTGTTTCCTTTTTGGATAATGATTGCGAAGACATTGCTCTCATCACTGATTTTCAAATATTATACATCTTTTTTCCTGAATTAACAATATGACTTTCCTTGCTTTCGTCGCTTTCATGACCTTGAATATCGTTATTAATGTACTCTTGGATTGATAGAAAAAAGAAGTACACATTTTGCAGACCAACGAGTGCTTCCTATTTGTTATGATATAGATTGTAACACAACTGCATTCCAATCTAATTATAATACGGAGGGTGATCTTGATGAAACATAAATTACTTGTATTTTTTATTGTCCTTGCCTTGTTATTTACGGTAGTCCCTTTTAACACTCTAACAGTACAGGCAAAGGAATACTCGATCAAAGACATGGATGAATATGATGCATCTTATCAGAGTATACAGGATGTATTAAATCAAGGGTGGATGAGCTTGACGCTAGGCAGGTTTTACCCTGATAAGAATATCACCAGAGCTGAATTCACCATGATTCTAACGAAATTCAATAGTCAAATGAAGGAAGCCGCCAAGGTACGAAAAATATCGTTTCAAGATGTTGATATCAAAGATAAATTCGGAAAATATATTGAATTGCAAAAGAATTATGTTACTTATTATAAAACAAGGAATGGAAATTATTTTAAGCCGGATAATTATCTGACTCGCGAGGATGCTCTGGTGGCAATTGTTAAGATTCTAGGCTATGATACGGAAGATGCTGTCGCCAGCGGAGTAGAATCTGAGGTGGATATTTTTGAACTTCTGGAGGATTCAGACAAAATTACACCTGCATTAAAAAATGCCGTAGCCATAGGTGTTACGAATGAATTAATCGATTTATATGATAGTGGAAAGGGCGTTTATCTCTATCCTAAAAAATCGATCACCAGAAAGCAATTGGCTCTCTTACTATCAAATGCACAAAATTCCAAGGACTTTAATAAGGGTGATGCAGAGGAGCTTACAGAAAAAGTGCTTCCTAGGGATGATTCGGAAAGCACAGGGCAAACCGAACAAAGTAGCAGTGCCAACAAAGAGTCAAAGGCTCCTTCTACTACAAAAGAGAAACTGGAACCAGAAGATAAAGCGGCTGCATCAAAGGAAAATTATTTGAATATAGAAGTAAATGGGAAAAACATGAGTTATAAATGCGGTGAAATGAGCAGTCTAACCAGTTATCTTACCTTCAAAAGCGATAAGTATTCAAACAAAAATTCCTTTACGTTTGTCTTTGGTTTTCCAAGTGAGGTGGAGGAAGGGGATACGTTAATCATTGATAGTGCGGATACCAATGCTTTCTTTTCCTATCCGATGCATATTAATTACACCAATGTAAGCGGTGATGAATATTCTTTTGGTTTTCCGCTGGGTGGCGGCTTTATGAGCAATCTCCAAAGTCATAGATCCAGTAAAATGATTATACAGATTACAGGCTTAGAGGGAAAGGGCGGATATATCACGGGTACTATGGAGGGTGAGATTGTTGTCGATGACAATGAAAGTGTGAGCTTCACGAATGGTTACTTCCGAATAAAGCTTGCTGGCTCCAGATTTTAAATATAAGAAAATTCCGTAACTTCGTCTCTTATAATCCATAATTAATTCCGAAGGTTTCATGATAGTGAATTGACCACCTAAGAGTTGATTTTTAGATCTAACTTTTAGAGGATCACATCGTAAACCTTCGGAATTTACTTTATTTACGCCATACCAGCGAAAAGAAGGAGCTCCGCACTGATGCGTCAGCTCCTTCTTTTTCCTTGTTTATAATGATATAAGTTTTACTACTTACTGTTTCTTTTATCCAATAGGATTTTTATTTTTGTCTACTATAATTCTAAGAATATCACGAGCAGTATTATAAATAAAATCCGAATATATAAATTCATTTCTCCGAGCTTGATATTGAAAGATCTGATTCTGCCATGATTCTCCATTCTCACCTTCATAAACGGTGGAATCCATTGCCATGTCCCGGATGGAATTTGCATATGCTTCACAGCAGTTCTCATCATAGTATAGATAGCTTATTTCAGAGTCAAACTCCGCCATCAGTGTAGGATTATTCTCTGCAACTCCAAGGAACACACGGAGTGCTGAACCGCTGACACTAATTGCAGAACCACTCACGCTAATCGCCCCACCACTGACACTTCCTCCATACACCACCTGGTCAATCGACCTTTTTAACTCGGTATTACTCCACTGGCTTTCATCTACGATGCACTTAATATCATGAATCGCCTGCCCCAGATCAGTCGCTACAAGCTGATCTCCTGAACGCTGTGAATATTGATAAAGCATTGATTCGGATTCAGGTTGCAGCTGATCCCTAATATAACTTGTGCAGTAAGCTATGTCGATCAAGGGATTTCCTGCCTCATCCACCGGCTGTAAGTAACCTGCCCACATCTCAGAATTGCCCTTTTCATCGGTCTTTTTATCAGCATAGAGCTGTGCAAGGGCATTTAGTACCTCTGTCGGAGCATTTTCCTTTGCACCCACTATGATCGCATCCACTGTTTCCTGATATCTGTTAATATAGTAATCATTATAGCTTTGAAGATCCTGTATGATATACAGAAGATCACTTAGTGTACGTGAGGTCACTAATAGCCGTTCACTGTCAGTTAGAGTCTCATTGCTAAGCGCTGTTTCATATTTTTTTATCCAATTTGGATATCCATCTTCAAAAACCTCGCCTTGTTCGCTTCGATAATTCAGCTCCGCCAGGATTTCCTCCTCATACTTCTCCTGAATTACAAAGGGCTCTATACCATAGACTGTAAAATCAGTCTCAGCCAAAAGCATGTTCAGCTTCACTGTCATACCTGCTTTATCCTTAGAAGCCGCTGCATCAAGAATTTGCTTTAAAAATACCCCGTTCTTTTTTGCGTCCTCGGCCTGATCTACAATCCATTTACTTGGAAGGCAAATCTTTCCCCATACCCAGTCATATGCTGAATTCACAGCACCCTCAAGCTCTAGCTGATACCTCGTAGTCTCTTCGGCCATATACCGTTGATAGAAGTAGTTCATCTGAGTATCGTTCTGAAACATATCTTCCCTTAGATAATACAGATAACTATCTGCATATTCTTCCTCTTGGAAGATACTATCCGGACTTTGTAGTACTTCTGTCCAATACTGATTTAAAATGCTAAGCTCCTGATAAACTTGTGCAGGCCTTTCCTTAATCAAAGCCTCATATAATCGGTTCATACTATTTAGCTTCTCAACCTGTATCACTGCGCGAATCACCTCAGCACTGGCTCGTTCCACCCTGCCGTAATCTATGGTTTCATTATGTCGGATCATTTGACCCCAATCATATAGACCATACCGAGACCAAGAATTGTCACCATCGCTATCTATGGTTGAATCCTCCAGCATCTGATGAAGCAAATCAATATATTGCTCCAGATTCTGTTCACTCCAAATCAACTGAGATACTCCAGGAAGATCGCCTAGCTGGCGTTCTATCAGCTCAGTATCCGAAGCAAATCGAGTTACAATATCCTCCAACGCTTTACTCTTTTCTGATAACGTCTTTTCTGAGTTCACCAGTATCAGTAGGTCATTGTTTAACGGCTCGTATTTCGCATAAGTCTGATATTCCCTCTCTAAAGTCGAAGAAGCATCCGCATCCTTCGTATTCAACCAGGAAGCAATGTCCCAAAGTGCCCGGTATTGCGCCTCGGCAATCCGATATAAATCATCCGACTCACCATCACGGATCATTTCATAGAATTTATGAAGCCAGGCTTCGGAATCGGAGGAGAGCATTTGATATCTTAAGACAATTAAAAAGGCTCCGGCATAGTTAGCCTCACGTGTAGAAAAGGTAAAGTCCTCCTGCTTCACATTTGCAGTCATATAATCTGCGATTGCTGTTAAGGCTGTATAGGTATTCTGAACATTATTTTCCTCTACCGCCTTCATCAGATCTATTACCATCCCCTTGGTAGCTGCATAGCTTAAGCCTTCCAGCTGGCTATATCTTACGGCTCTCGCAAGCTCATATGTAATGTCTTCTATTTGATTGCCGGAAATCTCAATCCGATTATTATACCGGTACAACTGAGTATCCTCCACGCCTTCCCGGTGGTTCAACATACTCTGAAGTAAATCCAGGCACTGCTCCTTATCAATCAGGGCTATGCCAGCTTTGTCAACCGGCTGGGCTAAGCTGCTCCATTCATCTGCGGTACCTCTATCACTTAGACGCAGTTCATATAGATGGATCAAGCTATTATAGAGCTTATCTGCCTCTTCTGCCTTTACCGAAGCTATGATCTCATCAATGACATTGCGATAACTCTCATAATAGTGCTGCATATAATAGGATGACCATAATATATTCCCTACACTTTGATTAATTACTAGCTTTAATTGAGCTTCTGTCATTGCTGAGCCATGCCTAAAATATTCATTCAGGTAATTGGGGAAGCCTTCCTGATTACGATCATAATTTGCCATATTATAAGCCATATTATTTAACAAGGCATCCTCATAATCTGGATTAATTTTCAATCCTGTCATATCAAACTGCTCTAGATCCACCTTTGCTACAAGGTTCTCTAGAGCATCCATAAATGCTGCTCTGCCCTCAGAATCAATATGATAAGTAACATAATCCAGGTGCTTTCTTCCCTCCTCATCCGTTATCTCGTGGAGTGTCAGCTCTGGCATCACCTTCAATAGGTTATCTAACAATCCTTTGTATTCCTCGGTATGTGCATACTTCCATACGAAAAAGTTGTTTTCATCTGTCATATATTGTCCATGGACAGTCCAGAAGGCGGCGTCTAAAATTCTGGCGCTCTCTTCGGTATAGTCCTCCTCGTATAGATCAAAATAATTCTTAACATAAGTTTGAAAGGCATTTTCTTCTGCCGCAAATACCTGGTATTTCAGCTCCCAGAGACAACTATCTGCATACTCCTCAGAAAGCAAAGTGGCAGTATCATCGGTATATTTGTCTATGAATTCCGCCATGTCCTGAAGGCTTTCGTATACCTTTAATACATTTTCATCAATAAGTGCATTAACCAGCTTCTTCATAATGGGGAGTTGAAGAGCATACCTCTGCTGCGGTGTTGGCTCCACGCTTGGCGTGGGAATTGCTGTTGGTGCTGGAGTCGCTGTTGGTGCTGGAGTCGCTGTTGGTGCTGGGGTCGCTGTTGGTGCTGGGGTCGCCGTTGGTGCCGGGGTCGCCGTTGGTACCGGGGTTGCTGTTGGCACTGGAGTCGCCGTTGGTGCGAGGGTTGCCGTTGGCACTGGAGTCGCCGTTGGTGCGAGGGTTGCCGTTGGTACTGGCGTTACTGTTGCTACAGGGATATTTGGAGTTCCTGACCCGCCTGAACCTCCTGGCACACCCGAGCCTCCTGATCCGGGCGATGAAGTCGGCACTGGAGTCCCTGTTGGTGCTTTTGTCACTGTAGGTATCGGTGTCGCTGTTGCCTTAGGACTAACGATAGGTGTTGCTGCCCCCGATGGCTTTGGTGCTGTGGTTGGATCGCCTCCAGACGTTGGTTTCGGTGTCGCCGCAGGCAGTGGCGTAGGGGTTGCTATCGCTACTTTATCCGCTTCTTTTACCTCGGTTCCATTTACTGATACGTTGCTGGTTCCTGTCGCCACTTTTACACTGGTTCCCGTCGTATTAATACTCGTATTACTTCCGGCGATTACTGCTTCCGCTACCGTTCCGCTTCCTTCCACCGCAGAGCGATTACCGTAGCTCTCTAGTTTCTGGATCTTTGAGCCTTCCTCAACCTTGACTGAGGTTTTGTCTGCGGTGGAGGCCACAATTGCTACCTGTGCACCTTTTTTTAGCTCTACGCTGGTATCGCTGCCGGCAACCGACAGACTGGCTACAGAAGCCTTTGAGCCCAGTTCTATGGTGGATTGACTTCCAGTTGAAGCTATCTGGCCGACCTCACTGTGAATCGCTAGCGAGGTTCCATTGCTTTCATTGTTCAATCTGGCCACAGGCTGCGATACAATGATCCCTGCACTGCCCGCGGTCTTCTCCACGGTTACTTCTTGGGTCTTAACATCTACAGTCAGTGCCGCTCCTGCCTGGACGCTAACTGTTTGGATGATTGAGGCACGCTCTGTATTGGCATTGGTGTCGGTTAGTGTGATTGCCTGCCCTGCTCCGGCATTTTTTACTGTTGCCGATGCGATCTCACACTCGGTCGTTGCAACTGTTATAGCCGAATGAGCCTGAGAATCAATTACCAGATTACCCTTAAAGCCTTCCAGAGAAATGGCGATACTGCCATCGCTTTTCGTAGTTACACTAATGCTTTGAATCGTTGCTCCACCACTTTGCTTCACGCTGATACTGCATTCTGAGTCTATGGTTACAATCACCGACCCGCTGCCTGCAATCAGGGAAGGCATTGCTGACTCCCGGATATCCTCCTGTGCAAAGCTTTTGATATCCATAGAATTTACTGCTGCCACTTTATTCACATTACACTGATTGGTGGTAACTGTATACGCTGCACCTGACTCCATCGTCAGCGTCCCCCCAACGGTCACATGATCTAATTCAATCCTGGCATCTCCTACGCTATTATCAATGATTAAATTGCCCAGACTTTTGCCAGTAACAGTGATCCTTCCGTTTTTTATATCCGCTTTGGAAAGAGTCATACTATTTTCTTTTACCACATATACCGTAGTACGGTCAGAAGCCTTACCCAGTGAGGTAGCCGTAATAGTAGCGGCTCCTTCCTTCAGAGCTTTGACCGTCCCCTGAGAATCCACGGATAATACGGAGGGCTCACTGCTGCTCCACTTCGTAATATCATTGGAATCTGAGGGCTTTAATGTACTCTTCAGCTTATAGGTAGAGCCAATTAGCAGATAATCCGTTTTATTGCTGATTACCAGCTGCTTCGCTCCTGTTCTCACGGTTACTTGACACTTAAGTTCATAGCTTTTCCTGCCCTTTTTTACTGTACAGGTAATGGCAGCCTTCCCTTTTTTCCTGCCGGTTACCGTTCCCTTTGAATTCACAGTTGCCACGCTTTTTTCACTGGATTTCCAGGTGTAAGAAGCACCTGTGATTTTGTTCTTAATCTTAACTGAGTACGTACTACCGACTAAAATATCCTGTGCGGTCTTAGCAAAAGCCGGTATTCCTGCCGCCTCAGCCGGCCTTGCTGGAATCAGTAAGGACACCACGAGTACTAAGATCATGAGAATTGACATTTGCTGATAAAAATGTCTTAGGTTCCTGTCCGATGACATACAAAAAACTCCCTTCTTTCCATATAAATTTCCTGTCGAATCAGGCTGTTAATTCCCCTTACGGCATCTGCTCATCTTTCGAGTGCCTTTCGTACCGGGAATCAGCCTAGCAATTACAGGAAAAGTATAGCAAGCTGAGAGTTTCATTTGGTCTGCAAATTGTGTACTTCTACTTTTATTTTAAAATCTTTTATTATTCTTCCCTTAATAGAATTGCTTCACCTAGATTCTCCAAGAGCTCATTGGTATCAATCAGGTTATATTTATTCTGAATGCAAAAAATGATGGCTGCATCTCTTTGAATTTTGGGATACAGCTCTCCCTTCTGAGCAATTCGCAGTAGTCGTTGTGTCTCCTCCAAGGACAGTTTCATAATAATAGCCATTCGAATGAGCAGGTTCCGATTCGGGGTTCGCTTTCCTCCAAAAATCTGATAGGCAAGAGATCTGCTGATGCTGGCCTTTTCAATCATCAGTGGAATTGTATAGCCTGTTTTTTGCAGAAGATAATACAGGTATGTTTGCAAATCGATATTCGTGATATCTTCCTCATGCTGCTGTAGAAATTCATCAATATGCTTGCTTTTTGATAATTTATGAAATAATTCCTCAGTTGATAATGGCTCTTTATTCATACTTATCTCTTCCTCCACCACGCTTTCCGTAATTCTTAAGACTAGTGTGCTACTAAGTTCTAACTCCACTGAGGCCCCCTCACCTTTATTTCTTAGTAAACCTCTCCCCTTGGCTCAATTACATATGCAGCAGGAGCCATACGCCACCAATCAGTATAAACTGTAACGGATAGATGATATAAAATGCCCAACGTGTATACTGATTTCCTCCTTTTTTACCATGATACAGACTAAGTATCGCAATTACCAAAAGAGGGCTGAGCACCACCGGAACAAGCCGGTAATAATTCCAACCAACATTATAGAAGAGGAGTGCTACCTTAATACAATTAAGGATTAGATATGCCGTCCATTGCTTTTGTCTGTCACCATAGAAGATACCGAAGCCTAATATAAATAAAGCTCCCCACAATGCCCAGTCTGCCCAACATGTAATACCTACCAGAGCGATCATGAGTGGCCATTTTAACAGCTTATGATCAACTCTTTCATAAATGATCAAGGCCAGCAGACCACATAATAATGTAAAAATAACGCTTGTGGGCAAAAATGTTATTTCTCTGCCATAATTGCAGAAAAGATTATATGGGATATGAGATATTAAAACAAACAGGGCCAGACGTTGTACATACTTCTTGCGGTTCCTGGTATAATGATTTCCCTCAGCTATAAAGAAAAACATAATTGGCCCTGTTAATTTACCAATGGTATGCATAATCATTGCAAGGAAGGAATCTGTAGCTACAAAAGCCCACCCAGCATGATCGATTATCATCGCTATAATTGCGATCATCTTGATTGTATTTCCTGATAGAGATCTTGCTTTTATTTCTTCCACTATTGTATTCATGCTTCTCCCCCATTCATGATAGTCCCCTCACTCGTTCTCTCAAATCATTCTCTTAAATCGTTCTCTTAAATTGTTCTCTTAAATTATTTTTTCTAGCTTCTTCTCGTATAAATAGAATAACCCTTTACGCCAATGAACTTCTCCCGTTTTTTTGAATCCAAGCCCTTCATACATTTTTACCGAAATAGGATTTTGTGAGAATGCATCCAGGCGAATTGTCTCAATTCCCTTCTCACTTAGCATGTCCTCAATAAACAGTACCGTCTTCTTGCCTATTCCATAACCCTGAACCTCCGGGTTTACACATAACCTATGTATAACGAAATAGGAAGCATCTTTGTACTGCCAGTTGCCCTCCTGGTACTCCGGGTCATAATCCTGATTAATCGTAAATGCGGCTGCTATTTTTCCATCGACCTCTCCCAGAAACATCTGACTGCTTAAAATATCATTCCTAATATCACCTTTGCTTGGATATATGCTGTCCCACTGATAGATTCCCTTAAGCTCCATGGCATCAATCGCATTTTTGTAGACCTGATGGATTGGCATCAAATCTTTCTCTTCCGCCCTTCGAAACATGATATCTTTGTTCATTTTATTCGCCATTTTTTCTCCCATAGTATGCATGCTGAATTCTTGCGAGGATGAATAAACTACATATACATTATCATCCGATCAGCTTATTCTTCCTATATCCGTATCCGTAGATCAGTACTGACAAAATAAATAGAATTGTATAATTTAGTGCATCCCATACATCTAAGATTGGTTCCCCGATACTCTTTGATAGGATAAAATTAATTCCAACGGATACCGGAATTCCAACAAAAACTGCCGCTGCTATACTGATATACTTAGGTCCTTTTGTTCTGCTAATGAGGAAGTAAGCTAACCATAAATATATCATTGAAAGTATAAAGATTGGGGTTGCCAGAGGCATAATCAGTCCCTGTCTACCAATAATCTTTTCTAACGCTAGCAAAAAAGGCATTGTAAAAAGACTTATACCTAGAAGTGAAATAACAACACCTTTTCTGCTATATAGAATCCCAGGTGTCGTAATTAACCAGGTATATACCAGAGCACTAACCGGATACAAGGACCAGGTCAGCCCGCCTGTAATAGCAAGGTCACAAATTATACAAATCGTAATTCCAAGAAACGATAAGATCGATATCCCTGCTATGAATAGAAAGCGGATATCTTTTGATTTGTTTCTCGTCACTTTATTTGCATATTGAAGTGTGGTTTCCACCATCTTCTCAACCACATTATGAATGGAATCATCCTCTAAGCTGTCATCCTTAGTGCCGTTTAATAATTCACTAACACTTACACCCAAAGCTTCAGAGAGCTCCGTTAGCAATGCTATATCCGGACAGCTTAGACCTCTTTCCCATTTTGATACAGCCTTATCCGTGATACCCAGTCGCTCTGCCAACTCTTTTTGTGTCATTTTTTTCAATTTTCTCTGTTCGGCAATAAATCTTGCCATCTTTTCATTATCCATCTTTAATTACTCCTTCCTTTTGGCCTTTCCTTTTGGCCTTCCTGGTTGTTACTATACTTGGTAACGAGTATCCATTACAACCAACCAAAAGTCGAATCCCAGAAAGTAAACCACTGGTAGAGTATCCCGTCCTCCCGCTATATGTGGGGTTTCTTACGTTCAAGGTATCTTAATTAATGAATACCCACACAACCCTTTTCGCCTGTTACCATAGCACTGGGATATGCCATCAACCAGGCAACGTTCTAAAATAGATATGATTGCCATCCGGATCACGAAAATGCATATTTTTCGCTCCCCAGGGCTGTGCTTTTGGAGGATCGACAATCGGAATACCCAGCTCTGATAATCGTCTATACTCTTCCTCTACATCAGGAACAGTAAATGCTATGCTAATATTTTCATTCTGATTATTCTTAGCCTTTCCATTGTTATAGATGCTAAGCGTTGTACCTTCTGTAATAAGAAATTGATGCACCTCGTCATCACAATCCGATGAAATATTTAAAACCTTCTTATAAAAATCCACCATTTTTAGCACATCATTTGTTTCTAAACAAACTTCACCCAGCTGCATGACAACCTCCATTCCAATTCTCTAATCGCGGTTTTAATCTTAGTTTACATCCTCATCTAAGTCCTCATTTATATCACACTTCCCGACATGCTGCCATAGGCAGCGCAAACATAGGGCGAAGAACGCTGTATTTGCGTTCTTCCAAGTGTGAAGCATAGAAATTCTTAGGCGGCGTAATTTGGCACCTTAGAATTTATCTTCACACTTTACATCACAATTTATTTCATACTCTTTCTTCTTTATATTACATATTCTTCCATGGGCTGTCCAGTACTTTTTCATAATAAAGCACTTTATTGGCAGAAGCAGTATCGGGTTCATCCACCGTAATACAAGCTCGTATGGGGGGTATCTTTTTTTATACTATCAGTTCTATATTTTTAAGATCAAATCCTATATTTTATATCCCTCTTATATTAAATGAGTATCGGTTCCCTCCCGGTTAATTGCCGGCTAATGGTACACTGTTATCTGTACTACTGTTATTTAGATATTCTATGATCCCCAGGTGAATTGCCCAGGCAATCTTATCCTGGTAACTGTCTTTGGTTAAAAGCTCAGCCTCCTTCCAATTGGATAGAAAACCGCACTCAACAATCACTAGCGGACATTTTGTATTCTTTAACATATAGTAGGAGTTATCTGCTTTTGCCAAGCGATGGTTACCATCCGCCAGGTAGGCTTTCATACTTTCCTGTATTGTTTCTGCAAGAATTTGTCCCTGGGCAGAATTATGGTAATAGAAGACCTGGGCTCCTCGTGAGGATTCCTGGGTGAAGCTATTTTGATGTATACTGACTGCAAACAGTGCATCGCTGGAATTAATGATTGAGATTCGTTTTCTCATGTCTGTATGCTTTTTATCCGGATCGGACTTTTCACATAAACAGTTATCATCCGTTCTGGTCATGACTACCTGGATATTATTTTTCTCTAAAAGTGCCTTCAATTTATAGGCTATGCTTAAATTAATATCTTTTTCCTTCGCCTTATTAATCCCAATTTTGCCGGGATCAAAGCTGCCATGCCCGGGATCAATTGCAATAGTTATATTATCTGACTTATGAAACAACGGATACCTCCGGTCTTTGTATCCTTCCTGATAGAAAAAAAGGAATAGGAGTAGTATAATAAATATAATAATAACGATATTATTATGTCTCTTCATGAAATGATCACCTGACAGGGCTTCTCTATATTCATATGAATTAAGCTGTAATATAAAACTAATTACTTGTAACTATTTCATGATCTTTATCATAACTTCGTCAAGTGATATCAAAGGTCTGCTCCTTCTTCTCCAATCTACATATTAAATTATAAATTGCACAGTTACTTCACGTCTGGTAAACTAAGAGAAAGCTTGTTAATGTAATTTATCTCTGCTTGCATCGTCTAATTTTGGCAGGCTAACGAACCCTGTCTCTATTGACCTTCCCCGCCAGAGCAAAATCAAGACCGCAGCAATACCTGCTACCACAGCCCTATATGGTTCCTGATCTCAGATTAGTCGGTCAAAATATTGATAAAAATTTTAGGAGGACGATATCCATGAACTATACATCCATAATATCAGCTGTCTTTCTCAGCCGTCCCAACCGATTTCTGGCTCATGTATTGGTAGATGGCAGGGAGGAAGTCGTTCATGTAAAAAATACCGGCCGTTGCAAAGAAATCTTGCAGGAGGGTGCCCGTGTAATCCTCGAAGCTGCAGGCAATCCCAATCGTAAAACAAAGTACTCCTTAATTGCTGCCTATAAAGGCAATGTATTAATTAATATTGATTCACAGGTTCCTAATAGTGTAGTTTATGAAACAATGAAGAGCAATCTGCTGGAGGAATTTCAACCGGTTACGAAGCTCTTACGAGAAGTCACCTACGGCAACTCGAGATTTGATCTTTACTTTGAAAGCGGCCAGCGAAAAGGGTTTATTGAAGTCAAGGGTGTTACCCTTGAGGCAGAAGGAACTGCTCTGTTCCCGGATGCCCCTACCGAAAGGGGCAGAAAGCATATCCATGAGATGATAAAAGCTGTGGAGGAAGGCTATGAGGGCTACCTCTTCTTTCTGATACAATTAAAGGGCGTGACCCACTTTACCCCGAATACACTCCGGGATCCTTCCTTTGCAAAAGCGCTTAGACTAGCTCACAAGAAGGGAGTTACCATTCTTGCCTATGACGCAATTGTCGGTGAGGCTGAAATAAGGATCGGAAACCCTGTTAAGGTAATCTTAGAGGAAGCCTCTATAGAATAGAACTGCCGCAATGCCCGGATCGGTTCTGAATTCTAGGACAGCTCCTTAAGAAACTCCTTTGTCAATCCAATAAAGTTTGTCATATTAGGAGTAATATACTTATTACGATTATAAATTGCAAAGTATTTTCTCTTTAAGTCCACATCTGAAATCTCTATTTTAACAAGATCCTCCTGATACACACTAAGCACCAGGCTCCGCTCTGGAATGATAAGGATGCCCAAATTGTGTACCGCTGCCTGTAATAAGGCATTTGTGCTTATACTTTCCATTACGATATTTGGTACTAAGCCGCATAAATCAAAGGCAGCATCCACTGCACTTCGTAATCCACTTCCTTTTTCCCGAAGCAGCAGCTTTTCTTTCGATAATCTCTCTAAGGTAATATTCCTATTCAGCTGCTCCGCATATTTTTTGCTACAGGCAGCTACCATCTTATCCTCCATAAGATACTCCTCCTTAAACTGACTGGAAGCGGATCTATGATCTACTATGGCCAAATCTATCTCATTTTGTAATAGCTTTTTTTCGATATAGTCAGAATTGTTTATAATGGAGGTAGTGATTATCTTGGGATATCTCTGGCTGTATTCCTCAAGAATCTGAGGCAGCAGGTTTAAGCCCAGGGATATATTCGCTCCAACCCGTAAGCTACTAATATACTTGGAACTTCGAATTGAATTTTCTACTTCTTCAAATTGCTGGATTATATTATCCGCATATTGCAATAATACTTTCCCTGCATCTGTTATATACAATCGACGATTTAACCGTTCGAACAATTTTACCTGATAGTGATCTTCCAGCTCCCGTATGACTACACTCACCGCCGGTTGAGACATATTAAGCTGCTCTGCCGCTCTTGTAATACTTTCCTGGACACACACCTCTTTAAAAATCCGCATATGCTTTAACGTCATCGTCATTACCTTCCTTATTTTTGTTCCAGCCTGCTTTTCATAATCCATATGTTTTTCATTATGAATTACATAATAACATAGTAATTGATTTATGCATAGGTTGCAAACTATAATTTGATATAAGTACCTGCAAGAAATTATGTCAGGTGCGTATATGATATTAAATGTCTATGGGAGAGGAATTATGTATTTTCTTTTTTTTATCGTAAGTTTTTTAGCTTCTGTTGTTGGTGCAATCTGCGGCATCGGCGGAGGCGTTATCATTAAACCTGTTTTGGATACAATGGGACTTTTAAGCGTTAGCTCCATTAGTTTTCTATCCGGCTGTACTGTCTTAGCAATGTCCACTATATCAGTAATTCAAAATTTTAAGCAGGAACGTCACTCCATCAGCTTCCAGCTAAGTACACCCCTAGCAATCGGAGCTGCCCTCGGAGGTATTCTTGGAAAATATCTTTTCCAATATGCCTATGTATTACTCCCGGACAATAATAAAGTAGGCGCACTCCAAGCCTTTGTCCTTCTGCTAATCACTTTAGGAACATTGGTTTATACGATGAATTCAAAAAAAATAAGAACCCATCATCTTCATAATAAGCCTCTTATTTCTCTGGTTGGTATCCTTTTAGGTCTGCTCTCCTCCTTTTTAGGAATCGGTGGAGGTCCGATTAATCTGGTATTACTGGAATACTGCTTTTCCATTGATCATAAAAAAGCTGCCGCTAACTCCTTATATATCATTATGTTCTCACAGTTAGCCAGTTTGATTAGTACTATTGTAACCAATACTCTTCCTGCATTTGAAGTTATGGCAATTATTATCATGGTGCTTAGCGGATTGTTGGGAGGTATGCTTGGAAGTCGGCTTCAACAGAGATTATCGGCGCAGAACGGCCAGAGATTGTTTATCGCCTTAATGATCGTAACGATAGGCATAAACCTGGGGAATATCTATAGATTCCTTCTTTAAGAAAGCTTTTTTGCGCAGAACAGCTCTATACAAATCAATCTGGAACGCTATGGATAAACAAATCTCCAAATAATTCGCAAAGCCGTCCTATCAACCTTTTTACAAATTCTATCAAATTCTTTTACGTTTGCCTTTCGTAAATTCTTGAAATAGCACCCACAAAAATAATGCATTCTACTTACCTTATGATTGAACGGCTCCCGATTCAACTTTCGTATCAGGCATCAGGAGCGCCAGAACCAGCGACAATACCGTAATACCAATCAGAACTAGAAAGAGCACATGCAAAGAGCTGTTCAGCGACAGAACAATATGCTCACCGCTGACCGACACGTCCTGCGCTGCCGATCCATACAAATTACTCGGATTGACACCGGACACTCCGATTCCGGTAAAGTAACGGACAATGAATAAATTAAACACACTGCCAAACACACTTACACCAATGGTCTGTCCCAGGGTTCGAATCAGTGAATTTGTTGCAGTGGCAGCTCCTCTCTTCGTATAGTCAACGGATTCCTGAACCAGAATTGTCAAGGTGGTAAATAATCCGCCAAAGCCAATTCCTGCAATCAAGACATAGATGACTACCAGAAGAAGGGAGGAATTCGTCCCCAGGGTGGGCAGTAGTGCGGTTCCGAGTAGAATAATACTGGTGGATATTATGATAACCCTCTTTCCCCCCAGCTTTGCGATACGATTTCCCAGTACAACTGAGGCTCCCAGCCACGCAAAGGACATAGATACCAGAGCAAGACCAGCAATGGTTGCATTATGACCGAGAACACTTTGCAAATAGATTGGCAGGTATACATTCTCCCCGATCAAGATAGCAGAGGTAAAAAAGCTGATGATATTCACCATCGTACTGGATTTTGTAAAGATCGAAAAAGGAATGATGGGCTCCTCTGCCTTTCTCTCTATCCGGTAGAACAAAAGCAGCAGTATCACCGTAATAATAGTGCAAACCACGGTATAAACATTATGGTTCCTTGTGATACGTTCGGATAGCAGAAAGATACTTAAGAACACCAGCATGGCAGCTGACAGCGTGAGGATTCCCGCATAGTCAATGGAATGCTTTTTCTTTTCGTAACTTTCCTGTAGGTTCTTCTGAATTAAAAGAATGGATAATAGTCCAAAGGGTATATTGATAAAGAAGATCCAATGCCAGGACAAGAGATCGATGAGCGCTCCGCCCAGGAATGGTCCGACCAAACTGGCAATTCCCCAGACCGTACCTATCATCCCCTGAACCTTTGGCCGCTCTTCCAGCGTAAATTCATCTCCTACGATTGTAAAGGTAATGGTAAAGATTGCACCCGCACCCAATCCCTGAATCCCTCTGAAAATAATCAGCATCATCATACTCTGTGAGATTCCGCACAAAAAGCTTCCAAGCAGAAATATTATGATTCCTATACATAACAAATTCTTACGACCATATAAATCTGACAGCTTGCCATAGAGAGGCGTAGAAATTGCCGAAGTTAACAAATATATGGAAAAGGTAAAGCTGATTACCTCCAGCCCATTCAATTCTTTTACAATTGTCGGTATGGCAGTCGTTACCACTGTCCCCTCAATTGCTCCCAAAAACATTGCCACCATCAAGGCAATGATGATGTTGATTTTTCTTGCGCTCATATTTCTTACCTCAATTCCTGTACTTTCTGCGGTTAAGTATTTGTAAAGCCCCAAATTAAGGCCACTCTTCCAAAAATATAATTCTTCATAATTGCTTTTTTCTACAGTTAAAATTACCACTTGATATCATAGCACATGCCTTTCCTTTCGTAAACCATGGTTTTGCCTGGAATTTCGCGAAAGACTCCTGACCAAGGATAGCAAACACTTACTTCTTTTCCTGATGAAGTTCTGGTATCCTGTCATGAAAGGACAAAACAGATGAATATATTGATATAAATACATAATTATTTAGGTAATTGAGAAACACTATCCTTTTTGTAATTGTATACACAGCAGATACTATTTCTACGCTCTAACGCTTCCTACGGGCTTAGCTTCCGCTTCGAAACAGTATCTGCCGTGTATACAATACATTAAGCTAATGAGTTTCCCAATTACCTAACATAATAATTTATTAAAAGGAAGTGGTAAGATGGACGAATCATCTGGTTTTCATACCGTTCGTGGCTATCAGCTTTTGGAGAAAAACAAAAAACTGCTAACTCCCGCCATGGAGGACTATCTGGAAATGATCTATCGCAACAGCCTGAACAACGGGTATATGCGTATCAATACCTTATCTGAGCTTCTTCATGTAGCAGCACCATCTGCCACAAAAATGGTTCAAAAGCTAAATCAATATGGTTTACTTGACTACAAGAAGTACGGTATCATTTTTTTAACAGAATCAGGAGCCGTGCTAGGTAAATATTTGCTGGAGCGCCATAACATCATTGAAATGTTCTTGGTAAATCTTGGTGTTACCGAAAATACCCTGTTAGAAACCGAGCTAATCGAGCATAGCATCTCCATCCCCACACTGCATAAGCTGGATATGTTCAATGAATTTCTACAGGAGAATCCTGATATTCTCAAGCAATATGAGCTTCACCTAAATAAGTCTTACGAATAAGTTATAACCAATGGAATTTCATCCTAATATAGGCTCGAACACAGGAGCATGTAATTTATTCCATCTCAAATTAACATAAATTATTAGCAGTTGCCTTTTATCTTCTCATAAAAGGACTGTATTTTATGCCTTGGCACGCGATGCTTGGCGCACACACATTTTTTCCTATAATATTACATATGACAAGTAACCCTTTTATTCGATTGCACATAATGTAGTTTAGGTAAATATTTTTAGCCTTAGCTAATTCATTATCAAACAATCAAATTGCAATCAGTAAAAGAGGTGTTTTCATGCTGGATGAAAGTTATACACAAACAAGTATACCTGGTGCTAACCCATCCTACCCCGCCATTCATACCCCCCAAAGAAATCAACGTATCTCCCATAGATTTCGTTCCCTATTAAAATGCCTGGGTCCAGCCTTTGTTGTTAGTGTTGCCTATGTTGATCCGGGAAACTTTGCAACTAATATCAGCGGCGGCTCCATGTTTAACTATTCCCTGGTATGGGTTATCCTATGGAGTAATATCATGGCGGTATTTCTCCAAACCATGTCTGCTAAGCTAGGCATAGCGACCGGACATAATCTTCCGCAAATGTGCGGCAAGGTATTCTCACGCAATACAAATTGGTTTTTCTGGATTGTTGCTGAACTCGCCGCTATGGCCACCAATCTGGCTGAGTTTATCGGCGGAACCCTGGGCTTTTATCTGCTCTTTCATATTCCTATGCCTGTTGCCGGTGTTATCACTGCAATATTAACCTTTGCAATCGTATACTTAAGTAAATATGGTCAGCGTATTGTAGAAGCTGTGATCTCCTGTCTTATTGCTGTTATTTGTATTTCCTATGGCCTTGAATTATTTCTGGCAAAGCCGGACTGGGCTTTAGTAGGCTTCCATACCTTGGTACCCTCCCTTCCTAATAGAGAGGCTATGCTTATTATGGTTGGAATGGTCGGTGCAACCATTATGCCCCATGTTATCTATCTGCATTCCCAACTGGTGCAGACAAGGAATACTGGCCTTAATCTTGAACAAAAGAAGCATTACTTTAAAATGGAGCGCCTTGATATTACCATAGCCATGAATATAGCCTTCATTGTAAATGCCTCTATGGTTATCGTGTCCGCTGCCGTCTTTTATAAAAATGGTCTCGTTGTGGAAACAATTGAACAGGCGCAGCAGTCCTTATCCCCTCTCCTTGGCGCTGCCTCCAGTGCGGTATTTGCCATTGCCTTAATCGCCTCTGGCCTTTCCTCCTCCGCAGTAGGCACAATGGCAGGGCAGACCATTATGCAGGGCTTTGTGGGCTTAAAGCTAAGCGATAACGTGACCCGGCTGGTAACTATGATTCCTGCCATGCTAATTATACTCACAGGACAGAACCCCATGAAGGCACTTGTGCTAAGTCAGGTTACCTTAAGCTTCATGCTTCCTTTCGCCATCCTTCCTATGTTAATTATTACTGGTAAGGAAGAATATATGGGGACCTTTGTTAACCGCCGCTCCACTACGATTCTTGGCTATATCATTGCCAGTATCATTATCGTCGCCAATGTCATCCTGCTCTACCTTACCTTCACCGGAAAAGCCTGAAGGGTAGCTTTTTTGCATAACGATACAATCAACTTTAAACAGGAGCGAAGCAGCCGGATTTTATGGTTGCTTCGCTCCTGTTATCGTATTTTGAAGATTATTACTATACTTTTTTTCATTCTTTACGCATTGGTTTTATCCTTGGGGTAACATAATCTGTATACACGAAACTCTAATTCTAATATCAATGCTCAATAAAGCATAAGACAAAAGCTTATGAGACATAAAACATAAGAATCTATAGCAATGGGGATAAACTACGTAACTTTCTCTGCCTTATGCCCTATTGATCATTGATATTATGGTCAGATAAATTGCCTTCCTGCAGGTTCACTATTCCTGCTGCAATCGCTCTATTCCTGCAATAATTTCTATTCCTGCAATAATTTCTCTATTCTTGCAATAATCTCTCTATTCTTGCAATAATCTCTCTTTTCTGACCTTCCTCTAAGGTTTGTAATGCACTTATCATATCCTTAATTTCTGTTAATAATTCCTGAGCTTGTTGCTTATGATCCATTCAGCCACCTCACTTGGGAACTGTATCGTGTATAGCACATGCAATATAACTATGTCATACATTTACTTGACTATGCCAATATTATACATAATATTACATCCTATGTCAACACTGTATTTGGATTATAATTGACTAAATTTCATTATTTTGTTAATATCAAATCGAAAGGGTGTGTTGGGTTGAATACTAGGGTAAAACAACTTCGAGCAAAGCTGAACCTAAGCCAGGAGGCTTTTGGCAAGCGGTTAGGAGTTACGGGGGCAAGCATCTCAAAGATCGAAGGCGGCCAACGTAATCTAACGGAACAGATGGTATTATTAATTTGTAAGGAATTTAATATAAATGAAGCCTGGTTAAAGCATGGCGAGGGTGAAATGTTTAAAACATTACTGCCCTCCGAACTTCGTGCGCTCTCAAAGAGCTATGATCTGGATGACTTAGACGCCAGGATAATCACGGAATATCTGTTACTGGATCCAAGCCAGCGTAAAGTAATAAAAGATTATATTGTAAAGGTAGCTGCCGGAGAAGTTCCATCCGATCACAGCTCCATAAACAATAACATCATGCGTGATGGTATCGGAACGAATGAAATTCTGTTTTGTGCAGAAGATTCCGATTAAGTGAATAAGTAATAACTGCCTGAATTCATTCTCTTTCTTTTACTTCTGACAGGGGCACCCTGCAAACCAAAGTATGAAAGATACAATAAAAAAGATAGCTATCCCTGACTTCTACGAAGCATCTGGATAGCTATCTTTTTTATTCCATCACATAACTAGTCTCGGCAATTGGGTAGTTACTTAAGAATTCTTTTGTTTTAAATTCCTGATCCCTCTCATGTAATGTAAAATCTCTGTCACTTTTCAGAAAATAGGTATATCTTAATATCTGCTTTCCAGAAGCCGACACCGGGTCGTCCCAGGTAAGATCAATATGATACCACTTGCCATTCACCTTAACAATATTCCAGGCGTGGCGCTCTCCATTTCCAGTTCCGGTGATGATCCGGGTCTCCAGCCCTGCATCTGTAAAGAGACGATAAGCTGCCAGCGCATAACCTTCACAGACAGCCGTTTTGTTCACCAGTATATCATACACCGTGGAGGCTTGATACGTCATATCATAGCTTGCCAAGTTGATGATATAATCATGAATTGTTTTTACCTTCTCATAGTCTGTAGCCTTACTTAGATTTAATTTCTTCAAAATTGCTGCCAGCCTGCTGTCTACTTCCTGTTCTTGCGAAAGCGTGCTCTCATATTGTATCTGAAGTTTGAGTGTAGCTGGATCGTCCGGGCTTTCCACTATTTTCACTGTGCCATTGGAATAACGGACTGTTTTATAAGAAACCGACCAACTCTGCTTTAAAGAATCAATTAGTAGGGACAAGTAATCTGCATCTTTAGAGGTTGTTGTATCATCAATTTCTAAGACTGCCTTTAGAATATTCATGTTAACACTTTTCATTACTGACCGGGTTGTTTTAAAGCTTACTTCTGTTGTTCTTGCCAGCATATTCATTCTGATCGCATTGAGTAATTCTACTTTAGATGAATAGGTCTTTGCATTTAAGTAGTTTAGCAACTCCGGTGTAATTGGAATATCAGCATTATTATACTCATTCCTGCTATAGCGAATGAGGCTTGTATATCCCATGTTAGTATAATAGATATTGTTTATCTTATTATAATAATTGTAATTTACGATGTCATTTAGAGTGGCCATATGGATCACATAGCATTTGCCGGTGCCGTCATAGTAAAACGGGTCGGCTGCCGTCTTCGTTATCCCCTTCGCCGTACTGGAGGAGTAGTAGGTATAATCCTTCTTCCCCATTATGAACTCAAGATACTTGCCATTGCCCGGGTTTTTAATAGTAAGCCTGTTCTTATTACTATCGTAGTTGTAGGTAAGCCCCAGCGCCTTGCTAATAGAGTATACCTTTACCATGATGCTCTTGGAGGGGGACAATACCACCAGGTTATCATACAGCTTATAATTATTTGATTTATCGCCTATCATAACCCCTATTTTATCGGAAGTTACTGCTGCAGACACAGGAGTTATGTGATGAGCCATAAGCATTACGATCATTAAACACAGAATAATTCTTCTTAAATGCTTCATTCCCATCTCCTTTTATCATTAATATCTATTATAGGCAATTACGAAACAATATAGTTGTTGTAATTGTAAACACAACATACACTATTTCTACGCTCCAACGCTTCCTTCGGGCTTAGCTTCCGCTTCGAAACAGTATATGTCGTGTTTACAATAGCTAAAGTTTCTTAGTTTCGCAACAATATTTGTTGTGTATACAGTTGCTTCAGCTAATGAGTTTCACAATTATCTATAGATTACTATTTATGTATTCTTATAACTATAACTTTTGTCATTCCTGTGGCAAACTGCGTCAAAGTTTTCCGGACAACTTAATTTTAAGCAACAAGCAATTAAGAAGCCGTTATACACCTGCTTAGTCTTGCAATGGCCTCACACATCTTATCCCCTTCAATTCCCGAGTAATTCATAACCAGAATATGCTCCATGCCCGGAACCATATTATGATAAAATCCAGAGATACAACCAATTCGTATTCCCTCCTGCTCTGCTTTATGAATGATTGCAGCATCCGTGAGCTTTGTTTTTAGCTCCATCAGAAAGTGCAGGCCGGAGTCCTCCTCCGTTATTGTCACAGAGCCCGCCAGAGGGCTGGTTCTAATACATTCCAGTAGTCCGTCCCTTTGCATACGGTAAAAGCTTCTCATCCGATTAATATGTTTTTCAAAATATCCAGCCCTTATAAATTCAGCTAGCGTATACTGCTCAAACGTAGAGACTGTACAGGAATAAAAGCTCAATTCCTTATGAAACTGCTCCACCAGATGCTGGGGCAGAATCATATATCCGATTCGGATGGTGGGGGCCAGACTCTTGCTGAAGGTATTGATATATATCACCTTTTCCATTACATCAATGCTTTGCAGAGAGGGAATCGGCTTACCCAGCAATCGGAATTCACTATCATAATCATCCTCAATAATATATCTGTCCTTTGATTTAGACGCCCATCCTAAGAGCTCATATCTTCTGCTGATGGGTGTAATTATTCCCGTTGGATAGTGGTGGGAGGGTGATATATGGGCAATCTCCGCCTTGCTTTCTTCCAAGGAAGTTATTAAGATCCCCTGCTTATCAATCGGGATATAACGACAACTAACATGATTACTCCGATAGATCTTTGCTACCTTTTGATACCCCGGGTCTTCCACTGCGTAGATCTTATCGTGCCCCAGAAGCTGAATCAAAAGCCCATACAGATACTCTGTTCCGGCACCTACCACAATCTGCTCGGGCGATACCTTCATTCCGCGAAATTCTCTCAGATGCTCCGCAATCGCCATTCTAAGGGAGAGAACTCCTCCGCTTGGGGAGTTCATCATCAGCTCTTCACTTTTCTCCGAGATAACCTCCCTCATAAGCTTTGCCCAGATGGAAAACGGAAAATTGGCCGGGTTGGTCTGATTACTGAGAAAATCCACGAAGTAAGTCGGCTTGCTATCGCTTAACTTCGGCATAGAATAAGACACCGCCGCTGTAGATTTTACGCAGTGAATGATATCTGAAACAAAATATCCCTTCTTTGCAATCGAATAAATATATCCTTCCGCTAACAATTGAGCATAGGCGTTTTCAATTGTAATGGTGCTTATGTTCAGATGCTTTGCAAAACTGCGCTTGGAAGGAAGTCTGTCGTCCGGCGCTAAAACACCTTGTAAAATATCGTTTTTAATACATTTGTACAAATGTTCGTACAGACTATCTGACCCTATATCCGTAAAGGAGTAAGTTAACATAAGACGATGAAGCCTCCAATCTGACCATTCTGAATATATTCAATATGGATATTTAAATATGGTCACACTCAATTATAATTGAGTTCATAAGCTTTGTAAAGGGAGCAGACATAAATCAGCGAAATGCAATCTCTTGCTGTACCCTAGCATTTAATATTTATTTCTAGCAATATAGTTTTCGTAAGCTTATGCAGCAAATGAGCTTCGCAATTACCTAAATATTATTTCGAAAGTGAGGATTTCTTATGGAAGAGAAACGATATCAGCTAAACAAAGAACTGGCTATGATGTTAAAGGGCGGAGTTATTATGGATGTAACCACACCGGAGCAGGCAAAAATTGCAGAAGCGGCAGGTGCTTGCGCTGTAATGGCACTAGAACGTATCCCAGCGGATATTCGCGGGGCGGGAGGCGTATCCCGTATGAGTGATCCCGCCATGATCCGCGGTATTCAGGAGGCCGTATCTATTCCTGTCATGGCCAAATGCCGCATCGGACATTTTGTTGAGGCACAGTTATTAGAGGCCATTGAGATCGATTATATTGATGAAAGCGAGGTGCTGTCTCCGGCTGATGATGTCTACCATATCAACAAACGAAACTTTAACGTCCCCTTCGTCTGTGGCGCGAAGGATCTGGGTGAAGCACTTCGAAGAATCAATGAAGGTGCATCCATGATCCGAACGAAGGGCGAACCCGGTACCGGTGATATCGTCCAGGCGGTACGCCATATGCGGCGGATGAACCAGGACATCGCCCGCATCACCTCCATGAGAGAGGATGAATTATACCAGGCTGCAAAAGAGCTTCAGGTTCAATTTGAACTTGTACAGTATATAAAGGAGAGGGGAAAGCTTCCGGTTGTTAATTTTGCCGCCGGTGGTGTAGCGACTCCAGCAGATGCCGCACTCATGATGCAGCTAGGTGCAGAAGGTGTCTTTGTCGGCTCCGGTATTTTCAAATCCGGTGATCCTGCAAAGCGGGCGAATGCCATTGTCAAGGCCGTGACTAATTTCACCGATGCCAGGATGATCGCCGCGCTCTCCGAAGACCTGGGAGAAGCGATGGTTGGAATCAATGAGCAGGAAATCGAACTGCTTATGGCTGAGCGGGGTAAGTAGCAGGTATGTAGTAGTGGACTGCTGGTGCCGGATAGGAAGATGATTCTTACACTTCACACAAGTTAACTAGCCTTTTCGGCTATACTTGGTGAAAGACTCCAGAAAGGAAGTAGACCTAATATGAAAATTGCTGTATTAGCGGTACAAGGCGCATTTATTGAGCATATCACGCGGATGACACAGCTTGGTATCGAATGCATTGAGCTTAGGAAAAGCTCAGATTTGGAGCAGGACTTTGATGGCCTGATCCTTCCAGGGGGTGAAAGTACCGTTCAAGGTAAGCTGCTTCGAGAGCTGGGAATGTTTGAACCTTTGCAAAAACGAATTAAAAACGGTCTTCCGGTCTTTGCAACCTGCGCAGGACTAATCCTGCTGGCCGAGAAGCTAAGCAATGATGAGAAATCCTATTTTCAGACGCTGCCTGTCACCGTGAAGCGCAATGCTTATGGAAGACAGCTGGGAAGCTTCTTTACCTCCCAGGATATAGGCGACCTCAAGCGTTTTCCCATGGAATTTATTCGAGCCCCTTATATTGAGGAGGCAGCGGCGGCTGTGGAGGTGTTAGCCCGGGTAAAGGACAATATTGTAGCTGTCAGATACCAAAATCAATTAGCTATGGCTTTTCACCCGGAGCTGGTAGCAGATTCCCGCCTCCATGCGCTTTTCTTACAGATGGTAGAATCCTCTTTTGAGAAATGTTAATCATGTGGACTGTTGAAAACAGTACGAAGATATAGTATTATGATGATGTTAGTTGAAACTAACCAATCAACGATCAATCAACGTTCCGCGTGAATGTAAAATCTCATAAATTACGAACGTTGAGCATCTCATAACGCTCATATCTTGATAAGTATAGGTAATTACGAAACTCATTAACTGAAGATATTATATACAATCACAAAAGCTATATTGTTTCGCAATAGCCTACTTGATGAGTAATATAAAAGGAGGATATATATGGATAAAGTAATCGTGGCCTACTGGTCTCAGACAGGCAATACAGAAGAGATGGCGAATGCCCTTGGTAAAGGAATTGAACAAGCTGGAAAATCTGCCGAGGTTGCAGAGATCTCCCGTGTTTCTCTGGAGGATCTAAAGGCTTGTGCTGCCTTCGCACTCGGATGCCCCTCCATGGGTGATGAGGTTTTGGAGGAAGGTGAGATGGAACCTTTTGTATCTGAGGTAGAGAAATTCTGCGGCGGAAAAAGCATTGCTTTGTTCGGCTCCTATGGCTGGGGTGATGGACAATGGATGCGCGATTGGGTAGACCGTATGAAAGCCGCAGGAGCAAATATTGTAAACGGTGAGGGCTTGATCACAGAGGGTTCACCGGATGCTTCCACAGTTGAGGATTGCATCAAATTGGGCAGTGTCTTAGCACAGTTGTCCTAACAACCACTCAGGCTATTATAAGAAACGAATTATTTCTTAATACAATATAAGTTGCTGCGACGCACAACCGGCAGCCTCTAAACCATACTTGAATGAATTCTTACGGCATAAGCTTTTCAGACAGCGATACTAACCTAGTACCGCTGTCTTTTTTAGCTCGTTGTAGACTTTTTTTAAAAAAATGCCTATAATGATGCAAAGCGATAATGGCGGAAACAGAAAATATCCCTTTCCACATTGATATGCTTGAATTAATGGACATAGGGGTTACGCAAGTTAGCAAGGTGAAAGAATGATAAAATATAGTTTTAAAGAGCTGTCCGATGAATTAAGAATAGGCAGAGAAATCGAATTCGAGTTTAATGATAAGCAATATTCTATTACCAATAGCATGGATGGTTATTGGTATCTTTATTGTGATACCAATCATGTTGAACTACTAAAAATATGTGAATTTAGTGATAAAGTATCCCTTATAAATAAAATTTCCGATTATGAAATTGAAGAATTATCAATACAAAAGATATTTGATTCATTTCTATATAATATAGATTCTCTCTCTATATTATAATGATAAAAGGGCATATAACAGGATACCTTAGTATTCTGTAGTAAAACCTCGTTACGGCAAGTTATATCCGCAGGGTCATTTTTGTAACAGCTTCCTCGTACTTATAAGTGTAGATATAAGACTGATCGAAGTTATATATTTACACTTATTTTTTATATAAAAGATGTAAATGATCTGGAATGCGGCCTCTTGTTTTATCCTGCTGTTGCACCTAATGTATATTTATGCTAAGAAGGTTGCAGAAAAAGGAAGAATATATTATAATAACTCCAAATGAGGCTCCTTGATTCCCAGAACAGACTTTCTATGTTGCATTACTCTGGTTCAAGCATGCGTCATAATAGTTAAGATCGCAATAAGGAAATAAGGTCTATTTTGTTTATTTTACCCTAATTGCAGGAAAGGACAAAAGCATGGCTAAAAAAAGCTCAGATTCCAAACAAAAGATTACCAAAAAATATATTGATCTATTTTATATGACACCCTCAGAACTATCAGCAAAGGAGATTGCTGTTCTAATACAGGAAAACAATGGAGTTCACACCCAGGTATGGGAGGAAATGAATGTATTGGAGGTAGAATTACCGGGGGAGAGCTCCATCGACTTCGAGCCGGTAGAGCCAGACTTTAAAGATCCCTCGGATGCTGCTTTTATCAAAAACAGAAATATTAAAACCATCTTCGCCATTACTATCTGTGAAGATGATATCACCGTTGCTGTCCCTTATTTTAACCAGCTTGTTGAAAGATACAGCGGCTTTGTATGCTCAGACAGTATTGATTTTAATCCGGTATACGCAGGAACAACAGCGAAGGCCTAAGACCGTTCTATATACCGTATTGCCTAGTCATAGGCTATTCGCTAAATTATATCGGCAACTGTGAAACGTGATATTTATTTTCCAATTGGGAAGCGCTATCGTTTGTGGGATCTTTCATACAATGAATGCAAATTACATCACTCCATGCTTTAATACCAAGTAGGCATGGTTAAATATCGCTCAAGAATCCGCAGCATTGTATGAAAGATAGCAACGGCTTTGAAGCTTCCCAATTCCTTATATCTTTACATATTATATAAAGGAGTTACCATATGTCCACAAAACGAGCAGCCTTAAAGGCTGCTTTCCCGCATACTATACCTGTATTTACAGGATATATCGTCCTGGGCGCAGCCTACGGAATACTTATGAACAGTAAGGGTTTTTCGCTGTTCTGGATTATGCTGGCCAGTATCTTTATCTATGCCGGCTCTATGCAATTTGTAACAGTGTCACTGCTGGCTGCCGGCTTTGATTTGATGGGTGCATTTCTAATGACTCTGGCGGTGAATGCCAGACATTTGTTTTATGGCATCTCTATGCTAAAGCAGTACCGGGGCATCGGCAGATTAAAGCCCTACCTGATCTTCTCCCTGACCGATGAGACCTTTTCCATTGTGTGTTCTGCAAAAGTTCCCGAACAAATTGACCGGAAGTGGTTCTATTTCTTCATCTCTTTGCTGGATCATTCCTATTGGGTCATCGGCTCTCTCCTGGGGGGTATTCTCGGCAGTTTACTGAACTTTAACACGAAAGGAATCGATTTTGTTTTAACCGCCCTTTTCGTCGTTATTTTAATCAATCAATGGCAGTCGACCAAAAATCATCTGCCCGCTATCATTGGTATTGTAAGTGCTATTGTGTGCCGCCTCCTCTTTGGAGCCTCCAACTTTATTATCCCTTCCATGATTATGATATTAACTTTGGTTACGGTAACAAAAGCTCCTATGGAAAGGAGTAACGAAATATGAATTATTCCATTCCACAGCTATTCTTATTCTTCGGTGTGGTGGTTCTTGGAACTCAGCTAACCCGGGTGCTTCCCTTTCTGATCTTTCCCGAGAACAAAGAGATACCCAAGTATGTGAAGTATCTTGCCGACATCCTTCCCTTCACAATTATTGGCATGCTGGTCATTTACTGCCTTAAGGATGTCTCACTGGTCAAGGCTCCCTATGCGATTCCCGAGGCTATCAGCCTTCTGGTTATTACTCTTCTACATGTCTGGAAAAAGAATACCTTACTCAGCATAGGCGGGGGCTCCCTTTTATACATGATGCTGGTACAATATGTATTCATATAATATCGCTATTGTATCTATAGTTACTATATTTCATCTGGGGGAAATTATGGCAGGTTTTGAGAATTATCTAGGTAATTTCAGAAGAATGGACTAGCAATCCATGGATTGTAACTTTAAAAGGAGGGATAATCACATCCCTCCTTTTATGTCCGTAAACCATATGATATCTGATTTTTTGCTCTTACATTTTTCGTCACTTTTAACTATTCTTAATTTATATAATCTCTTCAATCATCAGTGTATGCTCTTTTGACAAATCCACAAAGCCTGTCCCTATTCTAATTACCGGACGTGACAGAGCCAGTTTATTAATCATAATAACCTCGCCTTCCCTGCCATCATTTAACCGAACGATATTGTGCATATAGGATACGACAATACGCTCCATAAAGGTCATCAGATATCCCGGATCATACTTTAGAAAGCCATCCCGCTCAAAATTCTCAACTACATCAAAAGGACAAATAGCATGACGATAACGACGATTGGAGGTCATTGCATCATAAACATCTGCTATGGCGACAATTTTGGAAAAGGAATCGATCTGATCTCCGACAAAACCATTGGGATAGCCAGAACCATCGCATCGTTCATGATGCATTAAAGCCGCATATTTTACACGGATATCCAGCGCTGAATCCTTAATTGCCTGGTAGCCCTTCACAGGGTGCATCTTAACGATCTGATATTCCTTTTCATCCAGCTTCCCATCCTTGGTTAATATCTCTCTTGGAATCAGCAACTTTCCGATATCATGCAGTAAGCCTGCCAATGTAAGCTGCTTTATATCTTCTTTCGAAAGCTTTAGCCAACCTCCAAAAATATTGCAAATCAAGGCAACATTTAACGAGTGAACAAAGGTTAAATCATCATAGTTTCGAATTCCATGGAGCATCTCGAAAATATGGGCACCATTACGACCTTCCTGCAGGAGTTGATCTGTCTCGTGAAGAAGCTTGTCAACGTCAATTTCCGCTTTGCCGTCGATGATACTGTTGAAGCTTTGTTCTACCTTGTCTACGGTCTGCACATAGGTGCGGTTAAATTTCTTAAACTCCTCTGTACTGCGCAGCATTTCTATATAGGATACTTCCTTAATCTCCTTATTTCCCTTATCTTCATCCTTCTTTTGATACACTACAAGACCAAAAATATTATAAAAGCGTAATCTTGTAATCATCCTGTCATCCAGTATGGTTCCCTTTGTAATAATCAGCTGATCCGATGATGAATAAACATCATTAGCAACCATCATCCCTACTTCGGCTTGATCTGTTCTGATTCTCAATGCCTCCATGTAAGCGTGTCCTCCACTTTTCTTGGTTTAATCCAAAGTCCTTTTTCTACATACCATATTTCTAGCCTTTATGGTACCGTTCTGCTTCTACCCCTCAGAGCTGGCCCATCCTTCCAATAGCTTTCCAATCATCTCGGATTATTCATTTCTCCCAGACCAGGCTGTAGCACTGTCCCCGGGACATTTCACTACTTTAGTAACAGCTCAACCGGGCAATGATCACTTCCCAGGACATCCTTATGAATCCTGGCATCCTCAATCCTGTCCTTAAGTCGATCGGATACCAGAAAATAGTCAATCCGCCAACCAACATTCTTCTCACGCGCTTTAAACATATAGGACCACCAGGTATACGCATCGGTTAAATCAGGATATTTATAGCGGAAGGTATCAACAAAGCCGCTTTCAAGCAGCGCTGTCATCTTGTCACGTTCTTCTATTGTAAATCCGGCATTCTTCGTATTGGATTTGGGATTTTTTAAGTCAATTTCTTTGTGGGCCACATTCATATCACCGCATACGATAACTGGTTTTATCTTATCTAATTCCATTAAGTATGCTCTGAAATCATCTTCCCACTCCATACGATAAGCAAGTCTTGCTAATTCCCTCTGCGAATTAGGCGTATATACCGTAACCATATAAAACTCTTCAAACTCTAACGTAATGACACGTCCTTCATCATTATGCCTGTCCATCCCAATATCCAGGGTTACCTTTAAGGGCTCTTGCTTACAAAAGATTGCCGTACCTGAATATCCTTTTTTTACAGCTGAATTAAAATATTGATGATAGCCTTTAAATGCAATTTCTACCTGCTCCGGCTGAAGCTTCGTTTCCTGCAAACAAAAAATATCTGCATCCATGTCAGCAAAATATTCTGCAAATCCTTTATTTAGACATGCTCTGAGTCCATTTACATTCCAGGATATTAATTTCATATGCATCTTCCTTCCTTTGTTCTTTCTATAACGATTCTATTTTAGTTTATTTTCAATCGGATCGGAGGGTTTTCTTACTTGCTTTATACTTTTTTCAACCTGCTTTCTTGGCAGCATCACCTGATGCCCACATCCAAGACATTTTAAGCGAAAGTCCATACCAACGCGGAGAATCTCCCATTCAAAGCTACCGCAGGGATGCTGCTTCTTCAATTTTATAATCTCGCCCACGTTCAAATCCATCTGTCATCCTCCATTTCATCCATTGCCGAATGCTTTTTATTCTTTCCTAAAGTATAGCATATCTCAATTTAATTGGAAAGGCTAACTGTTCATTTGAAATAATTCAAATTTACTACTTGCATTTTATTTTAACATGTTGTAGTATATAAATACGCATTACGTAGTATTGATTACTACATAACAAGGTATGAGTACCAACACAATGTATAAACAAAGGATAACTGGTAAAAATAAAGTGACAGGAGAAAAAATCGTAATCTCATGTCACAAGCCAAGTACGAACTATTAGGTAATTGAGAACTTATTAACTGAAACTATATTGTTTCCCAATTGCCTATACGAATCGTTATGAAAAGGAGCTGATTTCTATGACAGTAAAAAAAGTGAAAGCAAAAGATCCGGGAAGCGCTATTACCCATTTTATCGGAGCACTAATGGCAATATTTGCCTCTACGCCTTTATTAATCAAGGCCGCGAACCAACCCAACCGAATTCATTTAATTTCTCTGGGAATTTTTGTGCTCAGTATGATTTTACTATACGCAGCCAGTACGATTTACCACACCTTCGGAAAAACGGAAAAGGTTCATGTTAGACTGAAAAAGTTCGACCATATGGCTATCTATGTATTAATTGCAGGTACTTATACTCCGATCTGCGCCATTGTTCTGGGAGGACGCACCGGCTACACCTTACTGGCTCTCGTATGGGCTCTTGCTCTTGTAGGTATTGCAGTAACCGGAATCTGGGTTCACTGCCCGAAGTGGTTTTCCTCCATCGTCTATATTGCCATGGGCTGGACTTGTGTGCTTGCCTTTACACAACTTATTAACGCCTTACCCACCGCTGCCTTCCAGTGGTTATTGGCTGGCGGTATTATATATACAGTTGGTGGAATCATATATGCTCTTAAGCTTCCTATCTTTAATAACAGGCATAAAAACTTCGGTTCCCATGAAATCTTTCACCTATTTGTAATGGGAGGAACCTTCTGCCACTTTATGCTGATGTACCAATACATCGCCATCATGCCATAAGAATGATTTAGCCAAAGCAGAATTTATAAAAACAAATCACTAAAAATCATAAGTGATACAAACAACACCGCCCCGAATCCCTGTGAGGATGGGGCGGTGAGTCATATCTATGTTAAGCAGCCGAAGAGTTCTGGTAAGGTAACAAGGCAGTTAAGATATCTCTTCCTTCATGTAAAAGGGATTCGGTTGCGAGTGCTCAAAGATATGTACCCTATCCCGGCTAAACTGTCCTGTTGCTTTACATCCATTACTATATTATACTCAGGTAATAATTTCTTGTTACAAAGAGTTAAGTAAAATCTTATTTTCGCATTCCCCCTTTTTTCCAAAGGAATGCGAATTTTAGTAGCATAGTAATCGGCTCAGTCATAAACTTTCCTGAACAAGCAACAGAATAAACGGAATAACCGAAAAAGAACTCCAGAAAGGTGATCCGGCATGTCACATAACACCGTTTGTCCCTTCCTGGAGTTCTTTCTATTTAAACCTTTATTCGATTACTTTGCTCAATCTATTCTCTATTGAAAGGTAATGTCCTATCATACCTCGGATATGACTCCCAATAGCAGTAAGATACGATCCTTTTCTGCTATTACAGTCTTTTTAACAGTTCTTCTCTCTGCGCCTCAAAGCCTGGCTTGCCAAGAAGAGCAAACATATTCTTCTTATAGCTTTCTACACCTGGTTGATCAAAGGGATTAACACCCAGAAGGTATCCGCTTACACCGCAGGCAAATTCAAAGAAATAGAACAACTCACCCAGGAAGAATTCATTCTGCTCAGGAATAGTAACTAACAGGTTCGGTACATTACCGTCTGTATGAGCCAGTAAGGTTCCCTTCATTGCATTCTTGTTTACAAAATCTACACTCTTTCCTGCAAGATAATTCAGTCCGTCCAAATCAACCTCTTCCTCCTCGAGAATTATCTCAGAGGGTGAAGCTTCAACATTGATTACGGTCTCAAATAAGGTTCTTTGTCCATCCTGTATGAACTGACCCATGGAATGCAGGTCTGTGGTTAGATCAACACTTGCTGGATAAATTCCCTTTTGATCCTTGCCTTCGCTCTCCCCGTAAAGCTGTTTCCACCATTCAGACACAAAGTGCAGGCTTGGTTCATAGTTTGCAAGAATTTCGATGCTTTTTCCCTTGCGTAATAAGATATTGCGAACCGCAGCATAAAGTACAGCGTCATTCTGCTCATAAGGGGTGTTTAAGCAGTAATTTCTCATACTTGCCGCGCCCTCCATCAGCTTTGTAATATCCGCGCCGCTTACTGCAATCGGAAGTAAGCCTACAGCTGTCAGTACAGAAAAACGTCCGCCTACATCATCAGGAACGACAAAGCTCTCATAACCTTCCTCTGTCGCGAGGCTCTTTAAGGCACCTCTAGCCTTATCTGTGGTGGCATAAATTCTCTTTGCTGCCTCCTGCTTGCCATACTTCTCATTCAGTAACTTTTTAAATACACGGAAAGCGATGGCTGGTTCTGTTGTTGTACCGGATTTACTAATAATATTGATGGAGAAATCTCTGTCACCAATAACCTCTTTTAGATGGTTCATATAATTACTGCTGATATTATTTCCGCAGAAATAAATCTCAGGAGTCTTTCTTATTTCCTTAGACACAGAATTATAGAAGCTGTGTCTTAAAAACTCAATTGCAGCTCTTGCTCCCAGGTAGGAACCGCCGATTCCGATTACCAGAAGTACCTCAGAATCACTTTGGATCTTTGCAGCCGCTTTCTGTATGCGGGCAAATTCCTCCTTATCATAATCTACCGGAAGGTCAATCCAGCCTAAAAAGTCATTTCCGGCACCTGTTCTGCTAACAAGCTGCTCTTTTGCCGCTTCCACAGAAGCCTTTATCATGCCAATCTCACTGTCAGAGATGAATTTCTTTGCAACAGAAAAATCAAATGTTACTTTACCTGCCATTGTCGTTCTCCTTTTCTATTTTTTCTTTAGACAATTGCGAAACAATATAGTTTTTGTAATTGTATACACGGCAGATATTATTTCTTCGCGGGGGCGTTTCCTTCGGGCTTAGCTTCCGCTTCGAAACAGTATCTGCTGTGTATACAATATCTTCAGTTCATGAGTTTCGCAATCACCTATTTTCTTTATATTTTAACAAAGGCGAAGTAATTATTCAATAATTTTCTGTTTGATTCAATGAAGTGCATGCTCCAAAGATTTCGGCAGAAAGGCCTCTAGAACTAGCTACTTTGTCCAACCTCTTTTCAAACCCTATGCGAAGAATTCCTTTAATACATCCTCGATTAGTTTTTCTTCCTGGGGATCAATCTTTACTGCTCTTTGCTTGCCGGAAACAGCTTTCACGTTTCTGCCTGCCTCAGGCTTTGCTGGTGCCTCTTTTACTCCCAGCGGCGTAGGCTTTTCTTGTTCTTTTGCTGCCGCTATCTCTTCCGCTCCCGTAAGCACAGCTTCCATGGTAGAACGTGGACGTGCCGGCTTTAAGTCTTCCTCTATACTTTGCAGAATTTCTTCCTTCTCTTCTTTCTGCTTTTGCTTCTCTTCACTGACCGACTGCTTCTGTTCTGCCTTCTTCTTTAACTGGGTTCTTCGAGCCTCTAAGGCTTCTCTTTCCTCCTCCAGCTTCAAACGCTCCTCTTCCCTGCGTCTGGCGGCTTGCTCCCGCTTCTCTTCCAAGCGGCGCTGCTCTTCTTCTTTTCTTTGCTCTAAAAGTCTGCGCTGCTCCTCTTCTCGCCGTTCCGCTTCCAGCCGCTTTGCTTCCAGCTTCTGCTGCTTTGCCTCCCTTCGGCGATTCAGCTCGTCCCTTGTGCTGTCCTGGTGAAGCTCGAGAGCTGCTGCTGTTTCTGATCTTTTATTATTTGAAAAGATTCCTGTCTTAGTCTTTTTATTATGTACCTCTGCCACCTGAGAGTATTCCTGTCGATACTGTTCAATTAATTCCGGGTTTGCGCTTTCCTGCTCCAGTCTGACCTTACAGAAGTTTTCCAGATAATCCAGTAAATTCAGACGCATTATTTTCTTTTTTCCCGACAAATTAATACTTTTATCCACAAGTATCAACACAGCTGCGGATAATATACCAACAGCTCCAGTCAGTAAAACAATGTCTTGTCCACAATCCTCCAACACCGCGAAAACCGTGATTATAGGCACCATCAGGAGAATCAAATATAAAACTTGTCCACATAAATTCTCCCACGTGGATAAGAGGAGTCCACAAAATCGGTACTTCAAAATATTCTTATCCACAAAAGTATCCACATTATTCACACCTATTTTTAGTTTGTAGCAGGTGGAGAATTTCAGTTTAATATGCTTTAGCATTTTGTTCTTTGTCTCGCCCAATTGATCCGATTCTTTCACCAGACGCTTATATACCAGATTTACGATCAGGCGTAGTAATAATCCAAAGGCTCCAAGTCCCGCGAAGGCATAAATCACAATATTTTCGTTATACAAGTTCTGTAGCATATAAAAAACCCCTCTCTTTTCCATAAATTTACATTTATTATAGCTTACAAATGCAAATATGAAAAGAGAGAGGTTTAAAAATCGGTTGACACATTTCTATGCAATGTCACAAAAAACTATAAAATTATACGTGAACCTGATGTATTTGACAGAATACGATTAATCCTTTTTTGACAGTCCCGGGAAAGTATAATAAGAATCCAATTTATCATCCGATACTTCAACGGTATAGCTCGTGGTTTCATAACCATCTTTAATAAAGGTTAACACATGGGTTCCAATGACTTTAGGGAAGCTGCCTGGAGCGATACATTTGAAATCTCCGTCCAAATATACGGAAGCTCCCGCAGGCGCCTGTATATAAATAAGATGATCCTTGTCCACATCCTCACCGGAAGAACTACCCGAGCTGTTATTTTGAGTACCGCCATTTTGATTGCCATTACTCTGATTACCATTACTCTGATTACCACTACTTTGATTACCATTCCCCTGGGATGAACCTGGGTTAGTGCCTGTTCCTGAACCGGAGGACTGATTATTTCCGGAAGAGGTATTCGATTCCGTTACCGTTGCCTGTCCGTTACTGGATGCTTCCGGCAGGTCTACTTTAACGGATTTGCTGGCTGCATCTACTGTCAGCGTCCCCAGATAAGACGTATAGCCCCGCATGGACACCTTTAACTTATGTTCGCCATAATCCAGCTCCACCGGATCAGAATACGATATCTTTTCACCATCGAGGGATAAGTCCGCACCAAAGGGAGAGATATGGAAGGTCACTCTTCCCAACCGGCCGCCTCCCGGCCCCAGATCACTTAAGGACACATGGGTCGTTTCATTGCGGTTTACGGTTATATTCTTTGTCGCGCTATAATCTCCATTTTCCACCGTCAGATTAAAATTACCTTCCCGTACGGTAATCTTCATATCCTCTGTAATTTGTTGAATAGCCTCATAACCAATGGTAATATAGTCACCGAGAAAATTACTATAGTTTTCAAGAATAACAGTTCCATGGCCTCTGGCTACTACAATGGAATAGATGGTATCATCATATCCTCTGATGGTTAGCTCATCCTGCTCTGCCAGATCTGTTACAGGTATTGCCTCCTCGCCATTTAGAATGAAGATATCATCTTCATATTTGTATAGCCGGGAAGCTATCTTCATGGTATTCTCACCCCGGTCAATTCCCAGATTGCTTACCTTGGCGTACCTCCAGGCTCTGGTCGATATCTTCATACCGATCAGCCTATCCTTATCCTTCTGATAGTCAATATCAACAATCTCTCCGACTTCAATCCGGTTGATGGTAATTGCCTTATCATATTTATCTGTTATGTTCGTCCCGCTGGTATAGCTTAGCTCCAGTAATTCACCGTTGTTGATATTATACAGTGCTATCTTCTTTTGATCGATATCAATTGCTTTTACAACCGCCAGTGGCATATTCGTCTGTTCCTGGACATCAGCCTGCTCCATTCCCTGTTGTGGCTTGCTGCTGCCGTTTGCTATATTCCTCGAGCTGACACCCTTCGCGTTGGATACCATTGTAGCCGCTATCACAATGGAAAAAAAGCCAAGGCCTATCAACAGGCTGATAATTGGCCTTGTATTAATCGCTAATCGCTTCTTAGGTGCTTTCTTATCTGCTATCATAAGGTACCTCTAATTCTAAATTCCAGGTTTTATTTATTCAGACCTGTGCTTAAGTGCTTCGCCTCTCTCTATGGTGAGACTGTGATCTGCCTGGTGCTAATTTACATAATCTACGTGTTTCCTAACCTCATTATAGCCTACCTTTTGGCCGGAAGCAATCGTAGATTATTCTCATGAAAGGTCAATGTAAAGAGGGAAGAAAAAACACCGTTTGTTCCTCCAGAATTTTAGTTCTGATAAGGAACAAACGGCATTTATCTTCCCAACAGCATATCAGTTAATTGCTATAAAATACTTTCCAACTTACGCAAAAACATCTCTTTCTTCGTATTCTGCTCTCCGATCATATTCAGCTTCTGGATATTGCGTCCCGACACCCAGGATTTCTTTCCATTATAGTAGAAATTGGTGATCTTCCAGAACTTCTCCGGAT
>JAEWMZ010000058.1 GCA_023392995.1 Bacillota bacterium
TCTCTTGAATCTCAACATCTCCACCCTTATACATCTTACCATCCTCTACAGCTGCTCCGTCTACAGCAACTCCGGATTGATAAATAACACTTTGATCAAACTCAACAATCTTTATTCCATCTTTTCCAAGTGCATCATATAAGTAGTTTGCATTTTCATCATTATATGGAGAAATTCCAATCTCAATAGAATCACCGGCTATACTTGTATAATTCACAAAGATATCCTTTGCCTCCAGCTCCTTCGCATGATCTTCGAAGAGATACTGATCTATCTGACGCTGCTTCTCCATTAATTCTTTCGTGCCTTCCGGCTCCGCTACCGCATTGATAGCAGTCACATTACTTGATGACACTTGCTGTGCAAATACAACACTCGTTGATAATGCTGATATACATAACCCTAACATAATTCCTTTAATATATTTTGATTTCATTAATATACCTCCTTATAAATACGTAACATTTACCTATGCTTCAACTATTTCTATCTTTATGATTCGTTATGTTTTCGCTATTGTAAACGTATAGATTTTTAATCCCGCCTGCTTAGGTACCGTAAGTGGCTGGGCTATTTTCTCTTTCATATTTCGTTTACATACATTAGACGCATCGCTTCATAAATCAGTTCCATATGTTTTATATGAAATTAAATCCAGAAAATTAGGAATCCATTATTTGATCGCTTCTTTCGATATTTCTATTCGCTTTTGAAAGCAATTGATATAAATATGCTATAATTCTCATATGATATATCAAGTTAATGATTGCTAACCTGGAAAGGATTCTGTATGGAATTTCGTCAAAGTAAAACATATAGTAATATTAATAGTGCTTACCAAAGTGAATCTATCGTTAATACCCTATATCAGATATATGGTGATAAAGCCAGAACAGATGGTTATGAAGAAATCGGAAGTATTTATGATACAATAGCAAGAAATGAAAAAGAGCATGCTAGAATCTTTTTCAGACTTTTAAATGACGGAATCATTCCGGACACACAGCAAAACCTTCTTCGCTCTACCGAACTAGAAACTTCCAAGGCCAATGAGTACAGAGGTTTTGCACAGACAGCCCTTGCGGAAGGTTATGATAACATTGCCGCCCTCTTTAATGGAATAGCAAATATTGAGCTGAATCATGACTTACAGTTTCGGACTTCATATGATAATATTGTGCGAGACCAAGTATTTTGCAAACCAACGGAAACATTATGGATCTGTATGCAGTGCGGTAACATTATGAGTGGCCCCTGCGCTCCTGAGATTTGTCCCGTATGCGGATTTCCTCAGGGCTTTTATCATGTCTATCCGGGTGTTGCGGAATAATAATTCTTTAAAATCAAGCGTTGTACTTTTGACTCATACGAAAACTGACAGGCTCAGATCTGATTTGTACTGTAATCGTTTCATATACCGAATCACGATACACAAATCAGATCTGATGTCTGTCAGTTAGTATATAATATACAATTCATTTATGTTGCTATATTTTACTTCATCCCATTCTTCCTATTTAGTATGCATGTCTTTATTCTTATTGCCGACTTTCAGCAGTAGTGATATAAATCATTGTATTCATCATAAGTTAATCCACTATTATATATTCTTTCTGCAAGGAAATGTCCTAAATAGCGAAAATGCCATGGTTCGTAATCATAACCTGTGATCACTTCTTTCCCCTTCGGATAGCGGAGAATAAACCCAAAGCAATGAGCACTCATTGCCAGCCAGCGTCCTGCTTGTGTATCAGCAAAGCTTTCCTCCAAATCATTGATATCCACTGCCAAGCCGGTTTGATGTTCGCTATGCCCGGGTCTGGCCGATACCCTATCCCTAACACGCTGGTATTCTTCAAGGGTGCTATCATTTGTCCAATTTTTCATATATATCATATTTTGATAGGAATAACTTCGAAATGCTGAAACTGCCTCTAATGAAACTCCCTGCTGCTGTGCGCAGCAGCTCATTTCTTCAAAAGCAATGCGTGCCTCCCGTCGCAGTAATAATCGCTTCGGATTATATTTTTCATCAATCATCTCTAAATCATAGGGAACATATTCCTCATCCAGTTGATTAAATTTGTCCACAAGAACATAAATGCTGTCCGGGTTTATAACCTTCTTAATATTAGTATAATATATTTTCTCACCGGCAAATCCTTCTTCCATAATAAAGTCCTCTCCCAAAGCCATATCCCTTCATTCAGAATCGACCGAAACACAAACTTTTCAATGGTAATATATGATGATAATTAATAAAAAAGAAGCTTTTCACCATATCTCTATGGAGAAAAGCTTCTTTCTCATCGCTTACTTACCGCCTTTAACAGTAAGTAAGTCTAATCAGTTGGTAAATTCCTGTGTCCAATAAACCGTACCATTGCTCTGATATACTCCAACACCTAATTTTGAGAAATTGCCATTCAAAATATTCGCTCTGTGTCCGGGAGAATTCATCCAAGCGGTTACTACTTCCTGAGGTGTCTTCTGTCCGTAAGCAATATTCTCACCTGCTGCACGATAGGACACATTATACTCACCAAGAACAGTCTGGAATCCGCTTCCGTTTGGTCTTGTATGGGAGAAGGATGACTTAATTTCCACTGCACGCTTATTCGCTGCTGCTGTTAAGCTGGAATTTGTTGTGAATGCTGTTAAGCCTGCTTTTGCACGCTCCACGTTTACAAGCTTTAATACCTCATTTGCATAGCTACTAGTCGTGCTATTGCTTGTTGGTGCCGGTGTTGTGCTTGGCTTTGTTGTATTGCCAGTTGTTGTAGTCGGTTTTGTTGTTGCAGGGGTTGGTACCTTCACGTTTGCAGCTGCTAATGAATTACATAGCTTTTTATTATTGCTGATATATTTAACTGCTGCGTTCACACTCTTCATGTTCTTTACTTTATTTACAACAGTGTTGCTGCATCCGCTTTTCTTTAGTACTGTTACAACTTGTTTTACTGATTTGCAGTTAGATAAGTTCACTGCCTTCGTTGCATTTATATTAGTAGTTACAGCTGCATAAGCTACAGCCTGTGTCTGATTATCACCAATTAATCCAAAAATACTAGATAGTGATATTACGAGTGTACATGTTGATACTGCTAAAAACTTCTTCATGTTTTCCTCCATTTTCACCACTCTGCGGCGGTTGATTATTTAATCGCCTCCGAAGAGGCATCTCTCTGCTGCTCCCTTAGAGTAACATATAGGGTATAGGGGTTCAATAGTTAGATGGTGGTGGTATAAGAAGGATTTTCCTGTCATTTTATTGTCAATTATATAGAAGGAATTGTATTTATGATTATATCCTTTGTATAAAATAGCTTAAGATTCTATGGATTTGACTCAGCTTGCACGATTGCAACAACTGTTTGTTTTTTGCTCCAACGACTGTTGTCCCTCCCCTACACAGCTGCCTAAGCTTTCAATATTCTGCTTTATTCATAGTTTAATAAAATCATATATTATTGGAAAAAGTACATTTTTACTGACTAAAATCATGCTGATTTTCCATATTCTATAATTAGTGTGAAATGCAGAGCATTTCACATCTGAACCCCGCGACCATATGGTCGAATGTCCGTTAGTGCGAAATACATTAAGAAACCATGCCGTCAAATTTTAATTTGTTTTATTAATTCCATAATTTTTCACAGTAAATAAATTTGTTGTGGAAATACTAAATAACAGAGCTAGTACAAAGTATTGGTATTATGGAAAGTGAGGAAGCATATGGATAGATCA
>JAEWMZ010000121.1 GCA_023392995.1 Bacillota bacterium
AATTAAGGTGATTATTGCAGATGACAGCGATTTTGTCAGAGACGGTATGCGTATTATACTGAATGCGGACGAGGAATTTGAGGTGCTGGGCTGTGCTAAAAATGGACGGGAAGCTCTTGAGCTGGCGATGAAGGAAAGGGCGGATGTAATACTGATGGATATTCAGATGCCCGAAATGGATGGAATTGAAGCGACCGGAGAAATAGCAAAAAGAAGACTTGGAAAGATATTGATTCTTACAACCTTTGATGAGGATGAACTGGTGGAGAAAGCCATTAAAAACGGTGCAGACGGTTATCTGATTAAAAATCATAAACCGGAGCAGCTGAAGCAGATGATTAAATCCATTCATCATGGAGTGAATATTTTAGACGGGAAGATTTTTTCAAAATTTACAGACTCCGGTGTAAAAGCAGCTGCTGGTTTTGACAGTACAGCGTTTACCACAAGGGAGCTCGATATTATCACATCAATTTCAGAAGGCTTATCCAATAAGGAGATAGCCCAAAAGCTGTTTATCAGTGAGGGTACGGTCAAAAACCATATCAGCGCAATCCTTGAAAAGGGCGGACTATCCCACAGAACACAGGTGGCAGTCTATTATTTAACCGGAAGGAAAGGCAAATAAGCAATGACTGTAAGCATAAATGATGAAAGATCTTACCGACTCACCCTAAGGAGAGATTTGGATTTTGCCCTTATGACAGCAGCATTAATTTGCAAAGTAATCCAGTATCATAAAAGTTTACCCAGTCTGGAAATTGAAACAGAGCTCCTGCTGGGAGCATTTATATATTCCTGATAATATAATAAAGGGAGAAGCTTTGCAGGAGTAGTGAAATGCAGGAGGATACCATAAATAACGTGGATACTTTTCCATACAATATTGAAATAGTTGCAATTAATTTGAAGGTACCCTGGGCAATCGACATCAGTGAGGACGGAAGGCTTTATGTTACGGAGAGAACAGGCAGTATTTGGATTATGCAATACAATAGCTTAAGTTTCTCAGTTTCCCAATAACCTAATAATTGGATATGAATGAAAGGTTTGACTTTATTAGGAAGCAGGTGAACCGCAGAAATGATAATAGGGTGATATTTTTATAAAACTGTGAATGCAATCACAGTTTTATTTCATATATGGAGGTATGCTTAGTTCAAGTTAAGGATAACATAATTTGAAGGAGGAATCATATATGAGTTTTGTAAAAATTTCAGATAAAGCATTTTGGATTGGTAAGGTGGATGATAGGAAGGTTCCCTTCCATCGCCTGATTTTGGAGAGAGGAACAACTTACAACAGCTATTTATTACTAACAGAGAAGCCTACTGTCATTGATACGGTGGATTTGATGTTTGGCAAGGAATATATGGACAATCTGATTAAGCTGATTGACCCGGAAGAAATTCAATATATTGTAATCAACCATGTGGAACCGGATCATGCAGGAGCATTGCCAGCGCTTGCGGCAAAGGCAAAGAATGCGAAGATTGTTTCAACAAAACTGGGAGCGGCAATATTAAAGGATATGTTTAAGCTTCATCACCGGGAATTTATCACAGTTGCAGATGGAGATACATTGGATATTGGGGGAGAGGTGCTGAAGTTCTTCGAAACACCCTACCTTCATACGGAAGAAACAATGATTACCTATGGTATGGAAGAGGGCATTTTGTATCCCTGTGATTTGTTTAGTACGCATATCGCTGCGCAGGAGTTGTTCAATGATTTGGTAGAAGATGCTCACTATGTGGAGGATTTTAAAGTATATTACAATCTGATTATGTCTCCCCATCGTCCTTATGTCAGGGATATGTTAAATAAGATAAAGAATCTGGATATTAACATGATAGCGCCATCCCATGGCTATATACTAAGAAAAGATCCGAAAAGATTTATTCAGATCTATGATGACCTGAGCTACCTGAAGCCGTCAGAAAAGAAAGTGGTGATTGCTTACAGCACCATGACGGGCAACACGGGAAAAATTGCACAGCAGCTATCGGAGGGCATAAAAACAGCAGGTGTTGAGGCCGAGGTGATTAATCTAAAAAACGCGGATTTAGAGGAAGTGAAAGCAAAGATATTAGAGTGTGACGGCCTTCTGGTTGGAAGCTCTACAAAATACGGTGATATGGTTGGAACGGTAGAGGAATTACTGAAAGCCCTCAAAGATTCCGGGGTGAACAAAAAACTGGCAGCAGCCTTTGGCTCCTATGGCTGGAGTGGAGAGGCGATCATGTATGTGGAAGATTATTTAAGTGAGGCCGGCTTTCAGGTTATTAACCAAAAGTATATGATTGCGGGTCAGGGTATGGATATGCCGCTTTTGCCGTTGAGAATAAAATTTGCCAAGGAAGAAGGGCTGGAAGCAGCCCATACGGCCGGCCGGGTATTTGGTGAACAAATTGTGGTAGGTGTATAACAGCAAAAGAAAAAGACCAGTCTTATCGACAATTGCGAAAGGATAAAAATATGAAAGTAACTGAATCCGTAAATTCTGCTTTGATGGGATTTATTTGAGCTTATAATGTTATTTCATAAGGTTTGATCTATATGCAGGCTTAAGCTTAAAAATGCGGGGCCAATACAATGAAAACCCAACAAACGAGCGGTAGCTTTACCGACGGCTTGTTGGGTTTTCAAGGTTTATAAAGACTAATGAAGGCTTATAAAGACTTATAAAGACTTATAAAGGTAAAGGCTTACAAAAGCTTATACAAACTAATATAAAGAAGCAGAAGTAGGCTGATACTGGAGTTATATTTTAGATAGGGCAGCTGTTATTAATAGATAGACATAGCTGCTACAAACGCCTGACGTATGCCATCATAAACCTTGCCAGCCTTAACGCAATCTCCAATTTTATACACAGGAATATCCTTTGATGCTTTTTCAAGAGCCTGTACTTTGGCAACATTGGCAGACATACCAAGGGCATAGATGACCGTGTCTGCCTCCAAGATAAGCTCCTTCCCATTCCCATCTACAGCCTTAACCTCATTTGGGCTGATCTGTGTACATTTCGTTCCGGTAAGGACAGTGACAAGGGATTCCATTTCATGAAGAAGACCAATGCGATGCATTGGATAGGAATCCGGTGATACCTTATCACCCATCTCAACAATCGTTACCTCTCTGCCTTCCTTCGCAAGATTTAATGCTGTTTCACAGCCAACAAGTCCGCCGCCTACCATAACAACCTTTCTGCCAACCTTGTTAATATCCCGGTAGGCATCCAGTGCCTTCATTGCAGTCTCAATGCCTTTGATTGGCGGTGTGATGGGAGATGAGCCCACTGCCAGGATGATGGCATCCGGATGATAATGGGCAACATCCTCAGGAGAGAACTCTTTGTTATATATAACATTGATATTACGTTCTTCCACACGGCGAATCAGCAGATCCTTAAATGCCTTCAGATCTGTTTTGTAATAATCGTGATCGGTAAAGAATAATAAGCCTCCCAGCTTATCCTCCTTTTCAATTAAGGTCACGTTATGACCCCGGTCAAAAGCAGTAACCGCCGCCTGCATTCCGGCAATGCCGCCACCGACTACGAGAACATTTCGGGAGCCGTTTGGCTGCTTTTTCAAGAAATCCAGATCATAAAAGAATTCTGTGGGATTGACGGTACAGCCAAAGATATTAGGCATATCACTGATCTCTACCCCTTCCAACGGGCCTGGGAAGCATTTGAAGCATCTTAGACAGGGATTAATATCAGAGGCTCTGCCTTCCTCCGCCTTTCTTGCAAAATCAGGGTCAGCAGTTACTTGCCTGCCTAAAGCAACAAAATCACATTTACCTGCTGCAATTAACTCCTCAGCCAGTTCGGGACTATTGATGCCGCCAACCACGACAACGGGAACCTTTACCGCTTTTTTTAGAGCCTCGGACAGCTCCGCATTTAAGCCATGTTTATGGAAGAGGGAAGAGAATTCTCCGCTTAGAATGGGATTGCGGTAAACACCGATGGACATATGAATCAGATCCACATAGGGCTCTGCCATTTTGCATAATTCCACCGTCTCCTGAATCCCCATACCCTGCTCCATGCATTCTTCACCGCTGACGCGAATCTCAAGAATGAAATCTTTGCCCATCGCTTCGCGAACTGCCTTTATTAAGGCGAGAGGAAAGCGGGCTCTGTTTTCCAGGGAACCGCCATATTCATCAGTTCTGTGATTGGTGCGAGATGAAAGGAACTGATGGAGCAGCCAGCCATGACCTGCGTGAATCATAACCCCGTCAGTTCCAGCTTCTTTCATAAATTTTGAAGCTGTAATAAAATGCTTTGTTACCTCTTGCATTTTTTCTTCGTCCATTGCAATGATTTCCATACCATCAGGCCTGATATACCCCATAGGGCCCAGGCCAAATTCAACACCGGGAATTTTTTCAACAGATTCTCCGCAGTGGGATAATTCAATCAGGCATTTTGCACCGGCTCCTTTTATTTTGGAGGCCAGGTTTTTCATTTTAGTCATGGTAGGATCCTGAAAGTTATTGTAATCAATGGGCGGAAAAGGTTCCCTGGAAGCACCGGTAAAATCCACCGGAGTTTCTCCGATGGTAACCTGCGCACATCCTCCCTCTGCTCTTGCGCACATAGCGTGTTCCAGAATAAAATCAAGGCCTGGAATATTAATAAAAGTTCCGCAGTAGATCGGTGAGGCAATGATGCGGTTCTTGTAAGTGTGGGTGCCTACCTGGATGGGGGTAAAAAGATTAGGAAATTGATTCATGTGGTTCCTCCTTAGAA
>JAEWMZ010000130.1 GCA_023392995.1 Bacillota bacterium
CATCTGTTACTGTCGTACTTCCATTGCTGTTATAAGTACCCAGTGTCACGCCGCGAAGGACGATCCATTCTGACAGCAGGGAATCCTTTGCCGCCTTCAGATCACTTATGGATTTATACTCCTGCGCACGGATTAATTGCAGTTCTGCCGCTGAGGTAACCAACTCTTTTGCTGTAAGCTTTGTGATCTGCGGAACTCCTCCATAAAGATCTGTCGTGCCTGTTAATTTTACTACATCACCAATTTTATAATCTGCCAAAGCATCGTAAATCTGAAGGGCATAGATGTTCCCATCGATGACATCCTCTAAAATTGCCGAATTCGAGGTATTATAGTTACCAAACCGATAAACCAGCTGTCCCACTACCGATATGGATTGTCCTGTTACGGTTTGACATGCTTCCTGTACTGATTTTGCTCCATCGGGTATGGACGTGATCGGATCATATAACACCGGATCAGGGTCTGGCACTTGCGCCGGGAAATAATAGAACTCTGCAATGTCACTGTCTGCGCAGCCCGGAGCTGTTGCCTGAGCATAGAGGGTCGTGTTCGCGGTTATTACAATTGGCTCCACATACTCCACCCAGATTGCCGCCGGAGTCACTGTAGTCACCCGGATCTTAGATCCAGGGGTTGTGCAGGAAAGCGAAATGGCACTTCCTGAAACAACAGTACCGGAAGGTGTGTCTGAGATTGGAGTTTCTGTTTTCACTGACTCCGGAGGTGTTCCGCCTGACAGCTTATAAAGCCTAAAAGCAGATGGAAAACCAGCGCTATTATTATTTACTGTATTGTTTTTATATGCCTTAAATTTATTTTCAGATCCTTTATTGCTTGCTAAAGTAACGGTATCTTCGCCAGTTCCCTTAAAATAAAAGTCTCCATTGATAAAACTGTATTCCCAGTTGTAGTCTCCCGGAACGATTCCATTTTCATTTCCTTTCGGCTTCACAGTTACTCCATTCACATCAGTTAGAGTAACAGCTGCCCCTGAGACGGTAATATTCCAGGTCAGGGAGCTGTCCGGATTTACAACTTGTCCATTCTCAGCAGCCAAAGCCGTTGATAAAAGCCATTTGGTAGCACTGTCATACTGTCCGACTGCGTAACCACTATTAACGATCATTACATATTTACCTGAAGTAAATTCATCGATTGTATTTATCTTTACATAAGTCTCGCCAGTTGAGGCTGCAAAGCTGTTCACAGGTGTTAGTGAAAATGCCATGATAATACTTAATATCACTGCCAGATATCGTCTGACTGTCTTTCTCATAACCTTCCCTCCTTGAAATAAGATTCGCTGCTATACTACTTCTTCCTCTTTTACTTAGGGTATGCTTACCTACCCTCAAAGAATGATCCAACCTATTAAGTTGATTCCGCATTCATCTCCTCCCTTCTCTAAGAAAAAATGATTGATCAATTCCCTGTACCCAATTCTAGTGCTTCTTCGGGTGATTGAAGTTATCCTATGTATCACTCTGAATGATCCGCTCAGCCTCCCAGAATATCGGATCACGGGCAACAAATTTCGAAGTCAATTTGTTTAAGACTATCTTAACATTAGTTACCAAATATTAGCAATCCCTTTATTTAACATTTATTCAAAAAAGGGAATTATCGTAAGTTTTCAGACAGAAAGATAAGACCATTACTGGGATAGTGAATTATCTATTTTGCATCGATTATCTATATTTTTATCTTATCTTATGGTACTCTATTAGAAACTGTGTTCTATTAATAATTGTACTTTTTAAAGCATTACAATCCCCTGTTTTGGCGTAAATAACATACCTGCAACGAGAAGTTTACAATCTGCATCTCAAGAGATATAGAAAATAACAGGGTTGCCTGATACTATTTTAATATTAAATCACAGGAGGTATTAGCAATGAATTTTGGCGAAAAACTTTATAAGCTTAGAAAAGAGAAGGGATTGTCCCAAGAAGTTTTGGCAGAGCAGATCGGAACAACAAGGCAGGCAGTTAGTAAATGGGAGAATAACCAAGGTTATCCGGAAACAGAGAAGCTGCTGCAGCTTTCTAATATTTTCGAGGTTTCAACAGACTACTTATTAAAGGATGAAAATGCAACAAATGCTGCGAATGAAAATGGATATTATGTAAGCAGAGAAATGGCAAGCGGTTATATTGCAAGTGAACAAAGAACCTGCAAATACCTTGGCCTGGGCTTTATGCTCTGGGTACTTGCAGGTATTCCCTATGTAATGTTTCCAACCGATGCCGTTTGGCGTTTCCTTGGAATGGCAGTCTGTGTGGTATTAGGGATTGGTTCTATTGTTTTTTGTATGTTTTCAGAACAAAATAACTATAAGGTGTTAAGAGAAGAGCCCCTGCTATTTGATTACGGACATTTGAAAGAGTTATCAAACGAATATAATTTAGCCAAGAAAAAATATATTGCTGTTGCCATTCCTTGTACAATTCTTTTTATCGTTGGTATCTTAGCCTTTGTCATTACGGCAAGAGGATATATCGAATGGTCTAAATACCATTCCTTTCTTTTTCTCGGATTTGCAATCGGTCTTTATGGCTTTGTTTATTCTGTGGGAACTATGGATGCATATGAATTGCTTGTCAACAATGATCAATACGCTTCACGGTTTTTATTTAAGATAAAGAGGAAAGTAAAGAAAAAAGTGAATGAACTGTAATTCTGCGAATTTGGTAACGTAGATATACAAAAAGTTGGTAATACCCATTTAATATTACAGATATAGAAGAGAGGCATTGGATATTTCCATGCCTCTCTTCTATATCTGTAATACATATTCCAAGAACAAAAAGGAAAAGCTGAATGTGCCTGAATCCTAAAACACAATAAATTTCATTCTCAATGAGTTTAAATGACTATATCCATTGAATAACACTAGCTATAAAAACAATCGCCCCTGGAAACAAAGTTGCAGGAAACCCTTTATACTTCTCCTTTTGAAGCTTTTTTAGCACCATAGTAGAAATTATATTAATGAATTGACCCACCAATATCAGCATAGCCGCAATTAATCCACTGGAAGGCTCTGATGATTTAAGAAAGAACATTGTGATTGTTGAATAATAAACTAAGTCTCCTACACCTATAATCTGCTGAAGTCCGGGCTTTCCAGGTATGGGCAGACAGATGGACAGTCGCGCTAATGTACTTATGTTACCTGCTAATTTTGCATTCAGTGTATGTTTCCCTCTCTTTGTAAAGCTGAATACATCCATAACGGCTATACCGATTACGAACCCAAATAACCGATCCTTTGATATGATCAGATAATCTGTGAAAAAATATGCGATCATATTAGCCACCAGCAAAATCAGTACATTATTAACATAAAGGTTTTTCTTACTTAGTTTTCTGCTCCAAACAAAACAGATACCCACTATTACTATAAGAATGGAAAGCAGCATAGGCAATGTGGGAAGTCTATAAGTGGCAAAGGATAATACAATAGCCACTAAGGTTACAATCGATATCAAGATATAAGCGAAAGAATAATTTTTATGTTGTTCGTTTTCCATTATACGATCTCCTTACAAATTTATCACAGACAGGTTGTTACAAAACCTATACCGCTGCTGTTTTCCTGTAAATATAGCTTTTCGAAAATATTAACAACTATAATACCATGTGGTTTATGCCTCTATTTATTATCAAAGGTTAAATTAATCGGGGTCTCGGGTAAACCACTGCTCAAATCCACGTCTGTGGTGCTTACACTTTTATCTACAACTTCAAAGGATACCCCGGATGCCCACAGCTTCCCGGTACCATTCAAGAGTAATCCTATATTAATGATCGCACTGTTTTCCGGCACATCAAGCACGATGGAGTAATAAGTCCAGTCCGTAGTTTCTTTTATGGGGCGGTCTTGCATATTATCTATTTTCAGGATGTCGGCTGTTGTACTATTAATACGCATCCATATGCCTCCCCACTCTTTTACTTCCTCTGTTTTCAGATAACCGGAGAAGCGTACTCTCTTCCCAATATAAGCAGCTGCTTTAAATTGCTGCAACATAGTGCAAAAAGCACCTGCTTCCAATATCTCTGCTTTACTTTTTATCACAACGGATTTCCCACCGTTATAATTATGTTCCTGATCCATTAACACACTATACAATTTTGGCATGCTTCCGGTAATGATCCATCCGGGAATGATTTGCTTTTGTTTCATGGCAGTCTCCTTTTGATTACTTCTTAATTTCATCATAGTACGACGATATTGTCCTGGCGGAAGAGAATACTCCCTCTTGAATGCGCGTGTAAAGGCTTCCTGGGATTCGAACTGTAATAGAAAGGCTATATCCATTGCACTTAATTCTGAGTTCAAAAGATACTCGGCAGCCCGGTACATTCGTCTGGTTTGAATATAATCCCTAAGACCTATGCCTGTTTCACTCTTAAATAACCTCAGAAAATGGTATTTTGAGAACCCAGCGGCTTTCGACACTTCCTCCAGCGTGAGCAGCTCACAAAGATGCTGTTCAATATATGTAATTGTATTTTGTATACAGATTGTGTAATCCATGGATCAATCCTCCAGATCAAGTATAGCATAATGGATTTTTTAAAACTTGATTATAATTGCTGTTTTTACTATATCATATCTTATGATCATCTTGAAAATCAAACTGTAATTGATATTTTGCTGTTTTATTTATTCTTATAAAGTAATCAAACGTATAAGCTGAAGCTAAGAAAAGCGAGCCCCTTGGCTCGCTTTCATATCTTATATGATTTCTTTTGTGATATCTTTTGTGATTTCTATATTTCGTACCATGAAAAATCTATCATGAAGTATTTCCCACCAGCCAACCTATGCTGTACCCCTACGTACCTTACCGATCCCAGCCTCTTCGATAGCGCTCATTATAATCAGTTTGGACGAGAAATATTCCATTTATTCCATCAGTTCTCTTACATTATCTCTCCAGTTGTGTACCGGCTGCCAGCCGAGTATCTTCTTCGCTTTTTTGTTACTCATCACGCCATCATAACCAGGAATCGAACCCCCGACTACCTTCACCTCAGGAAAGATTTCCTTGATTAACTCATCGCTCTTAATATCCATACAGGTATCATCTGCAACAATGTTAAATGCCGTGACTCCTATCCCTTCAGCCTCCAAACCCAACCGACAGGCACTGGCAGCATCCCTTACATCAATATAATTCCATAAATTACGGACTCTCTGGAGTGGCTCCTTATTAAAATTCAAATAGTCTCTAAACATATCCGGCGTATGTACATACCCCAGTCTTAAACTTACAATTTGCATTCCAGTTCTTCTATGAAAGGCTTCCGCTATTTGCTCACTTACCACCTTTGACAACCCATAAGCATCCTCCGGAAGCAGAGGATGCTCCTCATCCAGCGGAACATATTGGGG
>JAEWMZ010000139.1 GCA_023392995.1 Bacillota bacterium
GAGGAAGCCCTGCTTCCACTTACAAAGCAGGAGCTCTTTTACCAAAAGAACCCCGGTTACTTTCGGGAGCATTACAGTCAATACTATAAACCCGAACCTTTAAATATTTTAAAAAGTGCGGAGTTTATGAAAGATCCAGTGTTTTTATCAGAAAGCAATATTTTGGATACCGGCTCAGCCATATCCACCCATTTTCGATCACCAAATATTCGTCTAAACCGCCATGATCGTTTTTCTGAGGTTCCGATTCATCACCATGGATATATCGAGATGAATTATGTATTTTCTGGAATCTGTACTGCTATCGTAAATAAAAAGAAAATTCCGATGAGCGCAGGGGATCTCTGTATTATGGATCGCCGTGCAGAGCATACCATTCTCCCTACGGGTAAGGATGACATCCTGCTTAATATTATGCTTTCCACCGACTATTTCTCCAATACCTTTATCGGAAGCCTATTGAATGGGGGCGCTGTTGCAAGATTCCTGGCCGGAGTCATAGACCAGGCGAATGAGCATAACCAATACCTGCTGTTTCATACAAAGCATGACCCTTTGGTAAAGGAGATCATAGAAAATATCTTTATTGAATATCTGAATCCCGGCATCTGCTGCGAAGATGTACTGCGCTATAATCTAAACCTTCTATTTATAGAGCTGGCCAGATGCTACCAGGGAGATATGGAGAGAAAGCACCAGCAGAAAAACAAACGATATCTAACAGAAATCCTAAATTATATGGAAAAGAATATGAAATGCTGCTCCCTAGAGGCTGTTGCAAAAAAATTCAATTATCATCCTAATTATCTCTCGCGGCTAATAAAAGCGGAGACTGGGCTTACCTTCCAGGAGCATCTAAGTGAAAACCGCATGAACCGGGCTGTTTTCCTCCTGAAGAATTCTGATATGCCCATTTATAAAATTGTAGCAGAATGCGGCTATCAGAATCAGAATTTTTTCTATCAAAAATTCATGAAAAAGTATGGGCAGACTCCAAAAGAATACCGCGACTTGGAATCTCCACGGTTATAAATATCCTAAGGGGCTGACACAAAAGCGCCAGCCCCTTATCTTCTTTCATAAATGAAAGCCTTTATTTTTTAATCGAGAGTGTAACCTCGCCCACAATACCGGTGGCTCCAAGCACCTGCGCCTTAGTCAGTCTAGCCATAAAGTCTGCCGGATCAACAGGTGCATAATAACGCTCTCTTTCCAACGTCGTGGCAACTTCGATGCAAATCTTATTTTTACCCGCTTTTAACGATTTACTTAAGTCAAAGGCAAAAGGTTTTACAACCTGGATTCCCGCCGATTCACCATTGACAAAAACTTCGACACCTTCAAAAGCATCCTCAATTCTTAATTGTGCATTTGCAATTTCAGGGAGTTCTAGTGTATTCTCATATCGGATAATCCCAGAGAAATCTGGGTATTTCAGTCCAACATTTTCAAAGCTTCCAATCTCCTGTTCCTCTTGAAATTTCGGATAATCAATTGCTTTTGCCAGGCTCATGCGCCAGCCATCCTTCAAGGTCAGTATTTCGGTATAATCAACAGGCGTCTTTATTTCCATATCCTCTGTTTCATCAAGTAATAAGACGAGACTTTGATAAGGGGGCAGCTGCATATGAACTAGCGTGCTTTCACCCTTTTGCTCCGCCTTCACTACCTTTAACTCATTCCTCCAAACATCGTATTCAAAAACCTTTCCCTTGTTAGGAATAGTAATTGTTCCTTCAAAGGTCTTTGTAATATCCTCATTGGTGAAAAGGAACAGCTCCTTCTCTTCCTTGTAATGCAGATAGCGAAGCATAGGAAACTCTGCATCAAGTGCAATTTCAGGTATATCCATGCTCTTCAATAAATCGGCGAGCTGTTCTAATGGAACTACTTTACAGTCAGACAGCTCTTTTAACTGGCGGTTATCTCCATCCACAATTCCTTCCGGAAGGGAATTAATAAACAGTACTGGAAAACCTGCTGCCCTTAATTCAGCAATCCCCTTCACTGCCGCTGCTGTAATGAATTGTGCGTAGGGTACTATCAATACCTTATAGGTCTGTTCATTGACCCGCAGCTCTCTGCCAAGGTTTGTTTTATAACGTTCTACCTCTACGAACACATCTGTCGGTATAATATCAAAATCAATCTGATGCTCCAGCAGTACCTTGGCCGGTTTTTGATCCAGCATATAATTGCCTGCCCATTCTGCCTCCGCATGGTATAGGATGGCTGCTGGTGTAACTCTGATACCATCACTGATCAACTCACACATACGATTTAAATACCGCATCAATACACCAAAATGTTTAAACTGTGGATCATGTCCATTTGCATAAAAATGAGGCGGGCAGTCCGGATCCGGATAAGGCTTACAGGAAAAAGCGTGGGGTACAAATTCATTCACCCCTCGAACCAGGAAGTGATCCACCAGATATTTCATCATACGCACACCCTCACTCCAGCCATATGCTCCGAAGATCTCACACATGGTACGTCCCTTTTTCTGGGGATCGATTGCACCATAGGAGCTGCCTAGCTTACCCAGCATATAATGATAAAACTCTCCGTCACGTCCGCCAAAAAGAGCTCTCTTAGGGTATTGCTCTCCTCCCGGCATAACCTGTCCTCCGATATCATCAATTCCTGCCATATGCTGACCGGAAAGGCCACGGAAAAAATGTCCCAGGCTGGAGCCAAGACGGGCGTGGGAGTTGTTATCCTCTATTAAATGACCGATGTAGAGCACACCCCGCTCCTCACACCAGGTTCCGATAGCTTTTGAAAAATCCTCTTCCACCAGTCTGGTCACACTATCCATATAAATATAACGCATATTGGCAGCTTCCTCCGGGCAAAGCTCATTCATCCAAAGCAGCGGCAGCTTCCTTTTCCACCCTTCGCCCAGACGCAGCTCTAACTGCTCTCTCAGTTCATCACTCCAGGGAAGATCCTGATCTGCTCCTATTGCATTCTCTCTGCTATAAAGCTGACCATTGCCAAGCTCCGGCTCATCAGAGAAGAAACCGGCTATCGTCTTGCCAAACTCCTCTTTATAGCGCTCATAGTGAGGCTCATATACCGCTTCAATTTGTTTTCTTGCACTGCGTTTATCAATCATATTGATGTAGCTGTCATGTGCTCCCGCATTTCTGGTGAGGAAATTGACGAATATCATCCACTTTCCTTCCGGGATATCCCACACTAATTGTCCATCCGTAACTTTATCTGTAATATCAATTAATGTTGATGCATCAAAGCCTTTCTCAATCCTTGCTGCACACACACTAACCATTGTATCATCATCAAATTGTCTTTTTTCCTTTCCATGAGCCATAGCGAAGAAGCTTCCGCCGGAAAAAGGATCTCTCACATACTTTGAATGCTTTGTAACATCCAGCTGAGCTGCTTTCATCGGTCCTACGACTTGAACGGAGGAATAATAAAGATACTGTCTGCAAAGCTCTGCCGGAGCTTCCTTTAATGCACCGTTGGCAAAACCTGTAGGAAAATGGCTGTCATCCAGAATCCAGACCTTCATATTTCTGTTTCTTGCTTCCTCTAAAATAATATCTAAATCATGCCACCACTGAGGTCCGCAGTAATCCGGATGAGGACGGCTCTCGATACACACCGCCCCAATTCCGCTGGCTGCAATTGCCCCCATGTATTCTCTAAGTACCTTCTCTTCCTCCCCATGTACCCATAGAAAGGGCAGAATGTGATTATTGCCTTTGCCTAGTAATAACTGCTTTACTTTTTTATTCATAGTATCACCATACCTTTCAATAATTTCCTTACTCCAAAGTTATCGTAACATAAAAGGCTGCGGGTTCCTATGTCATAAAAAAACAGAAGCACTGACCATTCTTAACCTAACTGAACTTATTAAAAGCCCTTAGCCTACTGCTTTGAAGCAATAAAGTCCAGGATTGCCTCTGAGGTGGTACGCCACTGCTCTGGCGCAGTTATTGTAGCCTCTCCATCTCCCTTTTGAAGGCCATAATCACCAAATTCAGCATGATTGCCACCCTCAATGGTAATTTCCTCATATCCTGACGGAAGATTACTTAAATATTTCTGATAGTTTTCCATATTAAGAACTTTATCTTCACTGCCATGCATTAACAATGCTTTCATACTGCTTTGGGACAAATCTGCAGTAGAATACGCAGCTAATAGAATGATTCCTTCGAACTGATCCGGATATTTTCCTGCATAATATGCCGCCATTGCTCCTCCAAGAGAGTGCCCCCCAATATACCATTCCTTTATCTTTGGATATTGCTTCATAATGTCTGCGGCTGCATTACTGCGAAACACAGCCAATTGATAGGGCATCTTAGCAATGACACAAAAAACATTTCCCTCTGCTATCTCTTTCGCTAAGGGTGCATAGGCGGTATCCTCCACCTTACCACCGGGATAAAAGATAAATCCAGTATTGGCATCAGGATCTCCAAAGGCGATCCCCCCCTGAAAAGGGGTAACAGTTACAGTGGAGCTGTTCATAGCACTGATCGCCTGCTCCTGTGCATGACTATAATTTGATACATAGGCAAAAAATATACCGGTAAACCCTATTAGGACAACTCCCAGACTAATTAATACTATTTTTAAGATCCGATGTTTCTTTTTCATTTTCTGCTCTCCTTTCAAGACGATAGCTTATTTTAGGCGATTGCGAAACAATATAGTTATTGTTATTGTATACACAACAAATACTATTTCTTCGTTCCAACGCTCCTTCGGGCTTAGCTTCCGCTTCGATATAGTATTTGCTGTGTATACAATAACTTCAGCTAACGAGTTTCGCAATTACCTGGGATAGCTTATTTCGGTATTTCATTTTTATTTTTTTATTTACCTCATTATATTCCTTACGCTGTACAATCACAATAGTAAACTCTGTACCATTGTTCCTATGTTAAAATGCCCCTATTGCTTTGGGCATTAGGGACATTTTATACTATACTTCACATTTTTAATATATGGTTTGATTCAAATTCAGCTTTGCTTTCTTGTTCCACCGATTCATAGATCAGCGCTCCTCTTTCTCCTGCTGTTCCTTTTTGAACATCTTATCCTCCCAATAATAATGGAAGGGAATAACAACCGTTGAAATATTCTTATGCTTACTTAAATGCTGTGAGAAGAAGTAAGTAGTCTGATTGTGCAATAGATTATCATATCTGTGCTCTGTAATAAATTTAATCAAGATAACAGAGATATTTTCACCATGATTTAATTCACGCTCTCTTTGCCAGAGGTATTCATCCATCGGACGTATAATATCACGGTATGGCGTCTCAATTACCTCCAAGGGAATCGGAATGTTCAGATCCTCCCACCTCTTTCGAAGCTCCTGAGCATGCTCCGGATGGCGGCATACATGTAAGGCTGTGATATTATTTGAAATTGAATTTGCATAATTAATGGCTTTCAAAAAGGGTTTATTTATATCATGAATTAATACAATACACTGGGTTGATCTTACTATTTCTTTATCATAATAAGGATAAAACTTCTCTAGTTTTAACTGTGCTCCAACCTTTGCATAGTACTTATTGATGGAGTACATACCAAGCATTAGTGCCGGAAGTGCAATGGCTAAAATCCACGCACCATCCCTGAATTTCATGCTAAATACAATAATTGACACCACCGCTGTTACAATAGCACCAAATCCATTAATCCAGCACTTATACTGCCAACCTTTTTCCTTCATGATCCGCCACTTTTTGAACATACCGTATTGAGCAATGGTAAAGGACACAAATACACCCACAGAATATAACGGGATCAAAGCATGAACCTCGCTGCGAAAACCAATGATTAAAGCCGAAGCTGCAATGAATATGAACATAATTCCGTTGGAAAAGCTAAGTTTCGTTCCTCTGGAAGAGAACTGTCTGGGTACATATCCGTCATGCGCTAGGATATACAATAGCTGAGGTAATCCATTATAAGCTGTATTTGCAGCTAGGATCAATATCAGTGAGGTAAGCACCTGAATAATATAGTACATGACATTATGGCCGAACACAGCTCCTGAAATCTGGGACAATACGGTATGTCCCTCCAGCGGAGTCACCTGCAAATGCATCGCAAGAACAGAAGTCCCTCCGAAAATGAAGAAAATGATAATACCTAATATATATAATACATGCTTCGCATTTCTCGTGGATGGATCTTTAAAAGAAGGTACCGCATCACTTACCGCTTCAACGCCTGACATTGCAGAGCATCCTGAGGAGAAGGCTTTTAATAGAATCAGCATTCCAATTCCTTGGATTGTTTCTTTTGGCAGAACTCCTTCGCTATATTGAATTGGTGTTAACGTACCGGTTAATAACTTGAACAAGCCGCTTAGGATCAATATTGCCATAGCTACAATAAAAGCATAGGTTGGAAGTCCGAAGATTTTGGAGGCCTCCCGTATACCTCTTAGGTTAATTAGTGTTATCAATGCCACGCAGATCAAGGAAATCATAATTTTATGCTCCTGAAAATCTGGAAAGGCAGATACTAAGGCAGCGGTAGAGGAAGAGATACTAACTGCTACCGTCAGGATATAATCTATGGTCAAGGCTGCTGCTGATAGAAGAGAAGCCGTTTTTCCGATATTCTCCTTAGCCACTGCATAGGCACCGCCACCCTTTGGGTAGTGATCAATAATCTGTGAATAGGATAATACCAAAATCCCCAGCAGTAATATAATCGGAAGAACAATATATGGCAGTGTATGAAATGCCAGAATACCGGCTGCCGGTACCAAAATCAACAAAATTTCCTCAATTGCATATGCAACGGAAGAAACCGCATCACTCGCCATAATCGGCAAACCCCAAAGCCTTGTTAACTTCTCATGGCTTATCTCGTTATTCTTTAACGGTTTGCCAAGTATTAAATCTTTAATACTCATTTTTCATAATCTCCTTACTCGTAATACTGGAAGCTCATGCTTCCAATGCCTTCCAAAAATAAATCAAATTCGTTTCATATAACTCTTTCTATTACTAGACACAACGCAGATAATTGTATTGCGGCAAAGGATTCTTGTCAATCGTCATTATTACGAATCCGCAGAGGGAAACCGCACTATTCTTCGTGCATATTGACAAGGTTTTTTTGCAGGTTTTTTATTACTTTTTATCTTATTATTAACGGATTTTTCTCCAAAAAATCACATAATTAAATCCTTCTGCACATCCGTCTGTTCAGTCCTACAAATTCCTTCCTTTGACTCATAAAATTTTGCTTCTAAGATTATTCTTAATGTAAATCCTATTGCTCCTATAGTAAAAATATGGTATGTCACAAAGAATATCTAATAATTCCTTGATATTATAACGTTTCATTTCTTGTTCCTCCCAATGTATAAGACTTCTGCCGTCCCAAATATCAGAAGTAAGATAAATAGTTGTATATGGCGGATCGATAATGCGTTAATTATAGCACATCAAAAAAAGGGCGCTGACTGCGCCCTAATTCATATCCTTCCGGCGAAATTACGCCCAAAATCAAGTTACGAGCGGCAGGAGCCTTCTATTTCAAAGCTCCTGCCGCTCGTAATTCTATCCTTAAATATATTTGACTCTAACTTAATTTATTCAAGATACCGATCACACTTTAAACTTCTCCACCGCCTCAACAAGAACATTTGCATGATTATTAAGGCTGCCTGCTGATTTATTCAATACCTCAACGGAAGTCAGCTGGTCACTTGCAGTCTGATTCACCGTATTAGAAGATGCTGCAACCTCCTCCAGAACCGCAGAGATACTCTCAATTGCACCCAAGGTACTTACTCTTGCTTCTTCGATATTATCAACATTTTCAGAGATTTGTTTTAAGTAAACTACAAGATTCTCTACACTTTCATTAATATTATGGTAAGACTCTGTTGTATTCTTAACTGCACTCTCCTGCAAGCGCATTACAGTTTCTGCCTGACGAGCAGTAGCAACTGCACTTTCTGTATCCCTTTGAATTCCTTCAATAATAGACTTAATATTATTAACCGAATCCTTCGATTGGTCTGCCAAAGCCCTAATCTCACTGGCAACAACTGCAAAGCCCTTGCCTGCCTCTCCGGCTCTGGCCGCTTCAATCGAGGCATTTAAGGAAAGCAGATTCGTCTGATTTGCGATCTCATTAATTACATTAATAATCTTATTGATAGAAGTGGACTTCTTCTCCAGATTCTGAATCTCTTCAATGATTGCTGCTGCAATTCTAGCGGTTTCTATCATCTGCTTATTCAAGTCGTCCGTTGTAATTGTTCCCTGCTCAACACTAATCTTAGTTTTCTCAGCAATCTGGCTGATTTCCCTGGTATTATCACTCACCAGTACAATCTTCTGTGATAAATTATCCATCTGACTTAAGCATTCTTCAGCATCCTTTGCCTGCTGCATTATGCCGGACTCAATCTCATTCATTGCTACAGAGATTTCCTCTGTGGATTTTAAGAAGTGTTTTGAGGTTCCGGTCACATTCTCAGAAGACTCGGAAACCTCCGTACTGAGCTGTTTTACCTGCTGGATTAAATTCTTCATATTGGAAAACGTATTTTGGATTTCTTCAACCAGGATCATAAATTCATCACTGCGCTTCGTCGTAAAATCTACCGTTAAGTCTCCCTTTGCCGCAATCTTTAGCTTTCCAATAATACTCTTAATGACCTTATCAATGCCAGAGGAAATTAAGATGGCTGTCCCGATGGCCAGAAGGATAGAGATTATAACCACAATACTGGTTGTCATCTTAATGCTGTCCGCCTGACTCACGATTGTAGACTGGGGAACCAATCCACAAAGCATAGCTCCTGTCTCCCCTATTTTAGAATACATGAACATATAATCTTCGCCCCTGTATTTTACTAACTCTGATTTTGACATCAGGTCAGATTCCATTGCATTTTTATAAAAATCTTCATTCGTAATAACCGGCTCCGCTTCATTACCGGAATCGGAGGCAGCTTGCGTCACCTTTGCTTCGTTCACAGCTTTCTCAGCCATGATCTCTTTTCCATCGGAAGTTGTCATGCATAAAATACCATCAAACTCAAGGTTTTTTAAGACTTCTTTCACTGCATCCATCTTTACGTCTATTATTAGAATTGCGTTGGTTCCCGGAATCATACGAATCATTCTCATGGCATACTTATCAGAGCTCACAGATAAATTCTGATCCAAATAAGCATCACTGCCAATCCACATAACCTTCATCTTATTCTCTTTTACATACTTTCCGAAATCCGTATCTAAAAATCCATTATAGGAATCCGCATTCGTAGTAGAAAGAGTTGATACCGGCGCATAGCGATCGGACAATACAAATAAATCCCCCATAAACTTATCCGTCATCTTCTTCGCTGTAAATTCGTTGTTAATATCAGTTAACATGGAACTTTTCTCAATTAGGTCATTGTCATAAAAGCCTACAAAGAATTTTTTCAGCGTTGCATCGTTACTATACTGATTCGCAGTGGCTCTAATCGAATCAAACCCAAAGCTCAAATAGTCTCCCGCCATATTTAACGCTTGGCTGGTTGACTTCTCATAGCTTTTCGTAATTCCACCTGAAGCTTGTTCAAAAGATACCACACCAAGTAATATGATAAATGCAACTGGTACCATAAAAGATGCAATCAGACGAACACGAATTGTTCTAAATAGTCTATTATTAGCCAACTTCTGAAACAATTGCGTCCCCTTCTTGATCCCATTTTTATTTGCCACTCCTTGAACAGATTTTCGCAATTTTACTAGACCATTGCCCGTTTTCTTCATTTTTCATCCTCCTTGTTTCTTTGATGTTCTATAAAGAACCCCTTTTCCCCGTAGTATCTAACAATGGATCTCTTTTGTCTTACCGACTGTTCTGTGTAAACAATAACCAGTCAATATTTACTCATATTTTAGCGGAAATACATAAAAAAATCAATCTATTTTTGTAAATATTTTACATATTTCGCACACAAAAACACCTTATTATTTTACGAAAATTACTAAATATTTTTGTGCAAATTACCCCCTGCAACTTTTTCATACATCATTTTGAACAAAGTTTTCCATCATCCGCTAGGGAAAGATACAAATCTTTCCACATGGTTAACAATATAATTCAACATCGCTTTTTCCTGCGATTTAAAATAATATCTATTAACACCATAATGATATTATTTTGAAGCTTCCATTGGATTAATTGACATTTATTCCAGTATTATTATATATTATATTATATTTTTTGCACATTTTCAACAAAATAACTCATTTTTCAACTTTATTATTGCTTTCCATGGATTTACAAAGTATAACTCGATAGCTGTAGTTTGTAACAGCCTAGTTATAAATAGGTCATTAAGCTTTCTATCTTCCTATTCCCTTGTCCATTTCTTTCTACTTTATAAGGGTCAGGCTGCTTCCCTCCAACTTCTTTGTTATTACTATTTTCTTATCAATTCGCTCCTTCAACTCACTCACATGAGAGATGATGCCCACGAGCCGATTACCCATAGTCAATGTATTCAGTGTCTCTATCGCTTGCTCCAGAGAATTGCTGTCCAGGGAGCCAAACCCTTCATCAATGAACATCGCATCCACCTGAATACCTCCGGCAAAGTTCTGGATAACGTCCGATAGTCCTAAGGCTAAGGACAGCGCTGCTTTAAAGGATTCACCACCGGACAAGGATTTAATCGAACGTGACTTACCGGTATAATAATCCATTACCTCCAGCTCAAGACCGGCAGAGCTTCGTAAATTCGTTGGATCTTCTTTTCGCATTAATGCAAATTGGCTATTGGACATCTTATATAGACGCTTATTCGCTTCATTAATAATACTATCAAAGTAAAATGCCTGGACATACTGTTCAAAAGCAATCTTAGCCTTTCCCGCCAGCTCTCCGTTAGCTGTCTTTGATAATTCATTCACCATAAGGAATTCTTTTCTTAAGCTCTCCTGACTTTGATAGGTCTCTTTGGTGTTTTTTAGGATCTCCTTATTCATCTTGCATCTGCTATACCGATTTTGCAGCCTGACTTCGCTCTCCTGCTTTTGCAGATCCAGCTCCTCCTGCTCCTTCCTAAGCGCATTCAAATCCAGCCTTTCTTTTCCCTGTGTTTCCTGCGTCAAGCGTTTGTGCTCCTGCTCTGTCATACTGAGCTTCTTGTAATAGGTATCCAGACTCTGCTGCTTTCCTTCCAGTTCTTCCTCGGTCATTAAGCAGGCTTTATATTGTTCGATACTCATAAATCCGCAATTGTCCAGTTTTTCCTTCCAGCTTTTTTCTGCCTCCTGAAGCTCTCCGGTCTTCTCTGCGTGCTTCAACTCATTATTTGCAAGGACAGCTTTTAATTCTCCCAGCTTCGCTTCACAGCTGCGCAAATTAACCTCCGCTTGCGTTAAAGCATTCTGCAAATCAGTGTGCTTCTTACGATCAGTCGCAAGCGCCTGCATTGCCTCTTCCTTACTGGAGTATAATAAATCTCCGCGCATGGTGGTGATCTGTCCCTCCAGCATAATAAGCTGATTTACCGCAGCGATTTTTTCCTCATTTTTCTGTTGAAGCACTTTCGCTATTTGTTCCAGCTCTTTTAATATTTTCTGCAAACTAACTGCACACTGTTCCTTTTCCTTAAGCTTTCCTCCCAATTGGTAAACTTGATTCTGCAACTCTTTTGCAACTCTCTCTTCTGATTCCAGTCTGCACTTTACCCAATCTGGAATATCGTCTATGAATTCAGCGTTTTTTGGGGTAGGTTCATTCGGCTTACGCTCCTGTGCCACTTCCTTTTGAAGCTGATTTTGCAGCAGCTGAATTTTAGTTAACTGATTCCTGCAATTACTGCTGGCCTCTGCCACCTTCTTCTGAAGCTCTTCCTTTCTTATGCCTGCCTGCTTTAACTGTTCTTCACTGGGGGCTTCTTGGGTAAGACGCGCCTTCTGAGGGTGTTCCTTTGATCCGCAGACAGGGCAGGGTTGTCCCTCGATCAGCTTTTCTGCGATAATTCCTGCCTGTTCCCCAAGAAACTGATGCTCTAACAACAGGTACTGCTCATTCTGCTTCGCGTATTGCAGCTGCACCTGTGTAAACACGGTCTGTAGCTGCTCCAGCTGTGCTTTCTCAGATGCCAGCTCCTCGTATTGTGCAAGAATTTCCTTATGTTTTACGATTGACTTACGCTTTTGCTCCAACTGATTGCTGTAATCCAAAAGATCACGATCAATATTGCAGTACGAATCCTGTTCTCTTAGCTTTTCCTCCTGTAGCGCTGTAAGTTCCTTATTTTTCACTTCGAGCTGCTTTAGTTCCTGCTCTAATTGCTCTTTTAAAACAAATGCCTTTTTATATTTTGCTTTTCGTTCTTCCACAACATCATATTTTATTTGGTCATCTTCCTGACGCTTAATTCGGATATTCAGTTCATTGATTTCTGGGCGAAAGGCTTCCCTTTCCTCCCAAATATGCTTACGTTTGGAAAGCTCTTTTATTGTATCCTCTTCCTCTTGCCGCTGCAGCGTGATTGCAGACTTCAGCTTCTGAAGCTCTGACTGGGTTCGTTCATAAGCTTCCTCTGCCGGACGTACTGTGTGCAGTACCTTCCTGCCCAGGTGAAGCAAACGATCCAATTCCTGCATCGCCTCTTCCTGCATTAGCAGCAGCTGATGCTGCTCCCTGGCCTTCTCAAGCTCCTCAAAGGCTTGGTTAAGCTTTTGTGCCGTTGTATATTCCACCGCCTTTTGCTTAATCTTTTCGGAAATACTATGATTTTCCCCTTGCTCCTGTTCAAACAAAAGCATGTCCTTATCAATTAGTTCCGACAGCAGCTCCAGAATCCTATCCACCTGATTGATATCCGGCTTGAGCTTCCACTCATGGATCAGCACTGAGGAAGGCTCCTCCAGATCACAGCTGATGCCCTTTAAAAACTGAAGGATGCTTTTATCCAGATCCTCGCAGCGATATTTTAAGTTCGCAGACATGGACTTTAATTTCTTTTGAATTTCATCAAAAATCTGTGTTCCAAATACTTTCCGAAAGATTACTCCCCGCTCATTACTATCTGCCGTCAAAAGCTGAAGAAATTCTCCCTGAGCAATCATAGCAATTTGTTTATATTGTCTCCAATCAATGCCCAGTAACTCTACAATCGCGGCGGTTACCCTGGAGCTCCCGGCAATGACGGAGCCCTCCGGCAGAATCAGCGTCGCATCCGCCTTTTCCATGGTAGTTCCGGTGCTCTTTAATTTACTCCTCTCATAGGCCGGATTTCTTGTGACCTGGTAGATTTTGTCCTTATGACAAAAGGTGAATTCTACAAAGGTCCTCTCTTCGCTGCTGGCATAATCACTGCGAAAACAATCCGGTGTACGGTTCTCTCCGCTGGCATTTCCGAACAGTGCAAAGGAAATGGCATCAAAGATCGTGGTCTTACCCGCTCCGGTATCTCCGGTCAGCAAAAACAAACCGCTTTCCCCAAATTCATCAAAGGGTATCTCGACCTTTTTGCAAAATGGCCCAAAGGCATTCAAAACAAGCTTGATCGGCTTCATACGCTTCCCTCCGAATCATCTAAAAGTTTCTTCATTACCTCTCTTTGCTGCTCAGATAATGGGTTATTGTTCTGACTGATAAAGAACTCCTCAAATAACTGAAACGGCGATTTCTGCTCCACGGCCTCTGCTGCCAGTTTCAGATTTTCCTGATATACGGATTTACTGTTTTCAAAATCCAATCTCATAATATTGGGATAAATACTCCTTAGCTTACCAATGGCGTCATAAAGCTCTTCTTCATCCGTAAGGATTGCATGAATATAATCCTGGGTATTTGCCTGACAATAGAACTTACTATCCGTCAAAGCAACAATCGGTCCCTTAATCTGCCTCATATCTCGTATTGGTGTAAGCGGGAGCTTGGTTATCTCAATCGTACCCTTTTCCTTTAATTCAATCATGGTGATGCTTTTTACTTGCTTCGCTTCCGAAAAGGAGTATTTAAGGGGTGAACCGGAATAACGGATCGTATCTCTTCCGATTCTTTGGGCTCCATGAAGATGTCCCAGGGCTACATAGTCGAACGCTTCAAAAACCGCTGTGTCCACATTATCCAAGCCTCCCACCGATATTTGCTCAGAATCGCAGCGTTCCGGTAAAGTCTCACCGCTTGTAATGAATTGGTGCGCTACCAGGACATTTCTGGTTTGAGGATCAACCTCACAGTGTCCCATTACCGCTGCCACTGCTTCCTGATAAGTAGTAACGCCAGGAAAATAACGGTTCACCAGGGCAGGCTTAACAAAGGGTAAAAGATATACCTTTACCTCACCATACGCATCCCTCATTGTAATCTTCTCCAGCTCTCCTTGGAAGGTTCCCACAATGTGGATGCCACTTGCTCCCAGAATTTTTCCGCCATAATTAATGCGCTCACTGGAATCATGATTTCCGCTGATGATAAAGATATCAAGCTGCTTACTATGCAATTGGGTTAAGAAGTGGTCAAACAAAGCCACCGCCTCTTCCGTAGGTATACTTTTATCATAGATATCCCCAGCAATCAGGATGCCCTCCGGTTTCTGTTCCTCCACCAGACTTAGAATCTGCTTCAGAATATATTCCTGATCCTCAATCATGGAAAACTCATTTACTCGTTTGCCGATGTGCAAATCAGCCGTATGTAATAGTTTTATAGTAATTTCCTCCTTTTACCCAACTTAATTCTTATAGGCAATTGCAAAACTCATTAACTGAAGTTCTTGTATACAATAATAAAACTTTACTGTTTCGCAATTGCCAATAGTGAATTCTTAGACAATTCATTTATATGGTACTCCTATTATTTAATAATTCCTGTATGCGTTATTTCTTTCGAAACATAATCCAAATATTATTTCAACAGATTGTTTTAATTGTACTACATTTTGCTTCCCGTGGCACGGATAAGATTTTTCTTTTTTCTATATAAATCTTTCCATTAAATCTTTTCATTAAATCTTTTCATTTCCAATGTTACAAATTGAATAACCACAAAAAACTTATCCTTCATTAAAACAATGTCCTCACAGCTTTGGGCTAAAATAAGTAACTAGTTATACAAACCTCATATTTCTGAAGATTAAGCGCAATTCTCCCTCTATTTATTCAGTATTACGAAAACGTTAAGGTAATTTAGACCTATTTTCGACATCCCATCTGTACATCCCCCATAAAAAGTATTAAAATGCTATTAATCAACAAGGATTAATTACTGCCTATCGTAAATGGATGCAGATCCTTTAACGCAAAGATAAGAAAGTGAGGCTCGTAACGAAATGGGGCATTTTGGTACAAAGAAACAGCCAGATATTAATACTTCAGAAGAAATTATGTCTATCAAGAATTCAGATTTTACTAACTCTGCCGAAAAACTGTTAAGAAGTAATACGCAAGACCATTCCTACACCATGCTTATCTTTGATGTGAATCTCCTTGGCGGAAAACAGGAAACTTGCACCTTAAGTGATTTTCGAGCTTTGATGCACTATATCGGCAGCAGATTAACAAATTATGTTTCTAAACCTAGTCTTTTCTGTCAAATCAATACGAATACTTATGCTATTTTAATGAGAGATATAAAAGCAGTGGATGTAGCTCTTTTAGCAATCAGCCTTACCGAAGAGGCCAATCAGTTTCTTCCCGGCTACATGGTGAAGTTGTCCTTCGGAACCTGTCTGGCAGAACATTGCAAGACAGATATAGCTGCACTCTTAAAGCAAGCTTCTTATGCAAAAAGTACAATTGGAGATCAGAACCATCAGATTCTGGCAGATTTTAATGAATTAGAGAATTGCAAAAAACTATGATAAAAAGTTAATTGAAAGTTCTAACAATGAGATTAAGCATACATATATCTTATACTTCCTTGACAAGGAGCGGTTACCGATCGAAGTCGGAGCAACCGTTCCTTGTCTGCATTCTAGCTATCGATTATCGGGCACTTCCATTCTCTATATCTATGTAGCTATCGAATAAAATTCGTTCTTGCTCTTTCTTCCTGCTCCGGCAGTTTAATTCCAGCTTCTTTACCTGCTTGGATTGATTTTAACAGCCATGCCATATTTCTTCCCAGTACTCTCATAACCTGCATTCCTTCCAGATCCTGCCTAACCTCATCCGGCGTATTCCCATGAACCATATTCCAATACTGGGAGGATACCACCGGCATGTTAGAAATCGTGAAATACTTATTCAACTGCTCAAAGGCTGCTGTTGCACCACCACGACGGCAGCTTACAATGGCCGCACCCGGCTTGAATGCAAGGGCACCGCCACCTGCATAGAAGAGCCTGTCTAAAAATGAGGTTACCGCTCCGGAAGCAGACGCATAATGAACAGGCGAACCAACAATAAGACCATCGACTTCCTTCACCTTTTCGATTCCAACATTCACAATATCATCATTAAAGATACATCTGCCGGTTTTGTAACATCCTCCGCAAGCAGTACATCCCCGAATCGGATCCTTTCCCAGATGTAAAATTTCCGTCTCAATATTTTCTTTTTCCAGCTCACCTGCAATTTCACAGAGTGCCGTATAAGTACATCCTTTCGCCTTAGGACTTCCGTTGATTAATAAAACCTTCATTCTTTCACCTACACCTTTCTATATTCGTTTATCCTATCACTGATTGCAAAACGGTAAAGCTAGCGCAACCTTTTCTCCTGTCAGATAGAAAGCCCTTGCTGCTATGCTAATCGTGTTTCTATTGCAATAATGCTGCAATGCTTCTAATTTCAACTATAGTCTAATACACTAATGCTTCTTTGAAACTAATACTGCAATGTATCTATCCACTCCAGGTTATACCAGATATATCTAATATATAATAGAAAAAGCAAAAATGATAGAGCTTTCTATAAAGTAATTTGACTTCATAAAAATATCGCCAAGCTGCCAAAGAAGCATATCGCTTCTTTGGCAGCTTGGCGGTAAAATTTTTTAAAGCTAACTCCTCCCTGCCGCATTCTTCTGCTTCGGATCAGAAAAATAAAGGTTAAAATTAGTATATCTCTTTAAAGAATTATTGTCTGCTTTAATAAACTCCCAGGCATCCTCATATTTTTGTTCAACTGCAAAGTCCGTATGAAGGATAAAGTTTAGAAACGCCTTTGGATCATGTGCATATCGAGTATCAAAGGAGTGTGCATATTTGTACTTCTCACGCTCTGGAAGATTACTGTTGTCGTGCATGATATGATCCAAATTACAGGAAAAATAATAAATACTGTACGGAATCGTTTTCCATACTTTATCTATTTCAATTAATTTATCAAGAATATCCGCTTTTTGATGGTTACGCTGTAAAATCGACTCAATATTATTCGTATAAATTTGCTCATTCGAATAATACGGCCTCTGTGGTTTTGATGGATCTTTGGGCGTATCTTCTGTTTTTAAAGCCACCCTGTCATCTGAGATATAGGCTCCATCCATATCAACCAAGTGCACAACCTCCAGGAAATCACTTGCCCGAAAGGTTCTGGATGCGTAATTTCTTACGATATCTCCTACTTTGGCTGCTGCATTTGAAATGCTTATCCCTTTTCTGGTCGTAATGTCTCCGCTTAAAACTGCAAATTCGACTTGTCCATTGTTTAACAGCTTACTTATCGTATATGCTAAACAGGTCTGCTCTGTGATCCCTTCCACAAGAAATAGAATTATTTTTTTACTCGCCATTCACATCACCTGCACCATTTACATGATCTGCAACACTCTCAATACCCTCTTCGCCCACATCACCTGCTAATCGAAAGGAATGGCTGATGGCATAACGATTGGTTGGCTCGTAGATACTTTCTTTCTGTCCGCCAAGTATAATATCATGATAATATACATCCCTCAGATTATTGTTTGTTTTTATATTCGCCAGTCTCATATAACGGTTCTTCGGATTGGTGGTTGTAAATAGAATGGAATTCTTATTCAGCGTCTCCAAAGGACGTAAATTATGGGAGGTAAAGATTAACTGGCCTTTCCCCGTATCATGAATTACTTTTAGTATTTCTCCCAGTAAATATTCATAGACTCCTGCATCCAGTTCATCAACAGCCAGGGTCATAGAAGCATTATTATGCATAGCAATCAGCAGATGCAATATGGAAATGATCTTTTTAATTCCATCCGATTCATAGCGCAAAGGGATTCTTCGCTGATTCCTCACAGATACCAACTCTATATTTACACCTTCCTGTCCATCCTGCGTGGTCTGTTTGCCCAGGTTGACCACCTGTACTATAAGCCCGGGCAGAATCTCAGTTAAAACCGTATTCATTACATTGATTACCTTATGGATTATATCATATACCTCTGTAGGGACTACCGTTGGAGTATCCAGACTAAGCAGAATACGTGCAGTTGTTACAGTCCCGTTTTTATCAATCCGATAACTGAAGGGCAAGGCTATATTCATTGCAATTAATCCTGAATTGCGATTGCTGATCACATATAAATTATTCCTCCCATAATGGTATAACGCTGAAATAATAGACTGATGCAAAGGCATTCTACAGTTCTTCCTTATTTGCTTCTGCGTATCCGCTAAAAACAAAAAGGAGGTAGATTGCTTAACCGCAATTCTCTTCGCTGCCATTAACTCACTGATCGCTTCCGCTTTGCCCTGGGTTATCTCCCGCAGGCTGGTATTCGGTTTAAAAATTTGCTTCTCCTGTGCAGCGTAATCAATCAGAGTTCGTAAAGCTGTCCACGCGCCGTCCTCAAAATAAGAATACCTGATCCTTTCCGCTGCTACATACACTGGGATAAAATCTTCATTATGCTCATCCCACTCATCCTTATTTCTCTTAGAAATTGTAAACTCATAGATCACTTTATAATTATCTGCTTCATCTGCGATGCTGAAATCAAAGCGAAAGCTTGCTTGTTCTTTTCCCTTTGTAATGTAATTACTAACCTCGGACGAAATTCTCCTGCCTGACAACAGCGAATCAAGAATCAGCAAGGCATTGATAAAGGTGGTTTTTCCTGAACCGTTTTGGCCATAGATTCCCAGAATATCAGAAGAATGCTCCGGTCTGTCATTTTTCATACCACAGGGCATCTTAAACGCACCATGTTCTACGTTTTGTAAATTATTTATCTCCGCATATTGTATTCTAACAATTTTATTATCCATGGATAGCCCTCCTGCTTATAGTATAACCAATTTAACAGGAAATAACAAATTAATTATTTCTTTTCGATACATTTTGTACCGCTTTACACAAATTATAAGCAGAGATATTCCTATTCCCTTAGAACCTGCAAATAGCAATGTGAAATAGTCCTACTATCCTTTAAAACCTTACTTTGATTTATCCTTTGAGTTATCATTTTTCATCAAAAATTTATTGTTTCAGGAATTATCTTTTACATCAATAAAATAAGGCATAGACTTCCTTAATAACATAGGTAGAATCCTAGTGCCCCTTCCACTCGTTTTTGCATATGAAAAAACCCTTGAAAATCAAGGGTTTTGACAGGGCTACAAGGATTCGAACCTTGAGATGCTGGAGTCAGAGTCCAGTGCCTTACCGTTTGGCGATAGCCCTATTTTATTTTGTTTTCGTAACTATTTACGTCAGCCACGAATGATATTATAACAAATAGGCTTGTACATTTCAAGTATAATTTTCATCTTTTTTCATTTTTTTAAAAAATTTCAAAAATCCCGTTTTATACCCATTTCTCTCTATGAATCACTCTATCGTAAGGCAGCTGGTTTCAGACGAAAAACACTCATCTTTTAATCAGGTGCCCCTATATTATGATCCAATTCACTGTTTCTTATTCTTAGAAGAACGCATTACCTAAGGAGCCTTCGCCCCTTAGGTTCTCATTGCAGAATATGAATTATTCTAAATTTCTCACTGATGATCATTCGATTGCCAAATCCGCTTGGTGCAGAGTATTAAATGTTCTGCATTTCTCACTAACCGTCACTCGGCCACCAGTTAACTTATTGTAGAATGCAAAATGCTCTACCTCTCACATTCTTCGCCTTTGATAGCTCCAGCTAATATCGATTATCCAAGCTCTCTACTCCTCCGCTATAAAGCTGTTCTCCATAGTAATAATACACTGATGTCTGGAATCCTCCTTGCGCAGCTCCTCTACAATACTGGAAAGAAGCTTTTGCTTCATGTCCTTTGTATACGAATAGGGCACTACCAGATCAAAGATCAAATTAATCTGATGCTCACCATTGACAAGGCGAAAGTCATGAATCGTAGCCTTTGGCTCCAAGGCTTTGATTATCTCCAAAACCATGTTCTTTTTACGATCCACCATCTCATTATTCACTTCAATGGGATCCATATGAATTACCAGAAAGATATCTGTCAGGTTAAGTACTTCCCTCTCTATCTGATCAATTGTCTCATGGGCTGTTTCAAAATTAATATTATTGGGCACCTCAGCATGGATTGTTGCCATCCGATGGGTCGGCCCATAATTATGAATGATCAGATCATGGGTCCCGACTATTCCATCATAGCTTTGCACCATCTTCGTAACCTTTTCATACAACTCCCTGTCTACTGCCTCTCCCAGCAGCGGCTCCAAGGTATCTTTGGCAATATTAAAGCCTGCCAGCATAACGAAAATTGATACTAAGAGACCGATATAACCATCGATGTTCAATCCAGTGGCGCCGGAGATAATAGCAGATATAATTGTTGCCGAGGTAACGATTACATCATTTCTGGAATCTGCCGAAGTTGCGATCATCACGGTTGAATTGATTCTTTTTCCCAGCTTACGGTTAAATAGCATAAGCCATATCTTAATTAGTACAGAAACACAAAGGAATATGATCAGAATCAGATTAAATTCAATCTTTTCCGGATGAAGCACCTTATCAATTGCACTTTTAAATAACGTAAATCCAACCTGCAGTATCAGGAAGGCAACCGCCAGTGCAGATATATATTCAAATCTTCCATGGCCAAAGGGATGTTCTTTATCGGCAGGCCGTTCTGCCAGCTTCACACCTATAAAGCTAATAATGGAGGATGCCGCATCTGACAAGTTATTAAAGGCATCTGCCATAACAGAAATACTGTTGATTACCATCCCTATTGCCATCTTAACAGCAAATAATATTACATTACAGAAAACACCCACAATGCTTGATAAAACTCCATATTGGGTTCTCACTTTGCGGTTTTCTACGTTTTTATAATCCTTAATAAATCTTTTTACTAAAAACTCAGTCAAATGGTTCATACTCCTTCCCTTATTGCATGGTCATCCTTTCCTTGCTATCTCTAGCTCTACACTAATCAGCTGCGAAAAAAATGCCATAGATTCATTTTAGCATAATTTAGATACAAATCAATGACTAAGTGAAACTAGAATAACCTACACACCTAGTCAAAAATAAAATCTTTCAAACAAGCAGAATCCCCTTGTTTTGAGTCGATAAATATTGCATAATAGTATTATACTAATACTAAATCAGGAGGTAAAATCCATGAAGCTTGCTATCCTCCATTTCCGAAGAAAATTGCGATTTCGCAGCAGTCCCATGTTTTTAATTGATGCCTTTTATAATCTAGTATTGATTCTGCTCATAATGCCGCTCTTTAATGCAGCTTTCAAATTAGTACTAATGTTCACGAAGCAAAGCTATATAACCTCCCAGAATATTATCAGCTTTTTAAAATCTCCTTCAACCTGGATCTTTATACTAGCCTTATTAATTACACTAGCACTATTTTTATTCACCAAAGTATCCTCGCTAACCTATTATTGTAACAACGAGGATCTATTAAAGCGTTCTCATATGCATCATATTCTGCTTTTTGGAATAAAAAATGTATATCAAAACTTGAGAAAGCGCAATATTGCGCTTATATTTTTTACTATTCCTTTTTATCTTTATACCTGCCTCCCTTTAATTATAGGTGTCATTCTATATCTGGATACCGGGTATATGAGAAGCTCTCACGGATTATCGTACAGAATCACCCTAATTATCGGCTGCCTGCTGATCAGTTTCTTCTCCATCCCTGGAGTTTTCGCAATGAACTACTGTATCAAGGAAGGCGGACGGTTTATCGATGGATTACAGCATGTAAAAGCAGCTCTTAAGGGTAATTATATCAAAATATTATTTTCCTATATCAGAAGTAACCTTACTATTTTTATTGTTTATTTATTATTTAATTATGCTTTGTTGTTCCTAGTCTCCTTCGGAGCTTATTTGTTTTCTGCCCGGGTTTTAGCCGTTGCTGTTTTCCTTTCAACTTATCCGGTAATTAATCTCTATGCCACCTTGCTATTTAGCATGATTACTTTTATCTATAATGTGAATTTAAGTACCTCTCAATTTCACGCGTATATGGAGAAGCTCCCCACTCACGCAAGGAAAAGATCAGAAATCATACTAAGACCTCGCCAATTCAAGACAAAGAGACAAAGAATACTGCTTAACACCATCTTTGCCTGTTTATTTATTGCAAGCATTATGAATTTTTATTTAATGATTCATAATAGCTCACTTGCCATTCGTGATGCTTTTCAGGGTACTCAGATCTCCTCTCATCGGGGCAATTCTCATATCGCGCCAGAAAACACGATACCCGCTTTGGAACAAGCGATTATTGCAGAATCTGATTATGCTGAAATTGATATAAGACAAACCAAGGATCACATTTTGGTGTTGATGCATGACTCCAACTTAAAACGAACCTCCGGTTTAAATCAGCGCCTCAGTAATATGACCTATGCTCAGCTAAATGAGCTGGATGTAGGTTCCTGGTTTAACAAGGATTTTATAAATACGAAGATACCAACTCTCGAAGAAACCCTGGAGTATTGCAAAGGTAGAATCAAATTAAATATTGAGCTTAAGATAAGCGGAACAGAAACTGATGTGGAGCAGCAGCTGGTAGATTTAATCGTGAAATATAACTTTGAAGACCAATGCGTAATATCCTCCTCTAAGTATTCTTCTTTGATTAAGATTAAGGAGATTAATCAGAACATTAAGACCGGTTACATCCTCTCTGCGGTCTATGGCAATTTCTACAACACAGAGTATCTTGATTTTTTTAGTATCCGCTCAAGCTATATTAATAAAAATGTAGTTGATAATGTTCATGCTGCCGGTAAAGAAATCTATGCCTGGACAGTGAATAACACCAGTGAGCTGTTTCGTATGAAGTCCCTTGGTGTTGACTGTATCATTACGGATAATCCTACTCATGCAAGAGAAATTATTTACCGTGATAATACAAATGCCACTTTTATTCAGTTGATTAAACAAATGTTCAACACTCGTTCCAATTACCAGACTACCCAGTTTATTAAATACTGACACCCGCTTTTGATAAGGTTCACTTCATCCCTTGTTTCATCCAATAGATACTCGTTTTTGTTACAATCATTTCCCCAATTATTTTAGCTATAATTTTTTACCTATTAATTTACCTATCAATTTTTTCTACAAATAAAGTAGAGCTGTTTCAAAAGGTATTTCCTTCGTCCCTTTTGAAACAGCTCATTCTTTTTATAATGCCAGGCGGTAGATCTGTTCTGCTTCCCAGCTTGATATCTTCATAAAGCTTCCGATTGCATATTGTTCTCCAATGCCAAGCTTCTTCACCATTTCTGGAATATCCTCTTCCTTCGCTCCTAGCTCGCCAAAGGTAATCGGCATCCCAATCGAAGTTAGAAACTGCTTAAATCGTTGAATTCCCTTTCTGGCGGTCTCCTCCGGATTAGCAAAATTCATATCGACTCCCCAAACTCTGACCGCAAGTTGCGCAAAACGATTGACATCGTGCTTTAGTACATAAGTCATCCAGGCAGGGAAGATTACTGCAAGTCCCGCTCCATGGGCAACATCATACAGGGCAGAGAGCTCATGCTCTAATACATGGCTTGTCCAATCCTGTTCTCTTCCGACTCCGACCAGATTATTGTGTGCCACCATACCTGCCCACATAATATTTGCCCTTGCCTCATAATTATTCGGATCTTCAATTACTCTTGGAACCTCTTTTACCATGGTCAGCAGGATCGCTTCACATAAACGGTCAGTAATCTCCACTTCCTTCGTATTCGTAAAATACCGTTCAAATACATGAGCCATGATATCAGTTGCACCTGCTGCCGTCTGATACGCCGGCAAGGTCTGTGTCAGCTCTGGATTCAGGATGGAGAATACAGGTCTTAATGCCTCTCCACCGGCACCTCGTTTTAGCATTCCTTTTTCCAAGGTAATAACTGAATCTCCGGAGCCTTCGCTTCCGGCAGCTGCTATCGTTAATATGGTTCCAACCTTAAGCGCCTGCTCAACAGGCTTACCCTCATAGAAATCCCAGAAGTCCCCTTCGTATACTGCTCCAGCCGCTATTGCTTTTGCAGAATCTATGGCACTTCCGCCACCAACTGCAAGTACAAAATCGATGCTTTCCTTTCTGCAGATATCAATTCCCTCATAAACCAATCCGCTTCTTGGGTTTGGAAGCACTCCTCCCAGTTCAATATACGCTATCTTCTCCTCGTCCAGAGAGGCCTTAACTCTATCCAGTAAACCGGAACGCACTACCGAACCACCACCATAATGGATCAATACCTTTGTTCCTCCAAAGCGTTTCACATAATGCCCTGCTTCCTTCTCCGTGTCTTTTCCAAAAGCAAAATAAGTAGGACTATAAAAAGTAAAATTTCTCATATTGATTACAATTTCCTTTCCATATCAAGTTATTTTATTACATAATAATTGGTCGAAGAACTATACTTCTATTTTAGCTGATATCCCGTTATATTTCCATGAAAATCTACTTTATTTATCTTTTTTTCTCAACCTCAATATTCATTTATCTGATTCTTTCCCAGATCATTAAAACGCGGTTAAAACCACATTAAATTAAGGGCGCAGCTGTTGACATTGTAACTGGTTCCCGCTATATTGAAGAAAAGTACATTTACAACTTATGGAGGTCAATTTTATGATAGTTACAACAACTCCTTCTGTAGAAGGCAAGCAAATCACAGACTACCTTGGTGTCGTTTTTGGCGAGGTAATCTCCGGCGTAAATTTTATTAAGGATTTTACTGCCGGTTTATCTAATTTTTTTGGAGGACGTTCCGGAACTTATGAAGAAGAATTAATCCATGCCAGAGAGCAGGCTTTGCAGGAGATGCAGCAAAGAGCGTACCAGATGGGTGCTGATGCTGTTGTGGGAGTCGATATCGACTATGAAGTGCTTGGTTCCGATAATGGAATGCTTATGGTGACCGTTTCCGGTACCGCAGTAAGAATCAGATAATT
>JAEWMZ010000161.1 GCA_023392995.1 Bacillota bacterium
ATGACATAACAATTGATAATTAAGGAAATAAATCGCATTTATTCTTTTCTTATATAGCACTATTTGCAGCATTTTAGACATTATAATGCTATTTTATTAAAATAATGTTATTTAGAATGAGATAGAATACAAAATAGAAAATATGGTGGAAAGACAGGTGCGCGATATGAAATTTACAAAGATGCATGGTTGCGGCAATGATTACGTTTATGTGGATTGCACGAAAAGCTTGATAGAGAATATTGAAGAGACAGCGATTAAGGTTAGTGACAGACATTTTGGTATCGGTTCCGATGGTTTGATTTTGATTCGTCCGTCTGAAGCAGCCGATTTTATGATGGATATGTATAATAATGATGGCTCCCGTGGTAAGATGTGCGGGAATGGAATTCGCTGCGTTGCCAAGTATGTTTATGATAAGGGCTTGACTGATAAGCAGGTAATTCGGATTGAGACACTGAGCGGGATCAAGGAACTCAAGCTGACTGTAGAGCAGGGGAAAGTAACCAGTGTGACAGTGGATATGGGAGCACCAATTACAAAGCCTACCTTAATACCTGTATTATCTGACAAAGAGATTCTGATAGGGGAACCAATCACGGTTGGTGACAAGGAATACCAGGTGACCTGTGTATCCATGGGGAACCCTCACGCAGTGGTATTTGTTGAAGATACAAAGAACTTACCATTAGAAGTAATTGGACCCAAATTTGAACATCATAGTATGTTTCCGGAACGTGTTAACACAGAGTTTATTCATGTGGTAGATCGTCGAACGATTGAGATGCGTGTATGGGAACGTGGCTCCGGCGAAACTCTGGCTTGCGGAACGGGAGCCTGTGCCAGTGTTGTAGCTTGTGTTTTGAATGGGTTTACTGATTCTGAGGTTACTGTTAAGCTGTTAGGCGGGGACTTAAGGATCCGTTATGACCAGGATAATAATACAGTATTTATGACGGGTCCTGCAGCAAAGGTATTCGATGGAGAAATCGAATTATAGTCAGCAGTAGAATAAAAAAACAAATTTGTGAAAGAATCATCTTTTCGCTCAAGTTTCCATCTGATGAGGGGAGATCCTTGTAAAAAATCAATTATAATAGAAATAGGCCCTGCAGGATAAGGCTGCAAATTTATGAAAGAAATAGCACCTTGTGTGATAAAATTCCCAAATATATAGATATAACTTAGAGGATAAAGTTCCAAAATAATATAAATATAAGACTGGGAAGATGAATTCTACCCATGGAAAGGTATGGTTAATGTATGTTTAAAATTAATGAGAATTACTTGAAGTTACCGGGAAGCTATCTATTCTCCACCATTGGCAAAAAAGTCAGAGAATTTAGCGAGGCCAATCCGGAGAAGAAGATTATTCGTCTTGGTATCGGTGACGTAACGCTTCCCCTTGCCCCCTCCATCATCACTGCTTTACACGGTGCGGTAGATGAGATGGGAGAGAAAAGCACCTTTAAAGGATATGCGCCGGATTTAGGATATGAATTCTTGCGTCAGGCGATCGCAAAGTATGATTTTAAATCACGCGGTGTTGACATAGCAATTGATGAGATATTCGTAAGTGATGGTGCAAAAAGTGATTCCGCCAACATTCAGGAGATTTTTGATGTAAATAATAAGATTGCTGTTTGCGATCCTGTTTACCCTGTTTATGTGGATTCCAATGTTATGGCCGGAAGAACCGGTGATTATGTTGCGGAAACAGGAAAGTGGACAAAGGTAATCTATATGCCTTGTACGAAGGAGAATAATTTTGCTCCGGAGCTTCCAGAGGAAACACCGGATTTAATCTACCTCTGCTTCCCGAACAACCCAACAGGTTCTACCATTACGAAAGAAGAACTGCAAAAATGGGTGGATTATGCAAATAAAGTAGGGGCTGTGATTCTTTATGATGCGGCCTATGAAGCATATATTTCCGAAGATAATGTTCCTCATACCATTTATGAGTGTGAAGGTGCAAAGACCTGTGCAATTGAGCTTCGAAGCTATTCTAAAAATGCAGGCTTTACCGGAACAAGACTAGGATTCACAGTTGTTCCCAAGGAATTAAAATGTGGAGAGGTATCTCTGAACAGCTTATGGGCAAGACGTCATGGAACGAAGTTTAACGGAGCACCTTATATCACTCAGGTCGCAGGTGAAGCAGTATATTCCGAAGCAGGAAGACGTGAAACAAAGGAGCAGATTGCTTACTATATGAATAATGCCAAGGTAATTCGTGAGGGCTTACAAGCAGCTGGCTATACAGTATCCGGTGGTGTGAATGCACCCTATATCTGGATGGAGACACCAAACGGTATGACTTCCTGGGAGTTCTTCGATTATTTATTAGAGAAGGCAAATGTGGTTGGAACACCTGGCTCAGGCTTTGGTCCAAACGGAGAGGGATATTTCCGACTGACCTCCTTTGGCACGTATGAAAGTACGATTGAGGCAATTGAACGAATTAAAAGGCTGTAACAAGGATCAGCTAAGTTTTAAATAACCACATAAAAGGGGCGTATGCTTAGGATTTAGGCAGAAGTCCCTTTTTTGTATCCTATTACAAAAACCAAGAAACAAGGTTCAATTTGAAGTGAGAATGTAAGTACTTCAAAAGTAAAAGCATTTGAAAGAATAGAGCGAAAATGGGGACAGAAAAAATGAAAGCGCTGAATTAACGGCAAGTATTGCGGTAACATATAAACTGAAAGATAAGAATAGAGGATAAAAACTTTACTCTTATATAGTACGAAAATTTTGAGCGTGAGGTATTTGTATGAAAACATATCCTTGTTATATTTACATTGACGAAACAGACGGTTATGTGTTTTCGACCGGTATGGATTTTAAAACCTTTGCAGCTGCTTTACTCAACAAAGTAAGTGGATTATTACTGCTAAAAGGTTTTCCGCGAGATGCGGTATATGATAGACATACTTCTTTTGAATATGTTCCTCCGAAGGAAACAGCAAATTTTATACAGGAAGAAGACGTATATGATTATGGCGATTTTTGCTGGGTTGATTTTTCTGAAAGCAAGGACATCGCAAAATTAACGGATGAGGAAATAGCAGCATTATTATTTGCTGCTCATTTGAAGCGTCCGCTTGGAAGCCCCTTTTTCGACTCTATTGGAAACCAATATCTATATCTTTGCCATGACGATGATTATTGGGTAAAGGTCTATATGCAAGATATTAAAAAATATAAGTTGGTAATTGAACAAAAAATCAGAAATTGCTTTATGGGTAAAAAAAGAAGCCTTGCTCCAATTCCTAGTGATATTATAGACGACCTTTTTGAATTCTTTAAAAGTGGAGCCGTGTTTGATTTCGAAAATAGTACAGTGTCTTCCATTCATACAGGCGTAAGAATTTTTCCTACAAGAAATATTGGATTTTGTGCTGATGATATTCATAAAGAATTAGACCATCAGCGAAACATTGGGGGAATTGGAAAATATTTGGAATACAATCCCAAAACTAAAAAATGGTCTTTGTTATAAATCAAGGCGTTATACCTATCCAGCCAGATAAAATCAACGCAAACAACTTTAAACTTGTTCAAAGGCTAAAGTTAGAGAACGCGAAATGTTGGATTACACTTTCGAGGAGTCTTTAGACTCAAGTCAGTACCAGCACTTTATAGGGGTAGAACAAACCATCAGCTAAGCTGATGTCATGTTTTGGATTTAAGTATAGCCTTTCATATGCGTAGTAAAAGATTTTTTGAGGGTTGACAAGAGTAAATTGTCATAGTATATTTTAAATATAAACCCACCCCCCTGGGGGAGTATAGAAAGGCGATCCTATGAAAAAGATAATAGAGATAACTGGTATGAGCTGCGAGCATTGCAGCGGAAGAGTGGAAAAGGCTTTAAATTCTCTTGATGGTGTTAGCGCAAAGGTGGAATTAAAGAAGAACCGGGCTGTCGTTAGCCTTGCAAATCAGGCTATCAATGACCAGACCTTAAAAGAGGCTGTGACAGAAGCTGGCTATGAGGTAGTTTCCATCACTGAGAAGAAAGGTTTATTCTCATAAACCGAAGGAGAAGCTATGAAGGCGGAAAAAGAAAAAGTAAGTCGCTTATTAAAAACGGCAAGAGGTCAAATTGAAGGAATACTAAAGATGATTGAAGAGGATCGGTATTGTGTCGATGTTTCTAACCAAATCATCGCAACGGAAGCCATTCTGCATAAGGCAAACAGGGAAGTTCTTCATGCCCATATTGATGTATGTTTAAAGGACGCAATGGAATCCGGCAATTCGGAAGAAAAATTGCAGGAGATCAGAGGGATTATTGATAAGCTGACGAAATAATACAGTTAAAGTTAGGCGGCTTCTAGAACATAACAATGAAAGAAGCTGCCTAACTTTTTTAGATTAGTTATCCCGTAATTTCCAATTTAATATTGTAGATCTAAGTTTTTTATCAATGTCGATTCTAGTGTTCTTGCATTCTTTCGGATGTGCCCTGCCAGACTGAAAAACTCTAGACAATAGATTACCAAAGACAGGTAGCACCTTCATGACCAAGGATTGAGGAAATACAAAATGAGTACCAAACTCATAGATCATAATGGTGCAGGAGCAGGAATGCGGCTTGTCTTTTAGAACTTCATCCATTCGTTTTATATATTTTACTGTATTCCAAAGGACATCGTCTTCAGCTCCAATGAATAATATCTGCCCATGAATACGCTCAACTTTGATTCTTTCTGCTTCTTGAATCGGATGGAGTCTCTCGGATTCCTCGAACATTTTTCGTGATGTTATAATATCCTTACTGGTTTTGGATTCCTCTTTTATCTTTTGCCAGTACTCCGGATGTCTGTAAGCAAAAGGCAGATAAGGCAAAGGTTTACCACCCAGCGAGACCGTAGATTCGTTATCACCGGGCCATTCTCTGGCATTGTCTTTCTTTCCCTGATAAAAGCCTTCCATGACAAAATCCGAAGGACTCATCGCAATGGTAAGCGTTATGTCAGAATAATATGAGGCAGCTATGAGAGCCAGCATTCCGGTTGTAGAGGCGCCAACAATCCCGATTCTTTTGGTTCCCTGTTCCTGCAAGAATTTTATTACGATGTCGAAGTGCTCCAGTGGGAAGTTATGGTAACCGTAATTTCCTTTTGCGGGAGACATCGTAAAACTATTGCATCCTTGTTCTTTCACCCACCTTACACCACTTCTTGTCAAGCGATCATCGATTGAGTCCCCTAGCATTAAGATCATAGTGTCCTCCGATTGCTTTTCATTCGGCCAGTAGGCTCCATATACGCCATCTTTTTCCACACTTAAATAAGTTCTTTTCATCAACTCTGCCTCCATCAGTTTAATCCATTCAGATTCAAACTATAATATATCATGATATTTTATAAACATTTCGTTATTACCTCAGAGCTTCCTTCACGGCAGCAATGAATGCAGTTGGATTTATGATATTACTTCCATCGTTCGCAGTGGAGCAGGTATCAAAGAGAACTTGCATAATCTGATCCATATCCAATGCCGGATTAACCTGCCACCCCAAAGCCAGTACTCCGGCGGCATATGGTATGCCCCAGCTTAAGCCTCCCTGTCCCGTATATTGATAGGAGGGTGAGCCTTCCCAGTATTCTTCTGCCACGGTTCTATAGGAGGTTGGAACGCCGATCTGTGAAGCTGGAATCTTATAAGGTGAGGTAGGGAAACCTCCGGTACACATGGATATATCATCGGGATTCTCCGGGTCATAAAAAGCAGGTGCAATCATTCCCGTTTTTTCATTGTTTCGGCAATCCAGGATCAGGATTCCTTCCTTCTGTGCTGCAAGCACGGCTTCATCCCACATTTTCTGATTCTTTGTAAAGGGGGAACCTTCACCTGACGGTGATGCGGATACCGAAACAACACGGATTTTTTCCCCTTCCGGTAACTTTTTATTTTCTTCCATAATCCAATCAAGGCCTTTTGCAAAATATTCGCTGTCTCCCTCCCAGGAAGGTGCAGCAGCGAAATAAACCCTTGCATCCGGTGCCACACCGATTGTGTTGCCGACAAGTATGCTTGCAACTGCTGGAGCATGCATCGAGCCGCTATTTTCATCTGATTTACAGCCTGTATCATAGTATTTTGCTATTTTGCCATCAAACTCCGGATGGTGGAGCAGCAGATTCTGATCAATAATGGCTACATTAATTCCTTTGCCTGTAATACCTTCCTGGTGGAGCTTTTGGATACCCAGGCCGGGATTTTTACCGTTATTCATAATTTCGTCTTTCAGAGCTTCGCTTCCCTTTAAAACTGTCCCCTCATTAAAAGTGAAGGTAATCATATCCTCCGGATTATATTCGCCTTCCTCAAAAGAGCTTTTTTGATCTGTGAGATTTTGTAAGTCTCTTATATCGGCATATGGCTCAACAATAATATTTTTAGTACTTTCGGCTGCTGTCGATGTCGAGCTATTGGGATTCGCATTTTGGCTTAGACTTCCTGCTTTGTTACAAGCTGTTTGAAATGTCAGAACTACAGCGATAAGTAGCACGACTATGTTTCTTATTTTCCTTTTCATTAAACTTCCTCCTGTTTTTTCAAACTTCAACTGATTTCCTGTATATACGTTAAAAACGAATTTCTGTGGTGGCAGCAAGATGTAGCGACCACCATTTGTAGATAATCTTGCAAAACTTAATCTAGAATACTACGTTCATCCATTTGTTCGAAAGAAAACCCTTCCTTCGTAGGTTTAAAATTGATGGTGATAAGATCGTTGCTGTATTGCTTTGCAAAATCCTGCAGCTGATCAATGACCTCCGTTTGGCTCATGCTTAATAGCTCTTCAATATCTGTGGAATCCCAAAAGCTTTGAATCGCATTGATTACCCCTCCTACACAGCGATCACGTTCACCCACTGTGATACGGCTCTTATCTGGAATATGGTAGGACATTTGATAATACAGACTGCAGTATACAAGACCCGTATTGTCGTTAACCTCTTTGATCAATGGATCACCGCCAAATCCAGGATTCTCCGGCTCACCCGTACGTTCGCTTCGAATCATTGTCGCATTTTCTGTATTGGATAAGCGTACAGTAAGGGTAGCAAAGGAAAGCTCCTCTGGTGTCAGAGATACGGCATAATCATTGATACCGGTATCGGCAGATATTCGTTCCATACGATCAAAGTTTGCGTTGCCCCAGTCTAATAAAGTCTCATTGAATGCAGCAACCGTCTGACTTTTATAATCTTCCGTTTTAAGTTTCAGCAGGGAATTGTAATCCTCTGCAGTTCCATTGGAGTATTCGCGTTTTTCTATCTCCTTATCATTGGTTACACCTGTGTTCTCATAGCCTTCCGTCGGTGTCAGAGGTTGAAAAAAGTAGTCAACCAGAAGGGTTAAGCCATCACTGCTCCAGGTTTTCGCTATGGTATCAATTTTGGTATCAATTTGGGTTTCAACTGAAGTACTCGTAGTTGCTTCATTTCCCAGCATCAGATCCATCTGGCTTTGGAAAAAAGTCATAAGCTCATTTATAACTCCTTTTCGTGCCTTACTGTATTCTCCAACAGTTAAGCTGGAAGCATCGGTAATATTAAGCGTGCAGGTATACTCAAAGGGAGTATCGCTGGCAGCACTTTCATAATTGGTCATACCGTAGCCACCGAATTGCCGTGATTTCCAGTTTTCAGCTGTCAGTGGTATGAGTTCATAATGTAAAAAGGATGCAATAGGATTTGTATCCTTTAGGCTATCGATCTGTTCATCCTGGTAGAAGCGATCTAAAAGCTCCATGTATTCTTCTGTGTCACTTGCTTTCCATACCTTTTGCTGAAATTCCGACACGCTCATATCCTCGTAGTCGTCAAATTGCAAGGCAAGAAGCTTTCCATATTCGTCCTCTGTAAAAGCTGTACCGGGAATAGAAGTTGGTCTACTTACAGCGGCAACCAGTGTTGCACCTGTAAGCAGAATCCCTGCCAGCACGATACATAGAATTGTAATACCGGTTCTTTTTCTTTTGCTGTCCAGAATAGAAATGATACGGTTTTTCATTCCTCTTTTTCCACCATAAAAATTAGTGGATAATAATGTTTGCTGGGTTTTATTCCCACGTGCTACCGCAAGTATTGCTTCCCCGTATTGCATACGTACCTGCATATCCTCGTTTTTAAGAATAAGAGAATCGCAGGATATTTCACATTGAACAGAAGTGGCTCTTGCCATAAAGTGAACCACAGGGTTGAACCAGTGCAGAATAGTTGCTGCCAGCACAAGCGCCTTATACCATAGGTCATGCCGCTTAAAATGTATCAGCTCGTGCCTTAATATCAAAGTCAGCTCATTTTCAGAAAGCTGTATGGGAGGCATGAGAATAACCGGGCGGAAAAAGCCAACCATCATAGGACAGGAAATGCTGGAACAAATTTTGTATTCAATATGGGACTTAATCTTTTCTTCTTCCTTCAAACTGTTCAGTAATAGCAGGGTCTCAGGTGAGGTTTCGGCTTCACTCCAACGATGAACCATTTTCATAAAACGACGGTGACGCCAAATATGATAAATTAGCAAAAAAATGACCCCTGCCAGCCAAAGGAAAAAGCCAAATTCCCACATTGAGAAAGGTGGAATCGTGGACTCCCTGTAGGGAGCATTAGCCAACACTTCCACAGGAGTGTTGATTGCTGGAGAAACAGGGACAGTCGGCATAGGCATAAGCGGCGTATCTGCGCTTTGTGCAGGTAAGAAGGGAAGTTCAATGATTGGGCGGAAAGGGATGAGCCAACCAACCGAAATCACTAACCATATAGTATAACGCCATTTAGAGGCATACCTTTTTGAAAGAACCGGCAAAGCCAAGTAGTACAAAAGCGTTATAACTGACATGGATAAGGAGCATTGCAGCAGCACAGTAAAAAATACTTCCATGTCAATCCCCCTTGTTTCTCAACCACTTTGTAAGTTCATCCAAGTCGCTGTCCTTTATTTTTTTTCCCTCATATAGCGTTGTAATTAAGCTGGCGAAGGAATTGCCATGAAAGCGTTCCATAAAATCTCCGGTTTCAAACTTTAAGTAATTCTCTTTGCTTATGAGCGGATAATAGGTTCGTTCCTTACCGTTTTTTTCTGTGCGTAAAAAGCCGCGCTCAACCAAACGAACCATGAGTGTAAGAATGGTCTGTGCCTTCCATTCTTTTTCCTTGCCTAGCTGTTCCATAATGATGCTGCTTGTAATGGGTGGTTCATTCGACCATACCACTTTCATAATTTCAAACTCTGCATCAGGAAGTTTTTTAATTTCATTCATAGATAGCCTCCATATTCTACATTTGTCTTTTGGTATATTCTACATCTGTCTTTAATTGTTGTCAAGGGGGTTAATGAAATTTTCTTCATTTGTAGAAAATGAATTTACTATCTCAAGTCTACACATTTTTGACCGTCTGTGTTGTATATCCGAAAGGTAGGAAATTAGCCCGGAATACTCCCTGTTTCCACGCTTTCAAAATTATGGTAGAATAGAAGAAAAGGAATGGAATATCAGGAATTGTAAGAGGAAGGTGATATAATGAAACATGGCGAGTGGAATATAGAATGTAATGACTTTGAACAGTGGAAGTCCATTTTGAGAGAGGAATTAGCTTCTGCAACCGCATATGAAATCCACTGTTGGAATGAGGAAAGCGAGTGGATAGATATTGCTTTGCAGTATGGTAACAAGAAAGAATTTGATTGGAACTATGGAACGGTTATTGCCGGAGTTGTAAATCCTGAATTCGTAAAATTGATTTTAGGATTACCAAAGCCGAAAGATATTGATATTTATAATAAAATGACACCGTTTTTCTCAATCTTTTTAAATACGGGTTTTAGTTCAGAACATTACGGAACTGAACTCACCAAAATCTAATGTCTTTCAAAATTGTAAATTTACAAGGAGGGAAAATTACATCCCTCCTTTAATCATGTCCATATACAATATAATTATCTAGTAGAGCTTAATACAAATTTGTAAACAAAAACAGTATGTTTCAGATTTACTAAAAATAATTGCTGATTTTTTAATGCATAGAAGAAATTTATATTAATGTAAAAAATTAAGTAATAGCGTATTTGATAGTTTTAAAAAAAACGGATACCCTATTTTTATTACTTTAGATACCAATCATTTATTACGGAAGATTCTCAAAGCTGGAAGTTGAAAGGGAGTAGATTTGGCGTTAGAATGAGTCGATCAAGTGACATTTGATAAATTTTGGTCGAAATGATATAATAATTGTAAATTAATAGAGGAATTATCAAGTATTTCAATTCTATTGTTCGTATATGGATTTTATGTTTTATCACAGAGAATTCATTATTGATCAGTACTTGAGGATTTGCCATCAAAGGAATAAAAAGTGTAGGCTATTTTAAGGCTACAGAAAGCAGAATGGAGACAAAAGATGATATATCCAAAGAGATTAGAAAAGGGCTATAAAATTGGAGTAACTGCACCATCCGCAGGTTTTGTGGAAGAGATTGATTTAATTAGACTGGAAAGTGGGATTAAGAATTTTGAGGCTCTTGGATATCCTGTCAGGGTGACGGATAATGTAAGAAAGCATGAAAAAGGAAGAAGCTCCGATGGTGTTACCAGAGCAAAAGAAATGCAGCAGCTTTTTCTTGACCCGGAGGTGGGTGCTATTATTGCTGCAAGTGGTGGAGAATATCTTGTGGAGATGTTGTCCCATATGGATTTTACGTCAATTCAGGAAAATCCGAAATGGATTCAGGGATATTCCGACACAACGGGAATATTATTTACAATAACAACGAATTTAGACATAGCCACCTTATATGCCAATAATTTTGGAAGCTTTGGTATGAGAGAATGGCACAGCTCCTTACAGGATAATCTGAAATTATTGGAAGGACATGACATAGAGCAAAATAGCTTTGAACAATTTCAGGATGGTTTTAAAAAAAGAATTACCGGTTATGAAGGCTTTGAAGTAGAGAAAGAGGTTCAGTGGATGAATCTGTATCCCCAGGGTTTGGCTTCGGACAAAGAACTTGTTCTTCAAGGGCGTGCCCTTGGAGGCTGCCTGGATGTATTGCTAAATCTAATTGGAACTAGATTTGATAAAACAAAGGATTTTGTGAAACGCTATCAAGAAGATAAAATTGTATGGTTCTTAGAAAGCTTCGATCTTGGAAGTGAAGCACTCATCCGAGGGCTATGGCAATTGAAAGAGGCAGGCTGGTTTGAACATGCTGCGGGCTTTATCTTTGGACGTCCGGCCATGTATCATTCGGATACGGATACTTCTTATGAAGAAGCAGTTCAAAGGGTTCTTGGAGAACTGGAGCTGCCGATTATATTGAATGCGGACATTGGTCATAAGCCGCCACAGGTTACAATGATAAGTGGAGCACTTGTTCATATCAGCAGTCAATATGGGAAAGGTAAAATTATATTTCAACGAAAATAGAAGATAATGGGGGCTTTATACGTGGAAAGAGACAGTAGCACAGGCTTTTTTAATGAGGCTAAGGAAAGGTTAAAGAATGGGTGGAATAGAGAGGTTAATATTAATGTAACCAATTTTTTTGGAGCTTTGCTTTATATAATTATTTCGATCATGTATATGGAAATCATTTTCCATGTCCTGATTTATCGAAGTATGAATGTAAAGATAATATATCCAATCTTATTTGCCCTGCCTTTTGGATTATTAATCAATTTTATCATTGGATTATTCCCACCGAAGGTTAATAAAGCACTGCTCTGGATCGCCATGGCAGCAATTACCCTTGTATTTTGTATTCAGCTCATTTACTTTTCAATTTTTAAAGTGTTTTTTTCTTTCCAATCCGTTGGCTTAGCGGGAGATGCTTTTACCAATTTTAAAAAAGAGATTTTTGTGGCATTAAAAGCGAATATGGGAGGGCTTATCTTATTATTTCTTCCCCTCTTATTATTAGGCCTTTTAGTAAACAGGCAGATTGAAGTTCCAAAACGTGGTTTAAAGGAGCAGCTGGGCGTACTGTCTACAGTTTTCATCAGTCATGCCATAGCGGTGATTGCTTTGATGGCCTTTGGGCGGGGAGATTATACACCCTATGACTTATATTATCAATCCAAGGTACCGGATTTGTGCGGAAAGCAGCTAGGGGTTATCACTATGACGAGGCTGGACGTGGATAAGCTATTATTTGATCAGGAGGAGGATTTAGAGCTGGCGGTGGTTCCGAATCAGACTCCGAATAAGATGTCTGCCAGTACTCAGACGGCCTCTGGTTCCAAAAAGAATACGGATAGCAAGAACTCTGATAATAAAAATTCCGTTAGCGCCTCTGCCAAGCAGAAGCCTACACCCACCCCGGTAGTAGTAGAGCCCAATGTTATGGATATTGATTTTACGGCGCTTGCCGATCAGGAATCGAATAAAACCATAAAAAAGCTGCATCAATATTTTGCGTCCGTTACACCAACCAATAAAAATAAATACACAGGTATGTTCAAGGGTTATAACCTGATTCTCATTACAGCCGAAGGCTTTTCTCCCTATGCAATTAATAAAGAGAAGACGCCTACCTTGTATAAGCTGGTTCGGGAAGGCTTTGTATTTAATAATTTTTATACTGCATTATGGCAGACCTCAACCAGTGACGGAGAATATGTGGCTCTTACCGGCTTAATACCCACCGGAACAAGAAGTATGTACAAAGGCAGGAAGAATTTATGGCCTTTTGCACTTGGTCGTCAATTTGATGCCCTGGGAGTAGCTAGCAAAGCCTATCATAATCACACCTATACCTATTATCAAAGAGATCAGACCCATCCGAATCTGGGATATGATTATAAAGGTCTGGGAAATGGCTTGAAGCTTAAGACAAAATGCTGGCCGGAGTCCGATTTAGAGATGATGCAGGCGACGGTGGACGATTATATCAAGGAAGATCAGTTCCATGCCTATTATATGACCGTTAGTGGACATATGAATTACACCTTTATGGGGAATAGCATGTCTTCCAAGAATCGAAATTTAGTGAAGGATCTACCGTATTCTTCGGATGCCCAAGCCTATATTGCCTGTCAGCTGGAGTTGGATCGTGCACTGGAATATCTGATTCAAAGGCTTACTGAGGCCGGAGTAGCAGATCGAACCGTAATCGCTCTTAGCGCGGATCATTATCCCTATGGCTGGGAGAAGGAAAAACTGGATGAAATAGCAGGACATAAGATTGATCCTGATTTTGAGATTTATAGAAATAATTTTATCCTATGGAATCCGGGGATGAAGGAGAATGTTATCATTGATAAGCCCTGTTCCAGCATGGATATCCTTCCCACCTTATCCAATCTTTTTGGAATCACCTATGATTCTAGACTGTTAATGGGTCAGGATATTCTCTCGGATGCGGAGCCCTTGGTCTTTTTGTCAAACAGAAGCTTTATCACTGATAAGGTTATGTATAATTCTGAAAACGGAAAAGTAACCAATCTGACTAAAAAACCGGTATCAGATGATTATATTAAAAACATGAACAATATCGTCAAAAATAAATTCACCGTATCAAAAAGCATTTTGGAAAATGATTATTACAGGTATGTATTCTCAAAATAAAAAAATGCTTTAATAAACGAATAAATAAGTATTGAAAAATAAGGCTAATCAACTTAAGATGATCTTATATACTGACCTGTTCGATCTTTGAACAGGTCATCAATAGGCAATTGCGAAATTCATTAACTAAAGATATTGTATACACAGCAAAAACTGTTTCAAAGCGGAAGCTAAGCCGAAGGAAGCATTGGAGCCAAGAAATAGTATTTGTTGTGCATACAATTACAAAAAATATATGGGTTCGCAATTGACTAAGGTCATCAATATTGAAAGGAAAGGTACAGTTATGAATAATATCTTGGATTATATTCGTTGGCGCGGCGATTTATCTTTTGAACAATCACCTTTCAATGAAGTTGATAATATGATTTTTTCTAAGCTAAGCTATTTGAATTTCAGAGGTATGATAGGAGAGGATCTAACCTATGGAATACCACTTTACCAGGTTGCAAAAGCCTATTTTGACTTCGGTGAAAAGGGGAAGATACAACCGGGTGACCTCATGAAGGAGGAATTGATAGAGCTGTTGCGCCTAATGGCTGCAAGCCGGCGGTTTTCTGAACTACTGCTATCAAATTATGTTGATATCATTGATCTGGAAAAGGAGATGCAATTTGCAGCCCTAACCATTCATCTGGGAAACTATTGCTCCTATCTTGCTTTTCGGGGAACAGATGATACCCTGGTAGGCTGGAAGGAAGATTTTAATATGAGTGTTATGGAGCGTGTTCCTTCTCAGGTGGAAGCTTTGGAGTATTACCTTAGAATTGCCAAACAGTATGACAGGCACCGCTTTATTCTTGGAGGACATTCCAAGGGCGGTAATTTAGCTGTATATGCAGCCGTACATGCTCCCAAGGAGGAGCAGCAGCGTATTATATCCGTATATAATAACGATGGGCCTGGCTTTCACCAGTCCATTTTTGATAAACCAGAATATAAAAATATTGCTGCCCGTATTATCACACTGATTCCACAATCCTCCATTATCGGGATGCTACTCGAGCATGAGGAAAATTATACGATAGTGAAGAGCTTTCAAAAGGGCTTTTTGCAGCATTTTGGATACAACTGGGAAGTGGAGGGCACCAGCTTTGTTCATCTAAAAAACATCACCCAGGAGTCCCAGTTATTGGATATGACGTTAAGGCGGTTTTTGTACAGCTTGTCCATTGAGAAGAGAGAGCAATTTACCAATACGCTTTTTGAGATACTATCAAGCAATGAAAGCAGAACCTTAAGTGACATTAAATTAGGCTCTCTAAGGGTGCTGAAAGCTATGCTAAAGACCTACGACAATCTGGATATGGATGTAAAAAAGGCGATAAATAATACGTTATCTCTGCTTTTCGCAGAAGGAATAAAGAGCATAAGGGAAGTAAATAATCCGGAAGAATGGAAGGGCAGACTTCCTGTGATCAATATTAACTGGCGAAAGCATGGAGAGCGGATTAAAGAGGAAATATTACTGAAAGAAAAGGAAATCCAGCAGAAATTACTTAAATTGGGAGGCAAGGATACATAACCATTTTGAAAAATAAAATTTATTTTTCTCTTGCTTTTAAAATATGGATATGCTAATATAAGTCAAAAATAAGTTGATATCGGCTAAGAAGGAGACTTTGTTCTACCGAGAAACCGAAAGACAGGAATGGTGAGCCACCGACTGAGAGCACACCAATGGTGGTAAGTAGAATACGGAACACTCCGGAGCCCGCGAATTGAACGATTAGTAGGTTCGTGCGTCGCACGCGTTAAG
>JAEWMZ010000209.1 GCA_023392995.1 Bacillota bacterium
GATTATCCTGCTTTTCTCATTAAAAGTACTTTCTTTGCTGTTTCAGCTGCTGTTGCTGCATCCGGTGTATAATAATCAGCTCCGATTTGATCGGAAAAGATCTGATTCACAGGTGCACCGCCAACCATTACGATATACTTGTCTCTGACTCCTACTTCTTTCATTACCTCAATTACATTCTGCATACTTGGCATTGTTGTTGTTAACAGCGCAGACATACAGATAATATCAGCACCTATCTCTTCTGCCTTTTCGATAAATGCTTCCGGAGGAGCATCCACACCGATATCATGTACCTCGAGACCGGCTCCCTTCAGCATCATTGTAACCAGATTTTTGCCGATATCATGTAAATCACCCTTCACTGTTCCAATGACAGCCTTTCCAACGGGTTCGTTTCCAACTTCAATCAGCTTTGGTTCCAGAATTTCCAGCCCTGCGTTCATAGCTCTCGCTGCAACTAATACTTCCGGTACAAATACCTCATTATGCTTAAATTTCTCACCGATAATCATCATACCGGAGAGTAAACCCTCATTTAATATAATCTTAGGATCATAATTCTCGTCAATTGCCTGCTGAACCAATACCTTAACGTTTTTTGCACGGCCTTTCTGTAAAAACTCCGAAATTTCTTGAATCACTGCCATAATATACCTCCTGAACATTACTTGAACTTCTAAAATATTCTTCTTCCGATATATAATAGTATAATCGAAACCCATTTCTTCTTTTGTAATAATTTTAGAAAGTATGTACTTTTTTTATATGTTTTATGATAAAATAAAAGCAACCTACATCCGAAATCCAAGAAAGGAGCATAGTAATATGCAGGCCCCTTATTTATATACCATTATACCCAAGAATCAATTAAGAGAAATGTTGGAAGCCTTCGAGGCCTGTACCGGCCTTCCAATCCAGGTAATCGATGACCAGGGCATCATCATTGAATCCTGTGGTAAAAGTACTAATTTTTGCAGTATTTTCCAAAAATATCTTCCCTCCAACGAAACCTGTGACAGAATACATATCAATGCCAGTAAAAGAGCCATAAGCATAGGTGAAACCTATATTTTCGCCTGCCATGCCAATTTAAATCACATTGTATTCCCTCTGTTAAACAGCGGCTCCTTCTGGGGCTCCGTTCTGGTGGGTCCGTTTTTAATGGATGCTCCTGATTCACTTTTAATTCACGATTTGGACAAGCGGTATCATATCCCTACCTACTCACTGATCGAGATGTACGAGGAATCCTCCAGCTTAAAAGTAGTTCCCCCTGCCATCGTAACTCAGATCAGCCGCTTACTCTATTACCTCTTTTCGAATTTGCTTACGGAGGGTAAGCAGCAATTAATCATAAACCAGGGAAAACTGCACCAGCAATCAAAAATCAATGAATCCATTCAGATGTATAAGAATTCCGGAGTTGGCCTGTCTGCTTCCTATCCCTATGAGAAGGAAAAGGCGCTCCTGGCAAAGGTAAAGGCAGGGGATGTGGGAGAGGCAAAGGGAATACTGAATGATCTTCTGGGCTATGTTCTATTTTCCGGAGGAAATAATCTGGATAATGTGAAGTCCAGAGCCATTGAATTATGCTCCCTTTTGTCCAGAACTGCCATTGAAGGAGGAGCCGCCTCGGACAGTATTTTAAAAATAAATAATCAGTTTTTAAAATCTCTTCAGCAAATCACAAACATTGATTCCCTCTGCTTTAAATTGCAGGAAACCGTTGAGGTCTTTACGGAGTCCATGTTTAATTATATTCCCTCCAAAAACCATGAGATGATGAAAAAGGCAATGCTCTTTATTTCGAATAATTTTGCTAAAAATATTACTCTGGAGGACGTGGCTTCCCATGTACATTTAAATCCCGCCTATTTTTCCTCCATATTCAAGCAATCCTCCCGTTCTACCTTTAAGGAGTACTTGAATATGGTTCGTGTGGAGGAAAGTAAGCGCCTCCTTGCCAATACTGACTATTCCATTATAAATATAGCGATTGCCACAGGCTTTGAGGATCAGAGCTACTTTTCAAAGGTTTTTAAGAAATATACGGGTCTGACACCAAAGCAATACCGAAGATAGCTCCTGCCATACACTTTCGCAGATATCCTATACTAAATTATCACCCAAACGCCATTTGACTGTATGATCGCGGGGTGCAGGATGGGAAATAATCTAATTTTGCACGAACTAACCTTCCTCCATAGCTCATTCACTTAAGGAATATGAAATACGTTTCATTTCACTCTAACTGTCCTTCCTCCCTAGGTCGTTCAATGCAGAAATATGAAGTACTCTGCTTTGAACACTATTTCTTACGAGACTATTTCTTACAACACTATTTCTTACAAGTTGTGAAATAAACACATGTTTTCTAAATTTTTTACCATTTCCTCAAAATAAATTGTGATAATATTTATAAAATCAATGTATGAGAATCCTGAGCTTTTTCTTAGGACATTATACATCAATCAATATTTATCATAAGGAGCATAATAAGATGAAGCAAAACATGAATGTTTGGGTAGATACAATGTTAAAGATGCCTGCAAAGAAGGCAATGCCAGTTCTGTCCTTTCCGGCAATTCAACTAATGGGTGTTACGGTAAAGGAGTTAATATCAGACAGCGATCTTCAGGCAAAGGGAATGAAATTAATTGCTGACCGGGTAGATTCAGCTGCCTCTGTCAGCTTGATGGATTTATCCAT
>JAEWMZ010000281.1 GCA_023392995.1 Bacillota bacterium
ATCGCTTTCAAAATAGGAAAACAAGCTAAAAAATGCTTTTTTACTCCTTCTTAAGCATTTTGTTACGAGAGTGATTTGTGCAAATTCACGAATGACTTTTTGAAATGGTGCTTTTGACACCCTAATCCTAATACACTCAGTAACAGAAAGGAAATACGGTGACTTTTATGAAAACATTCGAAGAACTTTACTATGAGGTTTTAGTCCGAACATTGAAAGAAAAAGACTCCAGCTTCTTAGAAAAATTGGAGCTTTATGATACCCATCAGCTTGATTGCTTGCTGCATCCAAAGAAGCATCCCGTTATATGGCATTCTGGCGATTGTAAGTGCGAAGGAGAGGATCGTAATTGCGTAAAGGTCTGTCCCTTTCATGCAATCCATCCTGGAGAATCCGGTGAAATGGTGATTGATGAAGAAGCTTGTACCGGTTGTGCCATCTGTGTCCAGGAATGCCGCGCTAAAAATCTGAATACCAGCAAGGATGTTATTCCGGCGCTTCAGGCTATTCGAGCTCATAAAGGTTTAGTATATGCACTTGTCGCTCCTGCATTTCAAGGTCAGTTTACCAGCGAAGTTACTCCTGGTAAATTACGCAGTGCTTTAAAAGCTGTCGGCTTTGACGGCATGATTGAAGTGGCTCTCTTTGCAGATATATTGACCCTAAAGGAAGCTCTTGAGTTTGATAAAAATATCATATCCGAATCTGATTATCAGCTAACCAGCTGCTGTTGTCCTATGTGGATTGCTATGATCCGAAAAGTATATAAAGACTTAGTCCCTCACGTTCCGCCAGCTGTTTCACCAATGGTTGCCAGCGGGCGTGCCGTAAAGGTACTTCACCCAGATGCACTTACCATATTCATCGGGCCTTGTATGGCAAAAAAAGCAGAGGCAAGAGAAAAGGATATCGCTGATGCTGTCGACTATGTACTTACCTTTCAGGAAATCCAGGATATCTTTAACATTATGGAAATCGACCCGGCAGAAATGGAAGAAAGCGAAAAGGATCATTCCTCCCGCGCAGGAAGAATCTATGCACACACCGGAGGGGTTAGTGAGGCTGTCAGCTCCACAGTAAAGCGTCTTAATCCAAACCGTAAAATCAGCATACACACGCAACAGGCACATGGAGTACCTGCATGTAAGGCAATGATCAATGATATCCTCTCTGGAAATACTACTGCTAATTTCTTCGAGGGTATGGGCTGTGTCGGCGGTTGCGTTGGAGGGCCAAAAGTACTCATTCCTCATGAGGAAGGGCGAATTCACGTTGAAGAATATGGGAACGCAGCACCCTATCCTACCCCGATTGATAATCCCTATGTAATAGAGCTGCTTCACCGATTAGGCTTAGATACCGTGGAAAGCCTGCTGGAGCGCAGTGATATCTTTACTCGAGATTTCGGTGACCCATCACATACTAAAATTAATCCGTGATAATCACCTATTACTATTCGGTAATTGCCAAACTCAGAAACTCAAGCTATTGTATACACAACATATACTGTTTCGAAGCGGAAGCTAAGCCCGAAGGAAGTGTTGAAGCGAAGCAATAGTGTATGTTATGTATACAATTACAACAACTATATAGTTTCGCAATTGCCTATATCACCTATCAAAAGGCAGCTTCGACTAAACTTATCCGTTTATTCGGGCTGCCTTTTCTCTTTATCCTTATTCCGTTTTACCGATTAATTTATCACTTCCCATGATATGCTGAACCAACCAATCCGTCAGGAACTGAAGAATTTCCAAAATCGTCTCGTTTTGATCCCCGTCAATATCATGAAGGTTAAAGGTTGCTAATTTATCCATGAAATCTTGATGTTCTGTTTTTTGGGCAAACAATTTCTTATAACGAATGCTCATCATATATTCTTCTTCATGCTGAAAATGAAATGCAGCATAAGAGGTTAATTCCTCCAAAATTTCAATAATATAGTCATATTTATCCGGAATAAATTCATCCATTAGTGTATCATACGCTTTATTTGCGATCTCAAACAGTTTCCTATGCTCCGTATCAATGCTTTCAATTCCGGTCTTGTACTCTTCTTTAAACTCGTACATTGAATATTCCAACCTTCCTACTTGTGATATTAAAATGACGCATTTTACTTGCTACCATGAATAGGTAATACGCCAGGAGCCATGTTCGGCTCCCGGCTAAATTTTATTCCAATCTTAATAAAATCAGATTCCTTCAAAATTCTCTTTTTTAGTAAGAGGCTACAACCATAATTGGAGATACTGTTACTTTTGCTGAGTTACCAGCCAGGTCAGTAATGTTATTGGATACTATATCTATTCGATAATAACTACCGTTAATAGGCTGACTGGACAGTACAATATTTACTGTATTGCCGCTAACCGAAATTGTATTCGGAATCTCTGGCGTATAGGCACTGTTCGTCTGCGTAACCTTAACTACCATTGTTCCCTGAATAGCCTCATCAAAATTGAGTTTTATCGTATTCCTTGATATATTATCAAAGCTGCTATTCACATAAGTGGGCTTTTTGTTTTCCTTGATCTCTAAACTCGTTGTATAACCTTTAATAGCACCATAGCTGTTATTATATCCTCTAACACCTGTAATTACAACTGGACGAACCACTGTCACTGCCACACTGTCCGGAGCCATAGTTAGTGTCACTTGTGCCCCTTGGTCAGAGGTATTTTTTGTTAACTCTGCTTTGATAATAGAAACACCTGTTATAACATAGTTGCTATTCGTTTCTGCAGATCCTTTGTCCAGCTTATTTGCAAATTCCAGGATTACCTGATCAGGATTAGTCGTAGACTGGTATATCCTGAAAGGAGCTGGTAATTCTGCCGAAACTCCTGTTGTATTATTAATGGTAATGTCTCTTGCAATATTCGTATTCTTATAGTTATCGTATACAAAGCCTGGATTAATGGTAAAATTATAAATTCCAAACAAGCTGATGTTAGATAATTTTATCTGTATGATGTTATTACCCAGGGTATGAGTTACTTGCGTATAGGAGACATTTGTATTTGGAGTTATTTCATCCGTAGCTGACATATACCTTGCACTTATAATACCGGAGGTATTAACTAAGCTAACGTTCTTGCTAAAGGTTAATGTCAAAATATTCGTATCTGCATCATAGGTATACTGCGAAAGTATAGGCTGGGTTGTATCCGCAGTAAAATCAACCATATAGGTTTGCATTATACTTGCACTGGTATCTGTTGGAATAACATTATAACTGCTATAATTACCTACTTGAACCGGTCTTACACCTGTATACGCTAATTCTATTGCGGTTAATTTATAATTTACTTTCTTAGTATCTTTTAAATCAATCTTACCTTGAATCCAACCGCCACTGCTAACAGTAATGTAACCTGGATTTTGGATAGAACGATCAAAGGTAACGGTTATAGTATCATATGCTGTACGAAGCACTGACTGTACTCTAGCCTGTGGTTTAGGCGAAGTATCTGTTTGGAGATAAGCTGTCACATAAACAGTAGCCGGCAGATTACCGGCTGTATCTTTAATACCGGAGATAATAACGGAGAACAGCTTTCCTCTATCTGCGGTTACCATACTAGCCATGTTGATTGATAAGGATTTCTTATCTTCTGCTATGATATAATTCATTTTATTGTTCAACATACTTAGGGTGAATGGATCTGCTGTAACTGCAGAATTCACTAATGTAGCATTTTGAATCTTGAGATTATCAAAGTTAACCACTTCGTTAAATTGAATTGTTGCAATCAGACCAGAATCATCTAATGTTGTCTGAACAATATAAGGACCAGTGGTATCAGCATAGTTAATCGCTTTGTAGTAAGCTTCAAGCGCAATATTGTCGGTGGTCTTAATGTTGCTGGTGAAGTTAATTCCATAATTACCGCTCATTGCTTTTTCTGTGGTTATTGTCAGTGTCTTTTTATCTGCTGATAAACTTGCCTTTAATGTACCTGGATCACTAGCCAGTACATTCTTCACATCCTTGCCCATCTTGATCTCTATATTACTTGATAAAATACCATTTGTCCCGATAACCGTATTTTCTAAGATCGGGCTGCCGAATACTGCAACAATCGTATTAGGATCTTTAATCTCTACGCTATTAACCGCTGCAGTAGGACCTACCACTTCAATTATCACCGAATCATCCACAATACTGGCTGCTGTAGCCTCTTTCGTTGTGGTAGCTGCGGCTGTCACTCTAAGGGTAACCTTACCGGCTTTCATAGCAGTTATTTTTCCTGCTGCCGCATCATCAATCCGAATGCACTCTGGATCTCCTTCTTTTCCGATAGACCAGATAACCTTGTCTGTTGTATCAGAAGGTGTTAGTATACAATCGAAATCCATAGAGGAACCCAGTGTTATTCTTTGAGCTCCGTTGGTTAACGTTGTATTTGATATCTTTACTTCCGTTGCAGGCATCGTCACTGTAACTTTACAAGATAATGTCTTTGACTTTTTTGACGGATATGTAATCTTGCACTTAATTGTGGCTGTTCCACCACCTATGGAGGTTACCACACCATTCTTTGTAACGGTAGCTACTGCCTTATTTGACGAGCTCCATTTGTAAGTACTCTTTGCCACTTTGTTTTTTATAACTATCTGGTAGGTCTCGCCTTTTCCTGCAATTGTGACCTTGCTTTTGGAAAAGGACGGTGTCACAGCTGCTTGTACTGCTGAAATATTCATGCCGATAACAGCAGGCACGATGAGTACAAAGCAAAAGAACATGACTATTCTTTTTACAAATGCCTTCATTTTTTAATCCTCCTAATCTCTTCCGGTAGCCGCTTTTCTATTTGAATAAAATAGATCCACGACTATTGTTTCATTTGCATATATAGTACCATAAGCAGGATTTTTTGTCAAAAATTTGTATTGGCTTTTATATATTCTTAAGAAAATATTAAGGAGTATCTTTTTTTACGCAAAGCACTTTATTCTATTTTTCCTATGTACTAGCTAAATTCGTCCACACGGTCGCGGTGGGCTTGATATAAAATGCTATTCACTTTATACTAACGGACATTCTACCGCATGGTCGCGAGATGCTGGATGTGAAATATTGCGTTTCACACTAGCTGGCATACGACCTCATGTCGCAAGGTAATGGTTGCGAAATACTATGCATTTCACATCCATCACCTGTTATTTTCCTGATTGTTAACCATATTGCAGCTAGCGTCATACACTATGTTAGCGTATTAAAAGGTGTTATCTGTAAAATTGACGATTCGATTCTTTAATTTTCCTGCAGACTTTAACAATAATTTCAATTTTATAGATTTTTTACTTTATTTTTTGCGAGCTTCGAATTATAATTGGAGAATAGTATATAATTATAATTAAAAAGGAAAGGAAGATTATGCCCATGAAAAAATTTGGTAAGTTTATATTTGGAACACTTGCTGCTGCTTCTGCTGCCGCTGGTGCCTATTATCTCTATAAGACTTTTATTAAGAAAGATAATTCCGACGATTTTGAGGATTTTGAAGATGATTTCGAAGACTTTGATACGGAGGATTTAACTGAGAATGAAGGCAGAGAATATGTGCCGATTAATATAACCTCTGACAATGACGACGAAGAAGAAACAGCCGCAGAAGAAAAAGATGATACTGAGCCGAAAGAAGATCAGGTTACCGAAGAGGAAGAATAAATACGGATCATCACAAGTTGAATCTGCAGGCTCTTTTGCCTGTCAT
>JAEWMZ010000326.1 GCA_023392995.1 Bacillota bacterium
CACCCGCGACCTGCGGATGAATGATCGTTAGTTAGAATTTACGATATAAATTCCACTGCAAACAAGAATTAATGCCAGCAGATTATTCCAGGTAAATAATAGGTCACCAAGGAATAAAGCAGATAAAAGTGCACCAAAGACCGGGGTTAAAAAGTTATAAACAGCAATTTTGCTGATTTTATTATATTTGGATAACACAGTCCAGATGGTAAAGGCTATGGCTGAAAGCAGTGATAAGTATACTAACAGCAGCATACCCGGTAGTGTGATCTGTGACAGCTTGCCTCCGGTCAGAAAGCCAAGGAGCATTAAGACGAAGCCGCCCAGCCCTAATTGATAGCCGGTAACAGCGGTGGCATCTGCGGTCTGACATATTTTTTTACTGATCAGTGAGCCAATGGCGAAGCAGAGAGCGGATATTATCATAAATCCATCACCTAAAAGGCTAAAGCCTAAGTCGGCGGAGCTAAGACCATTTAAGTTAATGAATACAATACCGGCAAAGCCGATCGAGCATCCAAGGACTTTTGATTTATTCAGCTTATCATTTTTATAAATAAAGTGAGCGAGTAGCACTACAAAAAAGGAATTGGAGGCGGTAAGGATGGAGCCCTTTACCCCTGTAATGTGGGATAAGCTTATATAAAAGAAGAGATATTCTAAGATTGTTTGAAAAAGGCTGACAAGTAGCATGCCCTTAATGTTGGAAGCAGGAAGGCGGGGGAATTTTTTATTTTGGATTACGCTGATCAATAAAGTGATCACCCCTGCAAAGAAAAAACGAATTCCTGCAAACACCAGCTTTCCCGGAATGTCATCATTTGCTAATGCAAAGAGCTGATAGCCAATCTTAATAGAAGGAAATGCGCTGCCCCATAATATGGTGCACAGTATGGACAATAATATAATATTGATGGGTTTAGTAAATGAATTTTGCATCGTAGGTATTTTATTCGCGCTATTTTGGTTTGCTTTCATGGGTGTCATTTTTAGCTCCTTAACATCTATATTTATTGCTATCATACGACAAAAAATTGAAAAAATCAAACGGCAGCAAGGATGCTTTTTATAAAAAAATCAAAGGATCAAATATGTCTGTAAATCAAAATCTGGCATAAACCGAAAGAAAGGTTTATACCAGATTTTGTATTTTTATTCGGAAATAAAATGGTAATTTCGCCAAAAAATTATATATATTGCACAAAGAAACTCTTTCGTGCTGCAAATTATACATAAATTATAATAAATTTTATACCTTTTTGTCGTTGTAGTTCATGGTATATAATGTTAAAATTAGTAAGCGGTCAGAATGTATTTTTACATACTGGCTCCCGGAATATGAATTTCTTATTTTAAGTAAAATTCATTCGGGAAAGCAAAAAATTAGCTGGGGGATGATACTATGCAAAATAAGTTTAACAAAATTAAAAAGTACCTATTCGACAGAAATAATCTTCAGACCTTTATGATTCGTCTGTCTGCCGTAATACCGGGAATACTGCTTTTGGTATCCCTGATCGGAATCATCAGTGGCACAGTGTTCCGTTATGTAATTCCGGTCGCTTTATTGGCTTCCTTCGTTTTATCTGTCTATCTGATGCTTTTATTAATACAATTTATAAAATCTATTCGCCTGATCGATAACAATGCGATTATTTTATCCCAGGGCGATCTCAATATTGATGATATCATCGCTGAAAAGACGAGAGGTTTTGAAATTCTTACCTCAGCAATCAATGATATGAAACGAAATCTGTTAAGTTACATAGAATCAACAAAAAGCAACGTTATTATCCTGTCGGATGCCGTTGGAAAAGTAACAAAAAGTATCGATATGACTTACAAGGGCAATGAGCAGATTGCTGCTAATATTACCATTGTAGCAGAGAGAGCCCAGGAGCAGTTGAAGATCGCAAGGGTTACGCTGGAAGGGATCGAGAAGGTAAGTTCGGGTGCTAGCCTAATCACTACGACACTTGGAAGTATTGAAAGCTTTGTAGGAAATACAGTTAAACTCACCTCCGACGGAGCGGAGCATCTGGATAAATACAATGGTCAGATGGAGCTTATTTCAGCAAATCTTGAGGAAACAGTCAATTTTATTAAAACTCTGAATTCCAATTTATCAGAAATCAATGTATTCGGTAATCTGATTATGAATATCACAGGACAACTACACCTGCTCTCCCTTAACTCCCGTGTTGAAGCAGCCAGAGCCGGAGAAGCCGGACGTGGATTTTCTGTAGTAGCCCAGGAAATGAATAAACTTTCCGATGCAACCAAGGATAGTGTAACGCAAATCACCAATTTGCTGGATAATATCATAAAAAGCAATGCAAAGGTGAGTGAAAGTATTGCCCATGTCACAAACACCTTTGATATGAGTAAGGAAATATTTCAATCAGTTAAGGTTTCTTTTGATACCATTAACAGCAATGCGAATATCCTGAATAATGATATTAAGAAGGTATATGAAGAATCCCGGATGATCAGTGAGAGTACGAAAGAAATCAGTATCCATGGCTCCGTGCTTCATGATGCCTCCGATGATATCTCTCGTATTACCCAGGATGTAGCTGCAATTACGGAAGAAGAGCTGGCGGAGAATGAAGAAATCAAGAACCAGGCGATCTCCTTGAAGAAGATGCTTTCCAGTATCGAAAATCTGCTTAAGAAATACAGAACCTCGGTATTACCAGTGAATGAGGTAAGTACAAAGAGATTAAAGTTTGTAATGTTAAGCCCGGCCAATGAACCCTTTTGGGAATCCGTAAGGCAAGGTGCTCTCTATGCCAAGACTGAGCTGAAGGATAAGAATGCCGAAGTAGAATTCATTGGCTTTGAACAGATGGATCATAGCTTTATCGATACTCTGAACGAAGTGATTGATGCCGGATGTGACGGACTTATCCTGCCAGGCTTTGTGAAAGGAATTGGGGAATGTGTTGACCGTGCAGCTGCAAAGAAAATACCAATTATGACCTTTAACTGCGATTTAGCAGATGAAACAAAGCGACTTTCCTATTTTGGCCCTAATGTATCCGCTGAAGGTACTTTGGCGGGTGAGATTTTAGCCCGGAGCATAGATGAAAAGGGTGAGATTGTAATCTTTAGCGGCAACAGCAAATCCCTGATCCATGAAAAGAGAAGAGAAGCAGCCAAGGCAGCTCTTTACCGGTATGATGAGATAAAGGTGGTAGGTACGGTAGATAATATTGAAAACAATATTGATGTATACAAAAAATTGAAGGAAATGCTCAATTACCTTACAAATATCAATGGTGTTCTTGTAATTGGCCAGGGTGCTCCCGGTGCAGCAAGGATCATTGAGGAAATGAAGCTGGTAGGTAAGGTTAAACTTCTCTGTTTTGATTATAATGATGAAATTGTAGAATTAATCAAGAAGGGAATTGTACATAAGGTATTTCGTCAGGATCCGTTCAGCCAGGGACATGATCCAATTATATATCTCTATAATTATCTTGTGGCGAATGTGGCTCCTGAAAAAACCACCTATACCAGAACCGAAGTAATTGATAAATACAGTGTATCTGATGTTTAATTAGTGCTAGGATAAAAAGAAGCTCATCGACAATAGAGGGGCTTCTTTTTTTATACGCCAACAGCATGTTAACAAGGAAATTTTCCGAGATAATTATCTCAAAAAAAGGCGAAAAAAGCATAACAGCTTTTGAATGATAACCTCAATTGTAAATCGAAATGCAACCCTTCCGATTCCAGATTGAGTCATAATTCTTAAATAAAATATCTATGCCAGGCGGTTGCATCCTAGCCTACAAAAAGATTGGTTGATACCAGTCTTTTTTGTTTTCATGAGTTTCAAATTCATATATCCTAAAAGAGTTGGCGGCAGGACGGAGGATATATGTCTAAATTTTTTACCTATGAAGAAAGACTTGAATTACAGAAATATCTGAAAGAAAGTCTTTCCTTCAAAGAAATCAGCCGCAGACTGGATAAAAATCCAACTACTATATCAAGAGAAGTACGTAAATACTGCTCTGAAGTAGCTACCGGTTATCCTGGCTTCCCTTTTAATGCATGTAAGAACCGTTTTAACTGTCGACTAAAAAAGGTTTGTGGCAAGGAATGTTCCAGAAAATCTGATATTTATTGTAAACTTTGCACTTCATGCAATGACAACTGTTCTGATTTTGTGGAGGAGATTTGTACTGCCAGATTCAGAGTTCCTTACGTTTGTAATGGATGTGAAACGATAGGTAAATGTACACTTTTGAAGAATATTTATGATGCTGAACATGCACATATGAAAGCGCATGAAGCTATTTCACAGTCACGAAGCGGCTTGTGTGTATCTGAGGATGAAATCACCAGGCTCAATCAGATTCTTTCACCTTTGGTTCGAAATGGTCAGTCTGTGAATCAGATTTATATCAATCATCAGGATGAACTGATGTGCAGTGAAAAGACCATTTATAATTATATTGATGCCTGTCTTTTTGACGTAAGAAATATTGATCTTCCACGTAAAGTAAAATTTCGTGAACGCTATAAAAAACCAGAATTCAAAGTTGATAAGGGCTGCCGCATTGGACGTAACTATGAAGCTTTTAGTACTTTTATTGATAAAAACCCAGATACGGCAATTGTACAAATGGACTCTGTCATTGGAGTAAAAGGTGGCAAATGTCTTTTGACTATACACTTTGTAGATACTAGTCTGATGTTGGCTTATCTACGGGATGCGAATACTTCCAAATCAGTGATCAATATTTTTGATGAGATTGACAAAGTGTTAGGAAAAGAACTTTTTGATCCTCTTTTTCCGGTGATACTTACAGACAATGGAAGTGAGTTTTCCAATCCTAAGGCAATCGAATACCGGGAAATAATACCGCGTAAAAGAACCAGTATATTTTATTGTGATGCAGGAAGTCCCTATCAAAAAGGTGCTATTGAAGTGAATCATGAATTGATCCGCAGAGTGCTTCCGAAAGGAACTAGTTTTAATAATCTGACACAGGAAGATATCAGCTTAATGATGAATCACATTAATTCTTATAAAAGGAAAAAGCTGAACAATCGTAGCCCATACGAAACATTCAGCTTTTACCATGGAGAAGAAATTCTACATAAACTTGGATGTAAACCGGTCGCACCCGGAGACATCATGCTAAAACCTGCTCTTCTCAAAAAATAATAAATTAGCGTGCCGCCAACCACTAATCTGTCTAAGAAATTAGGGGTAGATTCTCCGATTACAAAAAAATCGAGAGGGAGTTTACCTCCCTTTGGCATACTCATTTTTATTATCATACGTCAATAAAAGCTAAAAATCAAACTGCATTTTGATTACAAAAGTTGCATTTCGTTTACAAAACATGCATTTCGATTACAAAAGTGGCGTTTCGTTTACAAATATTCAGTTGTCAATTACAAAGATGGCATCTCGAATTACAAAATGGCATCTCGTATTACATTTAAGTCTTTTGAATGATAAAACAAGTGAATGATAAAACAATGGACTGTTCAACAATAAAAATATATTGATAAACGATAAAAAAATATTGACATTCATAATATACAATGGTATAGTGCAATGGTAAAGAGATATAAAGAGTTATAAAGTGTATAGAGTATAGAGTTACTACAACAATATGAAATTCTTGTCATAATGAAGCATTGCTTTAAGTAGCTTGATATTCAAACAGAAATACATAATCTGGAGAAAAAGACTCTTTAGGAGGTAGGGAATGAGTAAAAATCCATTTGTAAGATTTACAAAATTAATATTGGATTTTATGTTTTATTCGGGGATTGTAGTTTGCGCTACCGTTCCGGTAAGTTTTCGATTTGTAGGAGAGCACATTTTTAAGATTTTCAGTCAATTTTATTTACCCTTCTGCATTATATTTATGCTTGCAGGAATTTTTGCTCTTGTGATTCTATGGGAGTTAAGAAGAATGTTCCGTACAGTGATACAGGAAGATCCCTTTGTCAGAGAGAATGTGATCTCCTTAAAACGGATGGGGATATGTGCTTTTATCATTGCAGTATGTATGGCAGCCAGATTATTCTTTGTCATTACACCGGCAGCATTGGTATTGATTGCGGTATTCGTAATAGCAGGACTCTTTTCCCTTGTATTAT
>JAEWMZ010000202.1 GCA_023392995.1 Bacillota bacterium
CTTCAGGTTTTTTGGGGTTATCTTCGGGAGCATAATATACCGGCGGATAAGCTGCTTTACGAAAAGGCAGCCAGACAGATCAATGAGACCGCAGAGTATTCGATCTTTGATATGATGAAATATGTAAACTATATGTATGACCGCATTATGGAGCTGATGACACAGGAGCAGCAGGACTCGACGATTGTGGCTAAGGCAAAAGCGTATATCCGGCAGCATTATAAGGAGGATATTGACCGGAATGATGTGGCGAACAGTGTATTTCTAACGCCAAATTACTTATCCAAGCTGTTTAACAAGGAGACGGGATTAACCATACGAGATTACATAAATCAACAAAGAATAGATGAATCAAAGAAGCTTTTGAATACAACCAGTAAATCCATTAGTACCATCGCTATGGATGTGGGCTTTGAGAATGTATCCTATTTCTCTACAGTATTTAAAAAATATTGCGGTTGCAATCCGGAGGCCTGGAGAAAATTATAGGCGAAAACCAATCAGAGAATTGTTGTAGGCTGCAGTAGTTCTTTTAGGTAATTAAGAATTTTCTCCATTATGAGATGAAAATGATAATAAATAACCATAGTTGCATTTAAGCATAATAACTGTCTGGAGGGTCGAAGGTTGAAGACTAAGGGGATTTGCTGTTAAAACAATTGAAAAGTTATATGAATAGAGATAGAGCTGTTGAATACAAAGGATTCAACAGCTCTATTGGCTAGGCTATATATGATTTAGAAGGAACCACCACATAAACAAAGGATTAAAATGATAGGAAGAATGCCACCTAATCCACCGCCATCACTGCTACAGTCATTTCCTCCAAACAGTCCACCACTGCCGCCACAGCAACAAAGTAAGATAAGTATTAGAAAAATAGAATTGCCGCCACCGCTTTCATTGCAATTATTTCGATTATCCCCACCGCGGCAGGATGTAGCTGATAAATTAATCATATTAGAGCCTCCAATAGTTGTTGTTCTTTATCATATGCTATGAGGTTCATTATATTTACATAATTGAAGATATTATTTTGTCAAATGATTATAGAAGGTGTTTTTCAAGCTAATATTATATTGTTTTCTGCAAAAAAGGATATGCACTTGTAGAAAACTGGCAGGGAGCAATAAAAACGAAAGACATTACAGCAATGGCTGTATATTCTGCAATGGAGATGATACTTGGCAGGGATTATGGATAATTCCAAGACTGGTAAGCTTGGAAAATATAAACCATTTACTAGCAATTGGAGGTTTATACCTGCGAAATCCCGGCACCTTAATACCAATGTTGTACATATTTGATAGTAAATAATACATTATTGATTGTTTCTTATGGGTTTGATGAGTATATTTTATAATTAGGAAGACATATTTCAGTAGTAAATATTTCGGTAGTAAATAATATTGTAGCAATTGATTGGATCAAAGGGGGTGCTGTAATGAATGAGCAGAAAAACAGGGAAGAATTAATAAAAGTTGTGAAAGAGCGTGCCTCCATCAGACATGTCTCAAAGCATCGTAATTTGGATGGTAGCGTTGATATTTTGGGGAATCTAAAGATATGGGATGAACTAATGAAAAGATTTGACAAAATACAGCTATGGGAAGACGGAGCTCCGGGAGTTGACAAAGACCAGGAGCAGGCACAGCCCTATCTGGTATTTGTACCGTCAGAAAGTAAAAACGCGGATAAGGGAACCATTATTGTTGCTCATGGGGGAGGTTTTGAGACCCGTACGGGCTGTGAGGGCTTTCATGTGGCAGAATATTTTAACCGTGCAGGATTTGCGGTAGCAATTCTTACCTATCGTTTAAAACCCTTTACACGTAGAGATGCGATGGCAGATATGCAGAGAGCAATCCGTATCTTAAGAGCAAGAAAAGAGGAATTTGGGATATCGGATAAAATTGCGGTTATGGGTTTTTCGGCAGGAGGTATGCTGTCGGGGAATTGTGCCACACATTTCGACTATGGCAGGAAGGATGCAGACGATAGTATTGAGCATTTTTCTTGTAGACCGGATGCGGCAGTCATTGGTTATGGTGCCATTTCTTTTGCCTCCTTTCCAAGTGGTTTTCATAAGAATCCATTTATTGATTCATGCAAAGCGGAGGAGTTATATCTGGCTCCGGAGAAAAACATTACTACAGAGACACCTCCATTTTTCATATGGCAGACCAATAGTGACGATCCCAGATTCTCTATGTATCTGGCGAAAGAATTGGCGGATTATCATATTCCCTTTGAACTGCACTGCTTCCCGGGAGGGACTCATGGTCTTGCCCTGGCAGATGGGAACAATGATCTCGAGGAAAAACATCCTCATATTATGCATTGGAGCACCCTATGCGTGGAATGGCTGGAGGAGCTGGGCTTCTAATCATTTCGCTCAGTAACCCACAGGAAGTATATAATATTACCATAGATAATGAGTTTCACAACTATCTAGAATCATGGAAATAGGCAATTGTGAAATAATATAGTTTTTCAATTGTATACACATTTCTTCACGGGGGCGTTTCCTTTGGGGCTTAGCTTCCGCTTCGAAACAGTATCTGCTGTGTATACAATATCTTCTGTTAATGAATTCCGCAATTATCATAAAACAATGAAAGAAAGAGAGGATTAGGAGAAAATGAAGAGAAAAGAGTTCGAACGTGTAACACCAGAAAGTGTAGGTATTCCATCAGAGGTAATCGAGAAGCTGTTGGATAGATTGGAAAGCGGTTTTACTGAGCCTCATGGTTTGATGATCATGCGTCATGGGAAAATCTGTGCAGAAGGCTGGTGGGCTCCCTATGCTCCTGGCATCCGCCACGGCCTTCAGTCCCATACCAAAACCTATGCGGCAACAGCGGTAGGAATCGCTTGTACGGAGGGCTTGCTAAAGCTGGAGGATAGAATTATTGATATATTTAAGGAGGAGGCACCGGAAAATCCTTCTGAAAATCTGCAAAAGCTGACAGTAAGAGATGT
>JAEWMZ010000418.1 GCA_023392995.1 Bacillota bacterium
ACAAACGGTTCAATAATGGATTATGGATATGAAGCTACTAGCGAAGAAATGTCAGTTATGCCAGCAATGTGGTTTGATATTACGATTGATTAAAGGCTACTAAAATAATCCTAGGTCAATGGTGAGATTATTGTCATTCTTGTTGCAAGCAACATAAAAGGTTCCTTTCTACTAAAACTGTAACTTTACTAGAAAAGGAACCTTTCGTTATTAATACATACTTTTGCAGATCTGAGACCTGAGCCCAGACTATTGGGATTTGTCCCATATCTGTGTTCTTATTTTGGTGTATACATTCCCTTGCTCTGCATATAAGCAAAGATAGCTTCACCATGCTTTTGTTCTTCGGTCTGAATATGGTTCAGTACATCTCTTACCGAAGCATCTTTAAATTCAAAGATAGCAGTATTGTAAGTTCCTGATACGTATTTCTCCGTATTTAACATATCAATACACATATCCTTATCGGATGCCTGGAAGGAGCTTGAGCTGCTGCCGGACTGGCTGGTAGAGGATTGGCTTGTTGACTGCTGACTTGATTGTTGGCTTGAGGATTGACCCTGGCTGCCGCTCTGTCCGCCGCCCATGGCTGGTACTTTACCACTGAGTAATTCGTTAATTGTCTGTAAATGTTCCTGTTCCTTTTGACCGTTGCTTCTAAATACGGACTTTAACTGATCACAGCTTGCCAATTTGGCATAATTGTCATATTTGAGAATGCACTCTTCCTCATGTGTTTTAGCATCTTCTAATAAATATCTTTCCTTTGTTGTTAGTTGTATGTTTGTAATCATATTAACACCTCCAACCTTATTATCTTCGAAAAAATAGGATTATATCCATGAAATGAATTAATATAGCCTTGTAGATAGAGAAAAATAAATTTGAATAATCTGACAAATGGCAAAAGATTTTCAAAAATATATTGTATTTGAAAAAATCCAGTGGAAAAATGATAATTTTTCATATATAATAAAATACATATAGTAAAAAAGTATGATATTTTAAAATAATAAGAAAGAGGATAATATGATATTAGGCAATCCTCATGATGATAGAAATTAAGAGTAAGCAATTAAATCGCAAAAGCAGCCTAATGAAAGAGATGGTAAACGAGAATGGATGATATAAGTCAAGTAATTGCTGATTATAAAATTATGGAAAAAGCATTTGATAATATCAGATTAGTAGATCCTGTGAAGCATAGAATCATCAATTATCACGAGAAGGAGTTAGAAAATACAGAGGCAGCCTGTTATGCTTTTTGGGGTAAAAGTAAGATCTGTAGTGATTGCGTGTCCATTCGCGCTCTTCAGGATAACCGAACCTACGCAAAACTGGAGTTCAGCGGTGATCAAATATTTATCATAACGGCGATTCCAATCGAGCTTCAGGATCGCAGGGTTGTGGTTGAAATCCTCAAAAATATATCTAACAGTGTGATTTATGATATCAATGAAAGCAATCAATATGCTGAAATTCGTGAATTAATTAATCGAATGAATAATCGGGCATTAAACGATTCTCTCACCGGGATTTATAACCGTCGTTACATCAATGAAAAGCTGCCACTTGAGCTGGCAAATGCCTCTATAGGAGGTCATGATATCTCTATTATTATGGCTGACATTGATTTCTTTAAAAAGGTGAATGATACCTATGGACATTTGAATGGGGATAGAACCCTAAGCCAATTCGCAAAGATAGTTTCTTCCTCCTTGAAAAGATGCAACGATTGGGTTGCAAGATTTGGAGGTGAGGAATTTTTGATATGCCTGCCGGGAGCAAATGCAAAAACTGCAAAAGAACTTGCGGAGGCAATACGGGAAAATGTAGAGCAGACAGAAATTATCTGCGGAGAAAATAAATTTTTTATTACGGCAAGCTTTGGAATCAGTACAAAGACAGCGGAGATGGATCTTGGTATGGATAAAATGCTGGAGATTGCGGATGCGAAGCTTTATTTGGCAAAGCATAATGGTCGTAATCGAGTTGAAGTATAGAGTGTTGCCTAGGTAGTGAAATTTTTCATACCAGGAATGCAAGTTCCGTCGCTTCGTGCTGTATACGGCAAACTTCGCTCTGGAACCTGCTTTCCTGGTATGAAAAATAGCGTTAGGTATTGATGGTTTACTTAGGTTTTATCTGTGAAGGTATTTAAATAGGAGAAATGCTTAGGATGAGGTGTTTTTTGGTGATAATAGTTGGTTTTAGGAGATAGATTTCGTTATGATTAAATAGTTTTTGTAAAAAAGGATTAAGACCCGCGAAAGCCAATGGCTTATGATCGTAGCAGGTCTTAATCTTTTTTTAAAATAAAAACTGTATAACAAGCTTATCGTCTATGGGTTAAGCTTCTACTTATGCTTGGAAGGAAGCGGTTCAAATACGACCTGAAGATCCTCCTGATAACCCTTGCTCATTTTGTGCTTTGCTTTACGATTCTCAACACTGTCAAATATAATTGAGAAATCATAATCCTCAGGGTACATATCAGTGGCAGATACCTTCAGCTGTAAACGCTTGTGATTAATAAACTCCTTTTTCTGCTGGATCTGAACTCCCACCAAGCCTTTTTCATCGGAAGGCTGGAACACTATGCCGAGTTTTTTTTGAGGATATACCATTACACTATCACCTAATTGAAATCGTTCGCTTCGTGTTCCAACTGGTTTTTTAGGGGAAGCCTTTTCAATTGCTGCCGGTAGTATTCTTCGGGTATTTACCGGTGCCATAGAAGAATTTCTACCGGTAGCACTAGAAGCAGGATCAGTTATCGTAGAAGCATCCGGCATAAATAGTTGACTTTCCTGCAAAAAACTCAGGTCCGAAATCGTCGTCTGTGATTGTTTGTCTTTTCGATAAGCCTCCTGGTACGCTCGCTCCAGCATGGATTTTGGCAGACCCAGACGCTTTGCAATAAAAAGAGCACAGCTGTCCCCGGCTGCTCCGATTTCCAGTTGGTATAAGGGCTTTAAGGTCTCCCTGTCAAAGGCCATTCTTGCATTTTTTAGTCCTTCGGTTTGTTCTGCATAATCCTTCACCTCCGGATAATGGGTAGTGGCTACAAAGAGACAGCCTTTGGCTTTTAGCTCAGCTAATATTGCAATTGCAATACCCATACCCTCCGCCGGATCAGTACCGGAGCCCAGTTCATCAAGAAGAATCAAGCTATCCTCGTCAGATTGGTTCAAAATGTTGATAATATTCGTAATATGAGAGGAGAAGGTGGATAAATTCTCGGTAATACTTTGGCCGTCGCCAATATCACACAAAACAATATTGTTCAGGCACAAATCAGCTTCTTCGCAGGGAACATGAAGGCCGCTTTGCGCCATAAGTGAAAATAAGCCAATGGTTTTTAAAGTTACAGTTTTACCTCCGGTATTTGGACCTGTGATTACGATGCCCTGAGTGCCTTCACCAATCGTAAAATTCAGAGGAATGCATTCATTTGGCTGTAGGAAGGGATGTCTTCCGTTTACAATATTAATTTTACGGGCTGTATTAATACTTGGGGTTACAGCCTTCATTTCCATACTGAGCTTTGCTTTTGCAAAGATCATATCAAGGATTTCCATAGCTTCGATATTTAAGCGGATAGAAACCCCATTCTCACTGACAAGAGCGGAGAGGGCATATAAAATTTTTCGCTCTTCATTGCTTTCTTCGATCTCCAGCAGGGAAAGTTCGTCCTTTAACTTTCCTATGGCTGTTGGCTCTATGAAATAGGTAGAACCGGTAGATGAAATGTCAAGTACCGTTCCATTAACCTGGTTTTTGAATTCTCGTTTTACCGGAAGTACATAATGCCCGTTTCTCAATGAGACATAACTGTCTGTGAACCATTCTTTCTTGCTTCTTAATTGATTATCCAATTTGGATTTAATCTCAGCTTTGATTTGATCCAGTTTTCTTCGTATATCCTTTAAGTCCTTCGAAGCTCCGTCATCCACTGCATGATTTCTTATAGAGAGTTCAATTTCCCCTGAAAGCTTTGCTAACTCTTGAATAGAGCCTCCATAACTGGCAATATCAACCTGAAGGGATTCGGCTCGTTTTAAAAAGCTCTTCATTCGCCGACAGGAATTGATGAAGAGGGATATCTCAGTTAGCTGCTCGGGTACGAGCATAGCGCCTTTCTCTGCCAGCTCTAATAGCATAGGAATATCCTTCATTAAAGAAAGCGGGGGAGAACCAATGGAGTCCAGGATATTACGGGCTTCGGTGGTCTCTTTTAATTTCGCTATTACCTCACGTTCGCTTAAGAAGGGTCTTAGGTTTTTAAGCTTTTGACGACTTCCCTCAGAGATGGCGTGATCGCTTAGCATGGATAATATTTTATAAAACTCTAGTGAGAGCATAGATTTTTCTTGCATGATAAAACCTCCAAAATTTAATGATAGAGTAAGTAATTGCAAAACTCATTAACGGAGATATTGTATCCACAGAGCATATTGTTTCACAATCACAATACCCATTTATAAAACTCCCATAACGGGTATAAAAATGCCCACAGATACTCTACCTATACATTTGGATAGAATACTCCTGTGGGCACATGTCTCAGCTTTAAGATAATAAAGTACATAAAAAGCATAACAGGAATGTACCTATTATGCCTTGAAATTTAAGTATAGTTTATACCAGCAAGACAATTTTGAGTATTTACTGTAAAGGTAGAAAGTTGGGCACACCAAAAAAAGGTAGCAAGTACCCGACTTCATATTAATTTGTACTAATTAGTACAAACCTCTTTCACAGTTAATACCGACATCAAAACCATCCTTTCAAAAACAAATTTAAACTAGGTAATTGCGAAACTCATTAACAAAAGATATTGTATACCATTACAAAAACTATATTGCTTCGCAATTGTCTAACTAATGTAAATATTTTACCACAGAAATTAGGTTATGTCAAAATGCATTTTTTAATAATAGTTAAAATATGGTAATTATTGATACGAAAATATAACGAAAACAGAATCCTTATAGAATATATCAGAATTTTTTGATAGAATGAGAGCATGGGAATTCATAAGATAAAATTCTGCGGTGATTTATAATCATAATTCGATCAGGAAATCAGTCGGCTGATTTATCTTGTATATTATCTAAGGGAAAAGTGATAGGAGAAAAAGTTTATGTTAGAAAAAGAATTTGAAAAGTTATACTACAAATTCCGCAATAATTATTGTAAGAATCTGTTTTCCAGTGTTAATGATGAAAAAGACAGTCTAAGTCCTACTGAATCCTATTGTGTAGAAGCAATCTTTCTGTTAAACAGACCAACCGTACATCAATTTGCTAATTTTGTGAACATCTCACAGCCGAATGCCACCTACCGAGTCAGTAATTTAATTGAAAAGGGATATATTCGAAAAGTATTATCCTTAGATGATCGCAGAGAATATTTTCTTGAGGTAACAGATAAGTTTTCTAAGAATTATGGTGTTAATGCTTCCTTTAACTCGGAATTAATGAATAATATCCGTGATAAATTTTCAAAGGAAGAAATAGAGAACCTGGAACGATTAATTAAGAAAGTAAATGAGTTAATGATTTAATGATTCCTTGGATGGGGCTGTTGCAAAATGCAGAGCATTACGTACCCGGTACGCTTGTGTCCTTGCGGTTGAATAGCCGGTAGTATGGAATGATATCGTTTCTTTCTGAATAATAATCACAGTGCTATTGAAATTATGATACAATAGTAGAATTAAAGGTGTATAGAAAAAAGAGCAGACTTCAGGGCTATTTAAAAATGATGGATTACAAGGTAAAGTACTTGTAATCCATCATTTTAAATAGCTCGTTGTTTTATACCATTTTATTCATATAATGGAAATATTACGAATAAATTAATTAAATATTACGAATTTATTAAAATTAATATTGACTTGTTAATACGTATGTAATATAATATGTACCATAATACACCATACAAATGATAAAAAACCTGAATTACATAATACTGGAAGGTTGAAAAACAGTCATCTTCAACCATTCTATTCTGGCCTGTTCCACCTTTTTGGATAGGTCATAAAAAAAATGAAAGGCACGAGTATAAAAATGAAAAAAAAATTAGTTATGAAATTTACAGCAGTTTGTATGGCGTTTTTTATGGCAACAGCACCAATCAGTGCTTCCGCAGCAACCTTATTAAAAACCGGATCAAGCGGTAAGGAGGTAAAACTAGTTCAATCTTCATTAAAGGAACTAGGTTATTATAAATATTCGAGAGTTACGGGGTACTATGGTGGTATAACAAAGTCAGCAGTAAAGCGTTTTCAAAAGGATAATGGAATTGCAGCCGATGGAATTGTAGGAAAGAAAACCTTAGCCGTAATTAAGAAGGCTGGGACGGAAGCAACAGAGGATAAAAGCACCGGGCAGAAAGCAGTAAAGGCTGCTAGTGTAACAATGGATTCCTCCGGAGCAATTAAATTATCATCCCTTGATATCTCGGAGGATATGTCAGGCGCTCTCGATTGGTTTAAGGATGTTAAGTACATATGGAAGAAGGGAGATACCGCGGTGGTAACGGATGTAGATACCGGGAAGTCCTTTCAGGTTAAAAGAACCTACGGATCAAACCATGCAGATGTAGAGCCTCTTACAAAGGAGGATACCGGAATTATTAAAGCTATCTGGGGAGGCTTTAGCTGGGAGAGAAGAGCAGTTGTAGTCCAGATTAACGGCTATACGATTGCAGCTTCAATGACAGCAATGCCTCACGCAGGGGTTGAATCAGCAACGGCGAATCGATATGTCAGAAATCGAAGTGCTGGTTATGGCTATGGCGTTAATTTAGATGCGGTAAAAGGAAATGGCTGCAGCGGAGTGATGGATATCCATTTTAAGAATAGCAGAACCCACACCACCAATCGGAAGCAAAGCTCACAGCAGAATATGGTGGAGAAAGCGTTAGATTTCATTGAGAGTCTAAGCTCAGATTTTTAAAGGTAGTACCGGTAACAGGAAAGTTAAGCATCTAACTGATAACGCTAGGAAGAGAAAAAGGATTAGTAATAAAGTCATTCTTGAAGTTTTAAAAGTGTTGGAAAAATATATCATTAAAATCGACGCGAAATAAACTGGTTGCGTAAGGGTTACCTGACAACGGCTTGTATATTTCAATTTCAGCTAAATGGGGCTGGCAATTTAAACTGTCCCAAGGCTTCGCAATACATAAATAACGATGCTTCAAACCGATCTGCTCCTGAGAAGCAACAGCAATCGGGCAGTAATAATAACCATCGCAATGGTGATCCATGACAAGATGAAACAGATACATCTGGTAGTCGGTAACGGTGGGTTCATAGCTCCAATTCATAATTTCACCCCTGACAGGAAAGGAAATTCTCGAAACCATAGAATAGATATGGGGATAATGTGAAATGTAGAGCATTTCACATTTGGCATTGAGCGATCTAAAGGTCGAATGTCCGTTAGTCTCTCATTGTATTATATGTGGAAGGATCAGTATTATGAATGATAATGAAAAAAGGATCAGGGCTTATCCATCAGGGCTTATCCCGCTAAGGGAAAAGGAACGAAGACCTTTTTGAATCGTAAATTGCATTAGGGATAAGTTAATAGTAGAAAAGTAAAATTAATAAAAAGAAAAGTTAATACTAACAACAAGTAGGACTAATAAAAAGCTGCAGGAACCTGCAGCTTTTTATTAGTCCTATTTGTGCTGGGAGGCAGCATTTCTGGCTGATATTTTCAGTTGAATAGGCCTTGAGGAAATATATTAATGAAGATAACGAGATGAAGCAGCCATATTTCTAGAATCCTGGTGTTAATATCGAATACTCTTCCAACGAATCCTGATCTGTAAATTTATGTGCAATTTATACTATAAATCATCTGAAATTATTACCGTATTTTATATAATAAATAAATGATATGATCTTGTTATAAAAATTTTACAAATCACTCGTAAGCTAACAGGAGGAAACTCAATGCAAGAATCAGTTATGACACCCAGGGAAAAGAGGAAAAGGGAAAAGAAAAGAAAGAAAGAGAGCAAGCGATTATTCTTATACATATTACCGTTTCTTATATTATGCTTTGCCTTTTCCTACTTCCCGCTGCATGGTTGGATCTATGCCTTTTATGATTATAAACCGCCCCTGAAGTTGTATCAATGCGATTTTGTCGGATGGAAATGGTTCGGTCTTCTTTTCTCAAATCCTACGCAGATCGGCCAGCTGCTTAAGGTTCTCAAAAATACCTTTGCCATCAGCGGTTTAACACTGGCTTCTTCCATCTTGCCTATGATTTTTGCTATTTTTCTGAGCGAAATTAAATGTAAATGGTATAGGAATATGGTTCAGACATTGACCACTTTGCCCAATTTTATCAGCTGGGTCATGGTATTCTCGGTTGCATATAGTTTGTTTACCACCACAGGCATGTTTAACAGCATCCTGCTGCAACTTGGCATCATTGATGCTCCGGTGAAAGTTTTGGACAGTAATTCAAATACCTGGTTAAAGATGATTCTTTGGTACAACTGGAAGGGCCTTGGCTGGGGAGCGATTATGTACCTTGCCGCAATAGCAGGTGTCGATCAGGAACTATATGAAGCGGCCAGAGTAGATGGAGGAAATCGATTCAATCTAATGAGGCATATTACATTACCGGCTTTGATGCCAACCTTTTTTGTTCTGTTAATGCTGTCAGTGGCGAACTTCCTTAACAATGGTCTTGATCAGTTTTATGTATTTCAGAATGCCTTTAATAAAGACCAGATTCAAGTGCTGGATCTATATGTATATAACATAGGAATGACGGGCAGGAGCCCTTCCCTGGCGACGGCCATCGGCATGATGAAGAGTATTGTGAGCCTTGTTTTACTGGCGATGGTTAACATTGCTTCCAAGAAGACAAGAGGATATTCCATCATATAGAAAATTACGAAGTAGTAGCATTTGTGACGTGAAGCATTAGTCTTAGAATGAGTGTTTCGCAATTCTCTATATTCCATCGAAAGAAAGGAAGTTTATATGACGAAGACGGAAAATCAAAGCATTCGGAAAAAGAAAAAGCTTAGCAGGAAGGATATAGTCTTCCATATTATTAATTATGCTGTCTTTGGGCTATTCACATTGATCTGTGTATACCCGTTCTACTATCTCTTTATCAATACAATAAGCAATAATGATTTGAGTGCAAATGGGATGATTAATTTCCTGCCCAGAGAGATTCATTTTAAAAATTATAGTGATGTTATTAAAATCAGAGGTTTAGGTACCGCTTTGCTGGTATCTATTGCAAGAACCCTCATTGGAACAGTTTGTACGGTATTGGCCTCTGCATTTTTAGGCTTTATGTTTACACAGCAAAAGATGTGGGGAAGAAAAATCTGGTATCGCTTTATTGTAATTACGATGTATTTTAATGCGGGTCTGATTCCGATGTATATTACTATGAAAACGCTGTATCTGGATAATAATTTTTGGGTATACATAATTCCGCTGATTGTTCAGCCCTTTAATATTATCCTGGTAAAGACCTATGTGGAGTCAATTCCGGCATCGTTACAGGAAGCAGCAGAAATAGATGGTGCAGGGGTTTTTACCGTATTTAACAAGATTATTTTACCGACCAGTAAACCCATTTTAGCCACAATTGCAATCTTTTCTGCGGTAGGTCAGTGGAACTCGTTTCAGGATACCTTAATCTATGTTACGGATCAAAAATTATATTCGCTGCAATATCTGCTGTTCTGCTATATTAATCAGGCTACCTCATTGGCTAACCTGATCAAAAACAGTATGGGGTATTCCGGAAATATGATGGCACTGGCTACGCAGCAGACACCCACTTCAGTTCGAATGACCGTTACTGTGTTTGTAGTTCTGCCTATTATTTTTATATACCCTATGTTCCAAAGGTATTTTGTGAAAGGTATTATGATTGGAGCAGTAAAGGGTTAAGGTACAAGGGAGCAAAACAAAATATTTATTTTGCTAAAATATAAGAGTGGAGGAAAGGATATGAAGAAAAAGCTATTAAGTATGGTTTTATGTGTTGTACTTGTGGCATCAATGTTTACCGGCTGCAATAAGAAAACGGAAAAGGCGACGGATGCGGACGCGCAGTCCCCAGCCAATACGGCAACTGAGGATAAGAAGGCAGGCGGAGCGGGGAAGTATGAGAAATTTATTACAGTAGATGTTTTTGACGGATTAGCGAACTATCAGGGAATACAATCCGGCTGGTTTGCTAAAATTGTTAAGGACAAATTTAATATGGAGCTTAACATAATAGCACCCAACGTAGCGGGTGGAGGAGATACGCTTTATCAGACCCGTTCTGCCGGGGGGAATCTTGGAGATCTGATTATTTATGGTGCCGATGGGGGAAGATTAAAGGATATGATAACGGCCGGATTATTATATGATATGACGGATTCCGTTCAGAATAAGGAAAATCTGTTGAAGTATCAGGGCGGAATTGATTCATTAAAAACTCTCGCAGAGACGGATCGCATCTATGCATTTCCTAACATGGTATCCAGTCAATCGGCAACAACACCGTCAGAGGGTCTGGAGCTGACCTTTGGACCGTATCTGCGCTGGGATGCCTACAAAGCGATTGGTTATCCTGAAATGAATACTCTGGAGGATTTACTTCCGGTTCTGAAGAAAATGCAGGAAGCAGTGCCAACCAGTGACTCTGGGAAGAAAACCTATGGTATCTCCTTCTTTAAGGATTGGGATGGAAACATGATGACCGCCGGAAAACAGCCCGCATGCTTCTATGGCTATGATGAGCTTGGCTTTGTATTAGCCAAAGCCGATGGATCTGATTATCAGAGTATTATTGACAGTGATTCTGGTTACATAAGAAATATTAAGTTATATTTTAATGCAAATCAGATGGGCTTACTGGATCCGGAATCCTCAACCCAGAATAGCGATATCCTGACAGCGAAATATAAAGATGGCCAGATTTTGTACTGTCCATGGCCCTGGTTCTCTAAACCAATGTATAATACCACTGAGAATATGGAGCAGGGTAAGGGATATATGCTGGCGGATATTAAAGATATGAAGATCTTCTCTAACGGTTGCAAGCCAAGTGGTGACAGGCAGTGTATTGCCATCGGCAACAAGGCTGAAGATCCGGAACGTTTGGTGGATTTTATTGATTGGTTATATTCACCGGAAGGAATTGAAATGTCTGCGACTCAGACAGACACCTCCAGCGGGCCGGAAGGCTTAACCTGGGAGATGAAGGATGGTAAACCGCAATTAACCGATTTTGGTTGGGAAGCCTTTTATGGAGGCGGTGATACCGTTGTTCCGGACGAATGGGGCGGCGGCACCTGGAAAGAAGGCGTATCGGCATTAAACTTCAGAACAGTTGCGGTAATTGATATTAATCCGGTAACCAAGTATCCCTATAATTATACCCTATGGGATTCTGTACTTGAGAAAAAAGAGAATACACTAACATCAGATTGGTCAGGAAAAATGGGCGGTGTTATGACTGATCTGGATTTCCTAAAGAACAATAACAAAATATTGGTTGCACCAGGTTCCTCTTACATTGCACCGGCTGAAGATACCGAGATTACGACCTTAAGAGGACAGTGCAAGGCGACGATTGTTGATTATTCCTGGAAAATGGTATTTGCACAGGATGAAAGCGAATTTAATAAATTATTGACTGAGATGCAGACTACCGTAAAAGGACTTGGATATGATAAGGTGCTGGCATTAGATATGCAAAATGCACAGGATCAGAATGCTGACAGAGTGAAGGTAGCTGCTCAATAAATCAAAATAAAAGGGTGATAAAATAGCTACCCTTACAGATGAAACCAGGGCAAGAAGTACACCCTTTAGCGGTGGCCTTATTGCCCTGACTTCATTGATAGATGGTTTTCATTATTAATTGCTTATAGAGCGACTCTCTCTTCCTGCCCCATTTTTTTACGAAATTCTGCGGGACTCTCGCCCACATATTTTTTAAACTTTTTATGAAAGTAGTCCACGTTTTTATAACCAATCTCCTCTGCGATCTCATAAACCTTCCTATTATTTTCTAATAATAGCTTTTTGGAATGATTTATGCGCATATGATCAATATAGGAGTTAAAGCTTTCACCAGTCTTCTGAGTAAATAGCTTTCCCAAGTAGGAGCTGTTATAGCCAAAGATGGGGGCAATGGTCTCCAGCTTAATGTTCTCTTTAAAATTATGGTTAATATAGTATAGGATATTCTCCAGAACGCTGTCACTGGAAGGATTACCAATGGTATTCATGATCATTTCGAATTGTTCTGAGAAGAATAACATAATCTCAAACAGATAGTACTTGCTTTCAATAAAATCAATAATCCGTGAGTTCGTGGCAAAGGGAATATCGAGGGTGCTATACAGATGACTTATAGTATGTTTGATCTGAAGATAAATATCGGTCAGAAATAATTTGATGGCTGGAACATCCGCATTTGCCTTATAGAGATTGGCGGTCAGCTGGTGCAGAGTCTCTGCAATCCTATTGCGATTATAGCTTTGCAGGTAATCAATCAGCTGCTTGCAATAAAGATCGGATTTCTCCTCATTGAGGGAGTAGACCATAGCTTCGGAGGAGGGTAAATCCTGGTAACCAATAACATGCGGGTTATGTTCACAAAAAAAACGGCGGTTTAACAACTGCAAAGCATCCTCGTAAGAGGTGTGAACCTCTTGAAGGGAGTGAACAGGGCGGCCATAAGTGATAAATAGTGCATCCAGTGGAGACCCCTTCTGGGGAATATGAGAATAATGCTCCAGACACTTATGGAAGCGTTCCAAGGAGTAATTATCCTTTAACAGAATAACATCCTTCTCATGGATTTTTATGTAATCACAGGAACAGCCAGCCCAAGCAGTAGCCGTTAAGAGCTCATAGAAATTACAGGTGCTATGGATCATATCCCGGTGATAGCTTTCATAAAGTACCACCTGATAGATTTGAGCAGATAAATTAATATCAGTAAGATTGGTTTTTGTAAAATCGCCGGTATTTAACAATATATCACGCAAAATAGAGTACTTTGCCTTTTCACGGTAATGCTGCAGAGAGCTTTTGCTAATATTCTCTTTTCTTATTGTGTCTTTCACAGTCTTTACCGCATTATACAGCTCATCTTCGTCAATCGGTTTGGTCAGATAGAAATCAACGCCGTACTTAATGGCAGTCTGAGCGTATGTAAAATCAGAGTAGCCGCTTAGGATAATGAATTTTCCGTGGTAATTCTGCTCTCTTGCAAGCTTAACGATATCCGTTCCCTGTAATTTGGGCATACGAATATCTAAAAGCACCAGCTCCGGGTTTAATTCTAATATCCGTTTCAAGGCATCCTCACCGTTGCTGGCCTCCCCGCAAAGCTGAAAGCCCAGTTCTTTCCACGGAATGATATGCTTTAAACCTTCCCGAATAATTGATTCATCATCTGCAATAAATACCTTCATAATTTGTTCAATCCTCCAGCATATTGTTTCGAGGGAGCATAAGTGTAATTAAGGTGCCCTCATTTTTCTGGCTTTTTATTTCTATCCCGTAAGCCTCGCCATAATACAATTTAATCCTTTGATTAATATTATGAAGACCGATCCGGGAAGCTCCGCTTTTCTTGCCTAATTGGATATCCTTTGTCAACTGTTCCAGCTCGCTGACCGTCATACCCTGCCCATTATCAAAGATATGTATTAGTAAATATTCGTTATCCTTCGTCATGACTTCAATGGAAAGTCTGCCGCCAGTTTCTGTTTCCTCCAGTCCATGAAGAATTGAATTTTCAACGATGGGCTGAAGCAGCAGTGGTAATATCTGGTATTCCTCAAGATTCATATTCTCTGCAACCGTTAAAGTATAATTCACCCGGTCATTAAAACGGAGCTTCTGGATAGCTAGATAGGTCTCTATGTAATCCAATTCTTTTTTTAACATAGTGGAGGAAGTGCCTGTATTCTCAAGGACATAATGCATGGACTTTCCAAGGAGCTGTATGGCCTTTGCTACCTCTGTGTTCCCGGCAGTAAAAGCCTTCATACGGATGGTTTCCAGTGTATTATAAAGAAAATGAGGGTTGATCTGACTGCAAAGCATCTTAAACTCCATCTTTTGCTGTTGATTCTTTAATACCTGCTCCTTAATTCTTGACTCATACATCTCCGAGTCCATTTTTTTAATACTTTGGATCATGATCTGCAAATCAGAGAAGGCCTCAGAGATCTCGTCATTTCCTTTAAAGGAATCAATAATATGATAATCACCGCTGCTGGCCTTATGCATCTCGCCGCGTAAGGTTTCGACTCTGGTACTGAATTTACTGGTAAAAAAGTGAATTGAGATTAAGGGCAGCAAGGCTGAAATAAGAATAATTGCCAGGCAGTAGCCCATAATATTACGAATATCACCTGGGGCATCAAAATCAATAGAGTAAATGTGAATCTGGTTCTTGGAGGCATAGGGGAGAAGCGTGGACATAGAAGCAATTCCCTTTTTACCTTCAAAGGTTATTTCACCGGAGTATTGACGGGGGTATTGCTTATAATCAATGGGTATGGTGTTGGAGCTTCCCTCCAGATCACGCCTGGAACTATAGAAAATAGGGTCACTATTTACGGCTGCGATCTGAGACATGGAGCTGGTCTGTACTCGATTTTTTAAGTAGTTATTACTTAGTCTTATCACCAGAACTGCATATTCATTGGTGGAGAAAATAGGAACTCTGCGGATCAGACATAATTCCTGTGTGGGATGCTTCCAGAAATCAATTCTTTGAATACTTTTCCATAGAATATCGGATTGTTTCATTGCAGCCGAATACCAGGCAGTATTCTCAACCTCGCTGGTAACTGGCTTAAAGCTGCCGTATTCATGGATGGTGGGATTAGTATCATATAGCTCAATGGAGGAGATGAAAGCATTCTTTTTGATGGAATTCGTGAGCTTTGTGTATTTATTGCAGGCTCGGTCGGAGGCTTTCTTATCGGAATAGCGCTCGGAGAGAACACTCTGTAATTCTCTGTCAGAAAATATATCATCAGAGATCACGTACATATTCAGCGTAGCATCAAACAGGATAGACTTGACTCTGACGTTATCGGCATCGACCTGATTTTGATAATGCTTTGTCAGTAAGCTGTAGGTATAGGAGATCAAAAACGTGCCAATGATTAGGATTGGTATTAATATAGCAGTATAATATACAAAGTTTAGTTGCCGTTTTACTCTTGTATTTTTCATAAGTACTCCTATATTGGTTTATAGTATAGATAAATTATAATGGCGATGGAAATATAAGTCAATTGATAATCTTTGTTTAACGGAGCAAGATTGATGGGAGAAGGGAAGGAGTGTAATCTGTTTGAAAGGTAAACGATGGAGATGCAATGCTGTGGAGCATCAATTGGTAATAGATGTAGGGAGTCCTTACGATAGAGATAAGAGACAAAGAGAGCATAATAGCACGGAAGATATGTAAAATAAAGAGGATATTGTTCTGTTAATTGAAGAATAAAGCGGTGGTTGTGTATTGGCAATTTTACTGCCAGTTATACAGCCACCGCTAAGATTAAGACGAATCCTCATTTCAGCAGATTGATAGATGGAGATAGGAATTATTTATAACAATTCAGTTCATTGGTAGGCGCGTAGCAATGATGATTTTCACAAATATAATAGGTGGTTTTATCGTTGATTGTCCGGTAGTCCTGAGTAAAATCGGCAATTCCGGTTAAAGCCTCCATATTCTGATCTGTCTTTAAGAGCACTACTGTATTTGGTTCGAATTGCTGCGATAGATAATTGGACAATTCAATGTGATTTTCTATATCAGAAGCTTCACGGTCGTTTGCCCGTGAGGAGGCATTTCTGCTAGCCACACAAACAATTTCCTTGGTAGGGTAGAGCTTTTGCATAAAGGCGATTAAGGAAAAGCTGTGACCAGCCGGATAATCCTTAACTTGACCTGCTAAAAAGCGAAGCTGCTTATTGGCATAATCCATAAGCTCCTGATTGGCAGTAATATTAGCCAGACGTTGAAGTACATAGCCAGCCACTGAATTGCCGGAAGGGATTGCACCATCATACACTTCCTTCGGACGGTAGAGTAATTGCTCGGAATCCTTTGCATTTAAGAAAAATCCGCCGTATTTATTATCCCAGAAAAGCTGCAGCATATGGTAAACAGTGGTATTAGCCTTCTTCAAATAATCCACCTCAAAGGTCGCTTCATACAGTGAGATGCAGGCCATACAATAAAAGGCGTAGTCATCCAGGTGCCCATGGAAGGAAGCATCCTTGTCACGGTATCTTACAAGGAGACGGCCATCCTCCGTCATGAGTCTGGAGTTGAGGAAATCCAGGGCATGCTTTGCAGTATCAATATACTCTGTAGATTGAAAAACTTTGCCGGCTGTAGCGTAAGCAGTAATCATAAGAGCATTCCAGGAGGTTAAGATCTTGTCATCGGTGTGAAGCTTATGACGGTCACGACGGTAGTCATAAAGTGCATTGCATAGACGGACAATTCGCTCGTTATCGGTATTAAAATCTTTGCTTTTAATCAGGTTAGGAATAGAAAAACCATTTTCAAAATTACCATCCTTTGTGATATCAAAGTATTCGCAGAAGAAGGAACCATCTGAATTACCCAAAACCTTGATGATTTCCTCTGTTTTAAAGGTATAATACTTGCCCTCCTCACCTTCACTGTCCGCATCCTGAGCGCAGTAGAAGCCACCCTCGGCATCGGTCATCTCTCTGCGAATATATTCGAAAATCTGTTCCGCCACAACGAAGTAAAGCTTTTGCTTCGTATATTGATAGGCTTCGGTAAAGGTTAGAGCCAGCAATGCATTATCATAAAGCATTTTTTCAAAATGAGGAACCAACCATTTGGCATCGGTGGAATATCTGGAAAAACCATAGCCGATATGGTCATAGATACCGCCCCGAAACATATGCTTTAACGTGTTTTCAACCATGAACAGGGACTTCTCATCCTTTTCAAGGACGGCATGTCTTAACAGGAACATAAGGTTATGCGGTGAGGGAAACTTTGGTTCATTGCCAAAGCCGCCATAATCATGGTCGAAGGATTGACTAAACTGAGTGACGGCAAGATTAATTAAGTCCTTCGTTACATCGGCACTATCGGAGGAGGCTTCAAATTCACGCTTCATGATATCAGCCAACTGTGCGCCGGTACGAAGCATATCGCTGGGGTCTTTCTCCCATTGCAGCATCACCTGATTCAATAGATCACATAATCCGATCATACCGAACTGTGCTTCCTTTGGAATATAAGTTGCCGCATAAAAGGGGTGCTTATCCGGACTCATCAGAATCGTAAGAGGCCAGCCGCCGGAGCCGGTAGTTACCTGGCAGATTGTCATGTATACGGTATCAATGTCCGGACGCTCCTCTTTATCTACCTTGATACTAACGAAGCCTTCATTTAAAAGCTCAGCCACCTCTTCATTCTCAAAGCTCTCGTGTGCCATTACATGGCACCAGTGACAGGTAGAGTAACCGATACTTAAGAAAATCGGTTTATTTTCCGCCTTAGCTTTCGCAAATGCCTCGTCGCCCCAGGGGTACCACTTGACAGGATTGTAAGCATGTTGTAATAGGTAGGGGGATTTCTCATCTACTAATTTGTTAGGAATACGGGTAGTTCCTTGACCTTTATTTGTAACATGTTCTGTTGTATTCATTTTGCACTCCTTATCCTTTTTGATTAAGATATTCAAAAATAGCAAACATAATTTATTAATATAATTATTATGTCAAAAAGGAGTGTGTTTTATAGATGATTAATTACAATATTAATATTGAACTAACAAAACTTTTTTGTGCCGAATTTCCAAGTAAATATTTATTTGTTGTATTATTAATTTCTTTTTAATAAGGCAATTGGATTAAAATTCCTCCAAATAGTTGCGGATTGATAGTGAATGATTTACAATAATGTAAATGGTAATAATGGACAAGCATAACAATTTGGGACAATCAACTATTATGATGAGTCGGATTTATTAAAATGGGCGGAAACATTTAGAATAGAAAAGATAGTAGGAATAAGAACGTTTTGGGATTTACAACAGAATCAGGATGTTCAGAAGGATATTTCATGAAGGAGAAGATGTTGAACATTGAGATTGAGGGTAAGCGGTTTAGAAGAATATAAGTCTGTAGCATTCTTTCATCATATTATTTTGCGAAAAAGGTAATGGAGGTGAGCTATATCAATGGTATTAGATGAAGATTGGCGAAAAATTATCTGTTGGAGAATAGGCAATTAGACGTATGGAGAGATGGTATTAATACAGACTGTGAAACGAAATTTAATAATAAACAGAAGTTTATAGAAAGGAGTAATTAATGTATAAAGAACAAATAGAAACAAAAGAATTAGTCTTAAAAAAGGCATCAATGAAGGATGTGAATGATATGTATATCAATATCTGGTCGCAGGAAGAGTCCGCAAAACATATGCTTTGGATACCTACAAAAAATATAGAAGAAGCTAAAGATAGGATGATAAGAACAATTGAATACCAAAAGGACAAGATTGCATACTTGGTATATGAAAAAAAGAGTGGACAAGCGATTGGATTTGCAGGAATGAAGGAAATCGCAGATAAGGTATATGAGGATAGTGGAATTGCAATAGGGGCAAACTTTGTTGGACGTGGCTATGGAAAGCAAATTTTATCAGCCTTAGTCGATTACTGTTTTAATAATTTGGGAGCTATAAAAATAGTATATTCCTGCAGGTCAGAAAATATAGTATCAAAGAAATTGCAACAATCCTGCGGTTTTCATTATACTCATTCTCAGCCTATGGTTGACAAAAGAAATGGATTAAATTATGTGCTTGATTTTTATGAATTAAATAGGAATTAGTAATTCGTATATGGAAAACAGGGTGTGGAATAAAAACAGAAAAAAATATAGAAGTTACATAATATTTTAGGGGACTGCATTGAAGCATTTTCATTTGAAAATTTACTAATAATATGGATGAGGAGAAAATGATGAGGGAATACATATATGTGGGGCTCCAGGGGCTGGAACAACAACTCTTGGGAAAGCAATATCTTTAAAATATGGATATACTCATATGGATACAGATGACTATTTTTTGCAAATAACGAATCCACCTTTTGTAGAAAAATTACAAAAATGGTAGAGGGTCTTACACAGGAATCTTTAATAGAATAATGTTGGGCGATATAGCTTTTCCAAAGATTATAGGATATGTGAGGTGACGTTTGTATTGACAATGTTCACCTTTTGTAATACAATAAGAATATGAAAGGAGTGCTGTGTATGTCTAAAGTTGTAATGAGAATTGATGATAATTTAAAGAAAGACGCAGAGGAATTATTTGATGAACTGGGAATGAATATGACTACTGCTATCACGGTATTTATAAAGAAAGCACTTAGGGAGCGCAGGATACCTTTTGAAGTATCGGCTGATTATCCAAACGCTACTACAAGGATGGCTTTTGAGGAAACGGAACAGATATTGAAAGACGCAAATAGAAAAACATATACCAGTGCAGAAGAAATGATGGGGGATATCCTAAAAAATGAAATACAGAATTGATAAAACTTCTGTCTTTGATAAGGATGTTAAAAGAGCTAATAAGCGAAATTACGACATTACGCTATTAAATGCTATAATCAATAAATTAGCGAATGGTGAGGTACTGGAAGTAAAGTATAAAGACCATTCCCTTAAGGGGGATTACAAAGGATATAGGGAATGTCATATTACCCCAGACTGGTTACTAATTTACAGGATTTATGAAGATGTGCTGATATTAACACTTTTCAGAACAGGAAGTCACAGCGATTTATTTGAATAAACAGGGAGCTTTTAGTCATTCGGCTATAAGCTTCTTTTTTTGTGTTTTATGTGCTGAAACTGTCACATAATTACTCCTACATATTTATTAACCTGGGCAGTCAAAAGTTTTGTTACCTAAGAAGCCTGCAAATCTTCTAAAATATCAGGCTTTTCCATTAACCATTTCCAGTAAGGACACCGATGCCCCCAAACAATGACAGGTAATCTACCCATGTCAGAAATAAAAGGGCTGCCATATTAGACAGCCCAGTATTATTATTGGATGACACCACCATATTGATGTACATAGGCGGTTGTACCTGAATGTTGATTATACACAATTATGGCGTAACTAGCATCTTCATTAGAAGCAGGAATAGTTGCCATAAATAGACCATCGGATGAATAAATATCGGTCATGCTAGTTGAATCGGCCAATCTAATGATCTTAAACTTTAGCAGTGAATTAGTTTGGTATTCGCAATAAAATGAAAACTTCTTACCGGCTGGTACATGCCAATGTGAAGCATCATTATGTAAGGTTAAACCATGATCACTGGTTAACTCGTAATCAGTTGGTAGGAAAGTATAAACATTGGTAGTATCCGTACTCATTGTTAATACGGGAGTTGATGTAGCTGCAAAAGCCGTAGCTGCAGGCATAATACTAAATATGGAAACACAAGCAAGTACAAAAATTCTTTTTAACATTCTCTTCATAGATTCATCTTCCTTTCATTAGTTGATTGAATGGTTTCTCTTATAAGAGATAATGTAATTACATGAAAATAATACATTATTTAACAAAATATTACAAGTTAAAATATTACAAATAGAATTGTATATAATTCACAAATATATAGGGGGATGAAGAGCTTATATGTAAAGCATGGTGAGAATAAACAAAGGCCTCCAAAAAGTGACTCAATTAAGTTGCTACAAACCTAGTCTAGTATACCAGCTATGTTTGTCATCAATAAAAAACCTACTTGAGTTTATGTATAACTTTTTTTATTGTGAAATAAATTCCAGTTAATATATGAACACTTAAGTAAAAGATTGACGCAATAAGCGAGTAGCAAATGATAATATATAGTAATACAATTATTGTAAAAATGATAGATAATTCAAATGAAATAAGAAAAAAAACTAAAAAATTAAAAAAATATAAATAATTGTCCTTACAATAACAGGAAGTTTATGATAGAATAATAATGTTAACTATGTACTATGCAACCAAAATACGTACCTGGAAATGAAGTATTCTACTTGATAGGTTTGGTTCATAATTCATCGGCATTGTATTTTATTGCAAGGAGGTTTGTATTATGTTTCAGGTCAATGACTATATTATTTACGGTGAAAGTGGGGTATGTCTCATCGCTGCAATAACGACTCCACCCATCAGCGGAGTTGATAAGGACAAGAATTATTATGTACTGCATCCCTGTAACACACTGGGGAAAACAATCTATACACCGGTAGATAATGATAAGGTTTCAATGAGAAAAATTTTAACAAAGCTGGAAGCGGAGAAAGTAATCAACAGGATACCGTTCCTGGATTCGATCTGGATCGATAATGAAAAATTCAGGGAAGGTATTTATAAGAAAGAGATGCGTACCTATAACTGCGAAGCATGGATTAAGATTATTAAGACCTTATATCTTAGAAAGGCGGAACGTAAAGCCGAAGGAAAGGTATTAACAGCTACGGATGAAAAATATAGCAAGGCGGCAGAAAGCTTTCTCTATAAAGAACTATCTCTGTCCTTAGGTATTACGTTAGAAGAGGCAAAAACCTTAATCGAGGGAAAGATTGAAACAAGTTGTCTATGAAACCAAGCAATGAAGTTAAGTAGAATTAAACGAATTCCAAGGATACATCAATAGTACATTCTTATCATTTCGCACAAAGTTTATTAAAATAAGAAAAAAGACTATTATTATAGGGAAACATGTTATATTATGACATTGTATAGTGCCGAAAATATAGGTATAATCTACTGGGGAGGTGCTTAATATACATGCTTCGTATTGCCATATGTGATGATGATCAATATATCTGCTCTGAGATTGAGCGTATTATACTGGAATATCGGAAACAAATCAGTGAAGAATTAACCATTGATGTATTTTCATCTGGAGAAGAGCTCTGCAGAGTATTATCTGAGGAGGAGATGTTTGATCTCATTTTTTTAGATATAGAAATGAAACAGGTGAATGGGGTTGAAGTGGGGAGATTCATTCGTGAAAAGCTGAGAAATGAAATATTGCAGATTATTTATGTTTCAGGAAAGGATAGTTACTATCAGCAATTATTTGACGTCAGACCCATGCACTTTATTCATAAACCGATTGATGCGGACAAGGTGAGGAAAGACATAGATAAAGCAATTGAATTATTTGGAAAGCTGGGGAATACCTTTTGCTTTATGCAAAATAATAGTTTTTATAGAAAGCCAGTAAAGGACATCATTTATTTTGAAGCCCACGGACGACAAGTTAAATTGGTGGGTGTGGATCAGGAATATGCATTCTATGGACGAATTAAAGAAATACCGCAGAAACTGCCCAAATCTCAGTTTTTATTTATACATAAATCATTTTTTATTAATTACCATCATGTAAAACGGTTCAATAATCAGGAAGTGACAATGTCCAATGATAAAATACTGCCAATTAGCAGAACTAATAAAGATGAGGTTTTGAATTTTTTATTAGAAAGTGAAAAAGAGGAGAATTAGGATGGAACTCTCGCTATATGATGCGGTATATATCATTACCAATATTTTTAGAACCTACATGATTTATAAGTTTATTCGTATTTTCTGCGGAGAAAGAAGAGTAGAGAAACATTTCGAGTTTTTAGCTTATGCGAGTTATCTGATAATTGTTACCTTCTTTTATTTAAATATTGAGATACCTATGGTAATGTTGATGGTTAATATATTTGCGATGTATTTATTAACTTGTATTTATGAGGTGAATTTAAAGCAAAGGCTTTTAACAGCGGCTTATATTTATATGATAATGCTTTGTGTTGAGAGTTTTGTTGTCCTCATTTCAGGATATACTGATATGTTAATCTTTGCACAGGGCTCATATTCTTCAGTATTTGGAATACTCTTTATTACGATTTTGACTTATGTTGTACAATTATTGTTGCAGAATTCAAAGAATGTAAAAAATGGAAGAAATATACCAAATTTGTACTGGGTAAGTATTTTTGCCATCCCAATACTAACCTTATTTGTTTTCGTTGTTTTGTTTTATGCTAAGGGGCTTAGTCATACGCTTCTTTTATTTTCTATATCTTTCCTGTTTATAATAAATGTTATCACATTTACATTATTTGATAGTTTAATCGAAAGTTTTGAGTACCGTATGGAGAAAAAGATGCTTACTCAACAGAATAATTATTATGAGAATCAGTTTACCCTTATGAAACGAATCTATGAGACTACACGTGCATTTCGCCATGATTTTGTAAATCACATTATTGTAATTCAAGGCTTGCTTCAACGTGATGAAAAGAGGAAGCTTGAGAGTTATCTATTAGAATTACAGCAGGCATATACAAGGCAAAAAGAGTATATTCGCACAGGAAACGTAGTAATTGACAGTATATTAAATTGTAAGTTGCAGGAAGCAGAAACATATGATATACCAATTAATCAAGATATTAATATACCGGAAGAGCTAGAGTTTTCATCATTTGATATGACTGTTATTCTTGGAAATTTATTAGATAATGCGATTAAAGCATCTCTTAAAGTTGAAAAAGAGAAAAGATATATCAATATTATTATAAGAATTGAAAAAGGTGTATTACGAATAACAATTAAAAATAATTACAATGGTATAGTTCTCTATAAAGGGCAAAATATTATTACATCCGAAAAAGATTCAGAGAACCATGGTATCGGGCTTGAAAATGTTAAGCAAGTAGTAAAAAAATACCATGGTACTTTAGATATAAAACATACAGCTGAGGAATTCACAGTAATAGCCTTATTACTAAGTTAGTAAATTGTTAAAGAGAAGCTGAACCCAGAACATTTGATGGTAAATAAATGTTCTGGGTTTTTTCGATGTTATAACGTAATATCTCATAAAAAATGGTATTGTTTAACAAAATACAACATTAAATAACCATTAAATAACAAAAATACTGAGCTTTTTACCAGTTATAACATTAAAACTGCATTTCATGACATTGGTCCGTAAATAAGATAAAAATCTTGTATTATAATTTTAGCCAAACCACTAAAGAATTTATTCTAGGAGGATAATAAGGTTATGAATAAAAAAGTTGAAAAAGTATTAGCGAATTTATCATTACAGGTTACTAAAAACAATGTTAATCAAACTTGTATGTTCTTTGCACATCAGTCAAAAATGCCGACAGGTTGTGAGAAATTACGTAAAGTGAAATGATCGTATTAATAGATAAAATCGGTAATAGATTTGTCAAAGACGGTATAATTACAGAGGAAGATAAAGAGCTATATACCTTTGGAATGCAACAGGGAATAATAATAATCCTAAATATCATTAGTACAATTATTATGGGAATCATATTTGACATGGTTTGGCAAAGTGTTGTATTTCTGTTGGCATATATGCCATTAAGAAGTTATGCTGGAGGGTATCATTCTAGAACGCAAATCAGATGTTATCTGGTATCCTTATTCATAATAGCAGTTGCACTCATAGGTATGAAGGAAATTCAATGGACAAGCATTATAGCTCTTTTCTCTGTAATAATATCGGCTGGTATCATTTTTACTTTAACGCCGGTAGAAGATGCAAATAAGCCATTAGATGCATCGGAAAAGGATTTATACAAAAGAAAGACAAGAAAAATATTACTGCTTGAGATACTTATTGCACTCGTCTTTTGGTTTATTAATAAAGAGATTTCAGTATGCATTATCATGGTATTCGACATTTTAAGCATTATGCTTTTGTTAGGAATACTAAATAACAGGAAGCTCATGGATCAGAAGGATTGATTTTTCCTTTGTTGCTTTAATACCGACAAGAAAAGTGTTATAAATCCAGCAGATATAGTTTGATCGTCTTTAAACATAGATAGATTGTAAGAAATGAGTTAGTTTACATAGTTTATATGGTGCTTTACAGAATAGTAAAGTAGTTTAGTGGGGATAGAATAGAGGAGGAGACTGAATACTTAGTAGGCAGTCTCCGAATTTATGTCCTTTTTTAGTAATAAAAGTAGTACATCAGCAATATTTCGATGGTTCACAGTTGCCTTTGTTCAACGATTACCCACTTGCAATAATTAGCTATTCATAATTAAATTCTACAATTACGGATGCTTCAATTTGCTTCGTTCCAGCCTCAATGGGAGTTGCAAAGGCTCCTTCCCGCATGGCAAAGCTCCGATATGGTACGGGGGCAGTGGTATTTTCTGTAATCTTACTTGGAATCGGATTCAAGATGACTCCAACATTAGCAGTGATTGATCTAGCCTTTTCAAAAGCATTGTCCATGGCAATATTTAAAGCCTCGTTATAATAAGCGTTTGTATCGGATACTTCAAAATTAATGAGATCGACTGCATTCGCACCGGCCTTAACACTATCGTCAATTATTTCACCCACCTGATCCAAATCGCTGGTGCGAAGTTCAAATATGTTTCTTACCATATACCCTTTATCAAGCTGTTTTCCGTCAACATATTCATAAACTTTATTAATGGTATATTGATGAGTTGCAATATCTGTGATACCCATATTTTCAATGGCATTCAGTACGGCTTGACTATATTCTGCATTTTCTTGCTGAACAGCACTAAGATCATCACCATTTGTCTGTACTCCCAGCCGAATAATTGCAAGGTCTGGCAGGGCGGTTACCTGCCCGGTTCCATTTAATATCATAATATGGTTCTCGCCAGAGTTTTTATTAGGAAAATTTATCATAAAAGAAAGCTCCTTGTAAAGTGCAAGTGAATCAAACGGATTCATCTTGAAAGCTATATGATTAATATATGGCGTTAGTAAGGATGAGGAACATGTTCAAATTGCAGGTATCAATTCCGGTTTTACTATGGTATATTAAAAGATAGTTACATTTATAACGAATGAATCTGGGTTAAAATAATAATATGGAATGCTAGACAGCAGGAATGGAGTTATTATGCGGACACTCAAATATGCTATTTTAGGCTTAGTAAATAGAAAATCAATGTCGGGATATGATATTTCCAAGGAATTTGGAGAAGAATTAATTAACTTTTGGAGTGCGAAACATAGTCAGATCTACCCTGAATTAAAGAAGTTGGTAGAGGAAGGACTTCTTGAATATAAAATAGAGATAACAGGCGATGTATTAGAAAAGAAGGTATATACAGTCACAGAAAAGGGAAAAGAAGATTTTTTGATATGGCTTCAAAAAGATGAAAAAATAGAACCGACACCCAAGGATCAGTTTCGCCTGAGATCATATTTTTCTAAGTCGATGGAGCCGGTTGTTTATCAAAGGTTATTGGAAAGTCAGCTAGGTCAAAGGAAGAAGAAGCTGGCGAAGTTAAATAGGCTAGCGTTACAATACCATCAGGTTCCGCCCTTTGGTAGTGAAAAATTTGGTGACTATTCCGTTCTTGCAGGAGCCAGATTAAGGGAAGCAGCCTATATTGAATGGCTGGAGCTATGTCTGGAGGCTGTAAAGGAACAGATTCGATAAGTTCATGAGAAATTCTGCCGGGCATTCAATTAAAATTAATGTAGCGAAATGATTAGAGTGTCAGGATTAATCCCAGGCGCTCTTTATTCTTATCAGGACATGGAGTTTATCCGGTCATTGGAGTTTATCAGGACATGATGTTTATAAAGTCAATGCGTTTATCAGACCATTTCATTTAGAAGAAATAAAACGAATACTTTCTTAGGAATAAGCAGGTAGAGTGATATTCTTCCTGCAAAGGTTCATACTAAGAAGTGTAAGCTATAATCAGACATAGAGGGAGCTACTGAGATGAAGATATCAAGTCGATATATCAAGAACATTATTAGCTGTTTTGCGCTGGTAACAATACTCAGTGCCAGTGCTGCATGCAAGGAAAAAGTTGAAATAGATAAAGCTAAGATAGTAAAATCAGAAAATCAAAAATCGGAAAATCAAAGATCAGAAGCATTATCATCATTGCAGGAAGGAACTATTACAAATATGGATCATGTAACAACCTTCATAACCACGGAAAACTCTAGCTTATTAATTACAAAAGCAATAAAAAAGATTAGCATCAGGCCTATTGAGGGTGATGGCGGTAATCTCACGATAACGATACAGGATAAGAATCTATATAGGGGTAATGATGATTTTGGATATTTGATTTATGGAAAAAAGAAGCTTCAGGAAACCCATTCTGAGTTATATAAAACCACAAAGTGGTTTCCTGTGCTCGCAAAGCAGGGAAAAAGTCTCGTACTTAGCGGAACTGCACATAATAGATCTACTTGGCAGTTCAAGACAGCAGAAGGTAAGATATTGACAGAGGAAGGAGAGCCGCAGAAATACAAGATAGAAGGAGATGTTCTTCAATCGAAGACGGTATCAAAAGTCAATATACCAGAGAATGCGGTGGCTGCACGAGTCTATTATATTAACCGTAAAGAGAGCGCTTCAGACTTGTTGGATAACCGCCTGCAGATCGAATATGGAGGCATTCCAACAAACTATCAGGAACCGCAGGAAAGGAAAGTGTCATTGCCGCTGATGACAATGAATCAGGTCATAAGCTTGGAGGAGCAGAAATGGACCCTCACTGATACGAAGAGTTCAAAAGTGTTGAATTTGGAGGTGCCAGAACTGTTGGTTGGAAATACCATTTCCATTTCAGCTGATACAGCCTGTAAGGTTCAAATAATCTGGAAGGAAGCGGATACAATAATTCGAACCGGTGCTTATGGTGTGAGATGGAATCGGAATGACAGCAACCCTGTTTGTGAACGGGTGGGTGACGCTGCCGGTCTTCATTTTAATGCACCCATCGGTGAGGAGATGCTAACACCCTATCAGAATGATTTTGATCATATATATCCCTGGTCTGATATTAAGGTCTGCGCAGTCAAAGTGCAAAAAGATGGAAGCAGAAGTATTACTTACAGCGGTACTAAGGGCTTTGCCATGGATGGGAGTGTAGGAAATATCATGGTGGAAATTCCAAAGTTTTATTGTAAACGGGAGGTGATCGGCGACTATGAATATTTATGGATCAGCCCTGACAAACAGGAGGGCTTTACAGTAGATCCCTCCTTTCTGACCTCCAAGGGCGAAGTGGATCATATTTATATTGGAGCGTATTTGTCTAGTATTGAGAATAATAAGTTAGTAAGCACCAGTGGAACCTTTCCGGGGATTAAAAAATCCTATACGGAGCTGGATAAGTTGATTCAAAATTCGGGTGGATTTACCGAATGTGATCTGCTTTCTGTTTTAACAGCACAGAGGCTATATCTGGTGGAAACAGCAGTACTGGATTCTCAATCCATCTTTTCGGGGAATGTGAATATGCCCTACCTTTTGAAGGATAAGACGACCTCCTATTATGCAGTAAAGTCAGAGAAGGCCACAAATCGTATCATAGTCTCTAAAACAAAGATGACCTTAAAGTTTCATACCGGGGATGCAGCAGCCGTAATAAGCAGCTGGGATGTCTTTGAGAATACAAAGGAATATCAGCGGGAGATTACGGAGATTAACGATCTTGGGAATGAGACCTTGGAGATTAAGTTCACAGGCAAGCCGTTGGATATTATCGAGAGAGAGACTGGAATTACCTGCATTCCTGCCAGGAACGGTGAAACTGATCAGGTATCTGGGCTTACCGGAGCAAGGGAAACCTACAGCGGACAAGCCTCTTTTAAATACCGGGGTATTGAGAATCTCTGGGGGAATGTTTCTATCTTTTTAGATGGTGCCTATGTGAAAGATTCGAGACTATACATTCATTATCCAAACAATGAAATAATAGAGGTTGGTTATACACTGCCGGTTCAAAATGTACAGCTGTCAGCAAAGCAGTTTGGAAGCCCCTCCAACATGATTGTAAGGAAAATGGGCTATGATAAAAATCATCCGCTTATAATGTTCCCCAGTGAAATCGGAAATGGGGCGCTGACTTCAAGCTATTATTGTGACTCCTGGTATAACCTTGCAAAGAAGGATGTTTCTTATGTATTAACCTATGGAGGAGCCTGGGACAACAAGGGTTATGCGGGAGTGTTTAACTTCAGAGCAACGTTTACCAAGAAGGATGTACTACCTTACAATGGATCGCGAATTATGCTGAGATAAATTATAATATGAAAGTGGAGACCGCGAAAGGCAAAAAGCCAATGGGGGGCTCCACTTTTTCACTTTGTTAACCATCGGACTAAAGGTCATTCAATATCGAAGGTGAATATTTAGATTATAATTCTCATTAACGATGAAATAACCGAAAGATTACTCAGTATGAGAGAGGAGTATTTTTATAATTTACATTAACCATAAGATAATCAAAAGATCACTCAGTAACACTGGCGGATATTATTTATAATTCTTTCACAATGAGTTAGCCGAAAATCAATAAATAGGAAGAGTGATTTTTTGAATTCACTGATTTTTAAGAGGCTGCTCAAGGGGGCATATAAAATATAAAAAACCACTTGAAATACTTTATTTAGTAACTAAATATTAACAAATATTTATAAATAATTAAGGTTGAATAATCAGTCTGGTAGGATTATAATTGCGAATGATATTGTATTTTTTTTAACATTTACAGAGATATATACTTACTAAGTCACTTGAAAGTACTATAAGGAGACAGCTATGAAATACTTAAAGATTTTACTGCTATGCGTACCCTTCAGTTTTATCGGCTATTTTATGCATTGGAATGCAACCTTAATGTTTATTCTTACCTGTGCATCGATCGTACCCCTGGCTGGTTATCTGGGGGAGGCCACGGAAGAGATAGCAACTTATACGGGGCCAAAGCTCGGAGGCTTTTTAAATGCGACCTTTGGTAATGCAACTGAGTTGATTATCAGTTTTTTTGCAATTAAAGAAGGCTTATTTGACGTAGTGAAAGCCTCCCTTGCCGGATCGGTGCTTGGAAATATTCTTTTAGTTCTTGGGTTTAGCATCTTCCTTGGCGGTTTAAAGCACAAGGAATTAAAATATGACGCGGAACAAGGAACCTTTACTGCAACTATGCTGCTTTTTGCTGTAATCGGACTCTCACTTCCGGCGGTATTTACCTGGGGAGTGCCGGAGAACCTGATCACTTCAAAATATGAATGCTTAAGCACCATAACCAGTATTATACTACTGGCTATCTACGTGATTGGTATGATTTATTCCTTCCGTAACCAGAAGGATTTGTATGGTGTGGACCATGCGGAGGATGTGGACACCAAGTGGAGTCTGCCCTTAAGTATTATTATATTAGCGATAGCTACGGTACTGATCGCCCTTGAATCTGAGCTTTTGGTACAAAGCATAGAGCCAATGACGCAGGCGGCCGGAATCTCGCAAATGTTTGTCGGAATAATATTGATACCGATTGTAGGTAATGCAGCAGAGCATACCACCGCAGTAATTATGGCGTTAAAAAATAAGCTGGATATCTCCCTGGAGATAGCGGTTGGTTCCAGCTTGCAGATAGCACTTTTTGTAATTCCTTTTTCCGTTCTGATCAGTCTTTTCTTCTCACCAATGAGCATTATCTTCAAACCCATTGAATTGTTTTTATTTGCGGCCAGCGTATTCATCGCTAACCAGGTAGTAAAGGCAGGAAGAAGCAACTGGATGGAGGGACTAAAGCTTATATCGATTTACGTCATTGCAGCCATAGGATTTTATGTGGTTGGATAGAAGGCGGACAGGTTCCTGCGTTAAATTCAGCTGTAATCGTTTGGGCGCTTTAGAGCGAAGGATTTACAGCAAAGAGAAATCATATCATTATATTTCGATTATGCTTCACAATTGGCGATCAATAAATGAAAAAGGAGTGTACTTCCTGTATGTCTGAACATATGGGAAGAAACACTCCTTTTGATTATGTTAAGGTAATTACAAAATTCTTTCATTGCACTTACCTTACTTCATGATTGATGAATTGATTCAAGTGTAAAAGTCTTCTTTATACCGAAGAAATAAATAGGTATGCTTATTTATTTGGAAACGTATATTTGACTTTTATATAAACTTGAATCTTTTAGCTTATATTTTTCTCACATTCTGGTTAGTATAGGTATCTGTTCGGGGAATCCATTTCAGAAATTCCTCCACCTGCATGTTCCAGAATCTCCATTCGTGTCCGTAATCCGGAAGAGAGATCCAGGTCACATCCGCACCCTGGGTCAGGAGAAGCTCCTTAAACTCCAGATTCATCCGATAGAGCATATCCTCCGTGCCGCAGGATAGATAAATCCGTGGAAGAAGCGCCGATTCCTTACTTTGTTTCATGAATAAATATTCACAATCATAAGCAGGATTATCCTCCTCTGAGAAACCGGGCACTTTAAAGGCTCCGGAAAAGGCGCCGACTGCTGCATATTTCTCCGGTCTGCTCAGGCCGTGCAGCATTGCGCCGTAGCCACCCATGGAGAGACCCGCAATATAGGTATGCTCCGGTTTATCAGAGATGGGAAACAGATTGGTGATAAATTCAGGAACCTCCTCATCCAGAAAACGGAAGTACTCATCCCCGCCCGGAACATTCCGGTAAAACTTATTCTCACCTGCGATCATAACAACAGCGATATTACGTTCTTCTGCGTACATCTCAATATTACTGTAGCTGCACCAGTCTCCATTATTATTACCATAGCCATGCAGCAGATAGAGCACAGGATATTTTTCTTTAATTACATGAGTTGGCGTGGTGCCTTCAAAGCCCATAGACTCTGGTATGGTTGTCGTTGGAATAACGACGGTTATTCCAACGGTTCTTTTTAATACATAGGAAATCAATTTACATTCGAATCTTGCCATAATAAACTCCTATTCTTTTCACATCTAAAAATCAAGTAGCAAAAGGCTCATTAATACCATAGCTATGAAGATGTGTTTCTCAATATTTAGATTGCATAAACCGGCATCATGTGTGTGCTTGCAGTAACATAGTTATCCTTTTACTGCTCCTAAAGCAATTCCTTCTGCAAAGTATTTCTGTAAGAAGGGGTAGATCACCAGGATTGGGAACAGTGCTACGAAAGCAATGGCCATTCTTACGCTCACAGTCGGTATCTTCATCAGTGCGCCTGCGGAAGTCCCCGCAGCATTCGCCTGAAGTGCCTGTGCATCCTGTATCATTTTATTAAGCAGCAGCTGTACGGTATAGAGCTTTGTATCATTGACATAATAAAGACCATTCGTCCAATCATTCCAATAGCCCAGGCCGGTAAATAATCCTACGGTTACCATAATCGGCTTACCCATTGGAAGAACGATCTTGCGGAAGATGTAAAAATAATTGGCACCATCAATCTTACCGGCCTCGTACAGTGCTTCCGGTATACTGGTCATAAAGTAGGTGCGGATCAGAATTACATTCATTGCACTTAACAAGAAATTTGGAACGATCAGTGCCGCTATGGTATTTTTAATATGGAAGGTATTGGACCACATCAAATAAGAGGGTACCAAACCGCCGTTAAACAACATGGTAAAGAATATAAAAAAGCTGATTATATTACGAAAGGGCAGCTTCTTGACAGAGAGAGCATAAGCCATGGAACTGGATAAAGACAGATTAAGGATTGTTCCAAGGACAGTAACCACGATTGTCATACCATAAGCCCGAAACACAGTTGTTCCGTTTGCCAGAATATACTGATAGGCAGCCAGACTAAATTCTCTGGGGAAAAAGGAATAACCGTATTTTAGCAGGGAGGCATCCGAGGATATGGAGGACATGAATAATAGTACCAGGGGACCTACCATAATAATCGTAATAAGTATCATAATAGCATTGATAACTACCTGGTAACGAATGAAAGCTTTTGATTTTATCATTTCTGTTCCTCCTAAAACATCGCATTATCTTTGCTGAATTTGCGAACCATCGCATTTACACTCATTACTAACAGAAAGCCTACCATGGATTGGAAAAACCCGGCGGCGGCTGACCGTCCCATACCTCCCATGGTCATCAGGGAGCGATATACATAAGTGTCAATGGTCTGTGTTACATCAAATAAGCTGCCGGAGTTCTGAGGTACTTGATAGAAAAGCCCAAAATCCGAAGAGAAGATTCGTCCTACACCCAGTATTGTGAGGGTGATGATGGAAGGAATCAGGCAGGGGATGGTTATTTTCTTAATTTGCTGCCATTTGGTGGCTCCATCCAGCCTTGCCGCCTCATAAAAGGAGCCATCAATGCCCGCAATACCTGCGATATAAATCAGGGTTCCGTAACCGCAGCCCTTCCACAGGTTAACAAAGACCAGGATAAAAGGCCAATATTTTGGTTCGGAGTACCAATTAACCGTAGCTAAGCCAAGTGGCGCCAACAGTCCCTTATTCAGAATTCCGTTTTCTGAACTAAGAAATGCGAATACAATATAGCTTACAATGATAATAGAGATTAAAAAAGGCAGCATAATTGCACTTTGATATATTTTCTTCGCTCGTTTTGATGCCACATCTGTAATCAGGATGGCTAAGATAATACCAGCCGATGTGCCCAGGAGTAAAAATACAACATTATAGGAAATGGTATTGCGGATAATCGTCCAGGCATCCCGTTGAAATAAGTAAGCGAAGTTATCCAGACCCACCCAATCACTGTGATAGATACCCTTGGCTTTATTGTATTTTTTGAAGGCAACAATGATTCCCGTCATCGGTATGTAGTTATTAATAAATAAATACACCGCACCCGGAAGAATCATGAGATACAGAGGAATGTATTCCTTGAACTGCACCCAGGTCATTTTACGCTTTTTTTCCCTTTTCATGACGGATCTCCCTTTGCTTCTTTACTTTGAACTTAACCACGCATCAAGCTGCTTTTGTTTCTCATCCATTACGGTCTGTAGACCTGCGCTGTATAAAGCATCATTAAACTCCTTGATACCGCTTTCCGGATCGACGGAGCCTGCACCAAGTGCGGGCAGATATTGATTGTATACCTGAGTAAGTGCAGCTATTTCATTTGTAACCGGAATGGTATTAAAGGTAAAGCCATAGGCTTTCGATACGATGGCATTGTCACGAACCTTCTGGTATTCATCCCACACGGTAGGAGCATTTCCATTCCAAACATAGCTGTTGTACTGATTTAACATAGCCCATCCAAAATCCTGATGATAGCCAACATTATCTGCTGTAACTCCTTCTGGATAATTGATGGTGCCATCATCCTGTACAACATAATCTTTTCCTTCAATTCCCCAATTGAGCAGATCGTTTGCTTCTTTTGTTTTATAGATCCAATTCAGTAGGGTCATTGCTTTTTCAGGATTTTCTGAATTGGCAGAGATCGCATAGCCAAGAGCATTCGTGGTGGAGGTATAGCAGGCTGGTTCAGTAACACGAATTACTGTAGTATCAAAGCCTGTCATAGCATCCTTTTCCATCTTTGAATTGGGTTTCCACATGGAAGAAAAAGAGAAAGTATTGCCTGCTCTCATTAAAGCTTCGCCGGAATCTGTACCGGTCGCTAAATCCTTTGATAAATACCCCTTTTTATTCCAGTCATACATGATATCCACCAGCTTGCGAAATTCATCAGACTCATAGAAGTTGGTTACAGTAGTATCTTGGCCGTTGTTCATTAAAACACCATAATTTCCGCCGCCAAGTGCATCAAAGGTTGTTGCGGTGTAAGGCGGGGTTAAGTTGTAAGAACCATTGTACACTGTCATATCCGGATGAAGCTGTTTTACCTTTGCGTAAAGAGCATCCATATCCTCTATGGTTTTGATGTCCTCTGCCTTAATGCCACTTTCCTGCAATAGGTCTGTTCGAACAACAAAGCAGTTCGGGTTGCTTCTTTCATGCATGTTTGGAACACCCCAGAGAAAATCCTCGATGGTGCAGCAGGAAATATCGTCTTTTCCTACAATAGTAACAATATCCTTACCAAGGGTATCGATGTAAGGTGTGATATCAATCAAATAACCGGCATCGATGTAAGGGCCAACATTGGCACCAAACACCGGAACAATATCCAGCTTATCGTCAGAGGACATAATCATCTGAATTTGCTGCATATAAGTTCCTAATGTAATAGGCATTAGGTTTACCTTTATATTAAGCTGAGCCATGGTAAGTTCATTAAAGGCAGCTTCTACGGAGTCTACATCTCTGGCATCGTTTCCAACCCAGTACATGAGAGTTGCCTCGTAAGGCTCCTCATTCGAGGCGGTACTCTCAGAAGTAGTACCCTCAGAAGTTGACCCCTCCTGATTTGCGGGTGTTGATACTTTGGAAGTGTCACCTGATTTACTACAGCCAGCTAAGCTCACAAGTGTAAGGGCTGTTGCTAGAAATAAGGCCATCCATTTTCTTTTTTTCATAAATCTTTTCCTCCTCTTTTCTCCCTGCTCTCGTCTATGGTGTGTCTGAAAACTCATTACAGCGACCGGAACACTCCAGACCGGCACAAGTAGTTTTAAGAGATACCATAACAGGGGAATCTTCTCTGTAAAGCAGAAAATCCTCATACTTTACAAAATCAAGTATAAGGATTTTTTGCACAGGATTCATTCACTTTCTGATACTGTTACTTGCACTATGTGATACATTTTTTTGCTCCAGCCGTTTGTAATCCTTAGGGGCATAGCCCGTCTTTTTTTTGAACAGCCTTGAGAAGTAGGTAAAGTTATCGTAGCCGATCTCCATTGCTATTTCGGAAACACTCAGATTGGAGCCTGACAGCAGCGCTTTCGCACGCTCCATCCGGCAATCGAGAATATAGCTGCCCAGAGAACAGCCATACTTCTTCTTAAATAGCTTAGCCAGATAAGCAGCATTATAGTAGGCGATATCGCCAATATTGTCGCGGGTGATCCGCTCCTGGTAATGGGAATCGATATAGTTCTTAATCTGTTCCACGACAGGATCGGATTCCTCAGGATCAACCTCCGGCCAGGCCAATTTATCCTCCTCAAAGTATCGAACTCCGCCTGCCCTACCCGACTGATTTAGATAGGCTTGCTCCATTGCCAGATAACAGGAGCGTATCTCGCAAAGAGGTTGGCCGTTGTGATAAAAGAGATCCAATTTACTTTCCAGAACAGGTTCCACCTGGGTGATTACCTTTTGGAAAATTTCCCGCCAGGGTATAGTCGTTCTTTGGTTCATATCAGAAAGGATCAGAATCCAGGCATCGTACTCATTTTTGATAAAGGCCTCCACCTGAATATTCTCAAGGCTGAAAAGCTCATCAAAAATGTTTTTTAGGGCAAACTGCTCCATGGAAAAGGGAAAGGATTCAATCTTAGATTTTTGCTTTGTAAATTTCATTAAAGCTAATGTAAAGGTATCATTCTTTCGGTAAGGCAGCTGCCGGCTGAGTGCCAGCTCCTCCAGCTCCTCCTCTGAATAGGCATATATCATCAGTAGTGCCTCAATCCAGAAATGCTTCCGGTTTTCGCCAATGCTTTTGAACCATTTGTCACCCATCTTACTTTTTTCTTCGATATTTTGCCGGCGTCTGCTTTCCTTTACCGAACGTTCGATAATATGAGAAAGCTCGGAGAACTGGATGGGCTTCAGATAATAATCAAAGCATTGAAGCTCCACCGCTTTTTTTGCATAATCAAAATTGGCATAGCTGGTACAGAAAATAGTCACAGTGAGAGGCTTGTGGCGGTTAATCCAGTCTAATAGCTCAAAGCCGGTTCCATTTGGCATTTCAATATCTGCGATCACTACCTGAACCGTTTCTTTTTGAAGGATACTCAAGGCGCTTTCCATGCTTTGGGCTGTAAACACCTGATGAAAACCAAGGGCGCTGTAATCAATACCAAGCCCCAGCGCCTCCAATATGTATTTGTTATCGTCCACTAATAAAATCTTCATTCTAACACCCCCGTGCCTTTCAATTATTAGTAACCTACACCTCCATCATCGGGAAAAACATAATGGTTTCGGCACCGCCCTCCGGATCATTGCCAAAGTGAATATAAGCCTTTTCACCATAGAGCATTTCCATTCTTTTGATGGCATTTCTGATCCCAATCTGATGGGTTTCATCGTCTACAGTAAAGTTTCCAAGATTATAATTTCGGCACAGCTCTGCATCCATACCCTTGCCGGAATCCCTGACGAGGATTTTCACATAAGAGGTTTCCTCTTGCTCTACTTTTGCAGCATCCACCGTTACCAGGAAGGGCTTTTCTATATCCAGACCATGCTTTAAGGAGTTCTCGACGAAGGTCTGAATGATTAAGGGGGGGATCGGAAAGTAATCAAGGCCCTCCTCCAAGGTGATTACCGCCCGGAATTTTGAACCGCTGATGCTTTCCTGCACCTTTAAGAAATTCGTCAAAAAGTCCAGCTCCTCCTTCAGTGGCACTGGAGCTACACTTTTTTTAAAAATATACCTTAAGTATTTTGACACCTGAAGCGTAAGGTTTTGGATTTCACTGACTCTACCAGTTTGAGCCATACTATAGATCACATTCAGGCAGTTAATATAGAAGTGGGGGCGGATCTGTAACTGAGCATAGTCCAGCTCTACCTTTTTCTTTTCCAGCTGCTGCTCATAGATATCAATCTTAAGCCGGTTTATTTCCTCTGCCAGCTGGTTTAGTACCTTTGCAGCCTCTGCAAACTCCACAATCCCATTTTCCTCATGAAAGTGCAGCTGATTGGAATATTGTAAAAGATTCTTATAGAAATAGTTGGCCTGCCCTAAAATGTTCTTTTTCAAGTCATGGAGTGTCCAGACGACAAGAAGCAGATAAAAAACCAGAGATAGTGTGAAGAGAAATTGAAAAACCAAGGGCATTGTGATGTTTTGAGAGTTTAATTGGATATTTACCTGAAAATCAGCAGATGGAAGCGTTCTAAAGTCACTGTCACTCTGCTTCTCATTCGTTATATAGGTAGTAATTGAAGTGTCTTTTTTTCGTTCCTGAATAAACGAGTTCTGTTTTTTCTTATCATATAAGGCCACCCGTATACCACCTTCGGCTGACATATTGATAATCTTCTCAGTAAAGGAGGAAGCCAGCATATAACAGCCCGCATAGCCCTTCATACCTCTGTTAACAGTACAGATATAATTATTATCATACAGATACCATTTTTTATTTCGGGTGTTAGTTAATTGCTTGTTTTCAATGTCTTTCAGAATTCCATCCAAAAATTCTTCACGGATATCGATGTCGGAACAACCATACTCTACCAGCTTTTTTGAAGCGGGATCGTAGTAAAAAAAATTAAGATCATTCCCATAGGTATTTACCATTCTTCGAAACTTATCTTTTAGAGTGGAAACCGAATTGACCTGTTCGAAGATGGTAAGAGCTTCATTCACCTCGTTGCTTTTGAAGGCATCCGACACCCTCTGAACCTCACTTCCGTCATAGAGCATGGACTGCAGTGCAGAATTCACATAAGAAAAGGTAGAGTTTCGTTCGGTCAGGTAAGCCTCGGCAATATTATTTTCCAAGTGCTTGCGCTGGGACTGAAAATATCTTAGTATGGAGCTTTCGAAAAGCAGCTGAAAAATTCCTGTAATGATTAAGAGTGTTACACTGAAAAATATTTTGCTGGATAACTTTTTTCTTTTTCTTCTCCTTATCTGCACCAGGATGACCCCCTTGTCCAATATACTATTATTATAGCATGGCTGATTTATCTTGCAATTCCAATATCGCAGTATTTCCAATTGGTTAGAATTATTTGCTTATCTGAGGCAGATAAGCACCAGGGTGTGTATGAAAACTCATTTGTACCGCTCTTAAGAAGCGCCCTGCGGTATCCAGCATAGCAACCTTTGAGGAGCTGCATATGTGAAAGACTTTCCATACAAGGCAAGGTAATAATTGTTATATCAGGGAATGGGTGGAGATGTGATTTTACAAGATTACGGTCAGATACAGAAGGATATTAAGAAAACAGGTTTATAAGCAGGGGTAATGTTATTTATTAGTAATGCTAAATTGAAAAATGTCGTAAGAAATATTAATATGACACATGTGTTGTTACTTTAAAAAGATATCGAAAGCGATGTGGCGGAGGTTCATAATGCAGTTATTAAAGG
>JAEWMZ010000077.1 GCA_023392995.1 Bacillota bacterium
CCTATCATATTCTTGCAGATCTATGCATCGGTTGTACGGATTGTGCGGATGCCTGTGAAGATGATGCAATTCTGGGCAAGAAAAAATATGTCCATGTCATTGATCAGGAAGAGTGCATTCAGTGCGGCGCCTGTATGGAGGCTTGTGAGGAAGGGGCAATAGTGAAGGCTGGAGCAGTTAAGCCAAAGACCCCGAAGAAGCCGGTTCCCTGCGGCTCATGATTGAAAGATAAAGCGGATACTTAGACGTCAGAGATGGTGCCGAGGGTTTGCACTCAGGAATATAAGATTTGTTCCCTTCATCGAGAAGCACGGCGAAGTTGTCTATAAGAAGACGTCTATGATAAGAGGTTAAAGCAGAACCTCGAAAAATTATTAATTTGTTAATATCTAATTTTTGAGAATAGTGTGAAATGTAGAGCATTTCACATCCGGCATTGAGCGACCTAAAGGTCGAATGTCCGTTAGTGTGCCAAAGATAGCACCATGGGAGTAGTTCTAGAATACTTTCATGGTGCTATCGCTATATAAAAACCACAGGGAGGAAATACATGTGAAGCTGCATTCCTCCCTATGGTTTTCTATATCATCTTCAAATATCTCATAATCTTATAAGACAAGCCAAAGGAAAGGAATTCATCGCCCTCCTCAATCTGGCAATCCATAATACTTCTGATCTTATCCATACGATACAGCAAAGTATTCTTGTGGACATGCAGCCTTTTTGCTACCTGCGTCGGCTGCCCTGGAGACTCCAGGTATTCATGGAGGGTGTGCAGAAAATCCGTACTATGATTCTGATCATATTCCAACAGCTTTAACATGCTGGGATGAATGAAAAAACGAATATTCTCCTGATTCTCACACATTTCAAAGATATGATAAAGATAGTAATCCGAATAGTGGTGAATCGGCTGTGTGATCTCAAGCTTTTGTCCTAATTCCACGGCTTTGACAGCCTGCTGATAGAATCTCCTGGCATTTTTCAATTCGTAGAAAAAATTACTGATTCCAGCGGTAAGATGATTTATCTCCAAAAATGAGATCAGTCTTTGATATTCCTGTTCTTTTATCCCATCCTTACGGCTTCTACTGATTAAAATAGCAATCGTATTTTCATAAATAGCATAGATGCTGCTAGGAAGGATCTGATGCAGCTGATCTACTATAATGTCCAGCTTGGTACTGGTATTTCGATAGCTTCTTGCTGGAATTACGAGCAAATACTGCTCCTCCTTTAAATCATACCCAAGAATGGATAAACGATCCTTAATGGAGGAGTAGGCGATATCCGGGTTGTCCAGCAGATCCGCCAGGAAATAGGAGTACATAAAGCCTTTATTAGAATTAATAAAGCTATTTTTCTGCAATTCCATTGAGATAATCCGGCTGGTTCGATGGAGCATAACGGCGTCGAATTCCTGAAAAGGCTGATCGATTTCGCAGAGCATAACATGTCCCACCTCAATATTATTAATCGTTATTGCATCTACCAGCATTCCGATTCCATGCAAAGGATTTTTAACATAGATGGCCGAATTCTTTGCCCTTATCTTTTCATCCAGCCTTGTTTGCTTAATAAAGGATAAGCCTTGCTTACTGATATAGCCCTCTTCATTCTCTTCCGCAAAAAAGGGATTATCAAAGATAATACCGGAGGAAACGGCTAAATGCTTATTACTATTATCAATAACGAATAAGGGGTTTCCAAATACCTGATAGGCTACATCAGCTAAATATTGAAGTCCCTGTTCCTTAAAAAAAGCATTGATTAGCATGTGTAAGCCTGCATTAATCTGCTGTATGTTTTGCAAGAGATCCTGAATCTTATTAAATAATTCCATGTGATCTGTATCCTCTACCACATATAGGATATGAAAGGAGGATTTCGCATAAACAGACCAATCAACCGAATCGCCATAGCAAAGAAGTGTAAAATCACCAGGGGTTTCAGCAGCCGGCAAGTGCTGGGTAGAGGTCATGTAGATGACATGATTCAGGAATTTCTTCTGATCCTTCGTGAAGAACTTTATTAGATTTATATCGTGATCAATATTGGTATTTCCGTAATGATGGAGTTGATAATCGGGTAAATGTTCTTTGATAGCGTAGAGTTCCATGCCATTCCTCCTGATCGTTTAAAACACTTGTGCAAACACACAAATAGTGGGGTTCTAAGAACTATAAGTTTGTGCCCAGTCCCATAGAATGTCTGTCTTTTATTATATATACTCATAGTATATAAAGCAATGAATTGTTTGAAAAGGAGATAGAAAATTGAGCTTAAGAGATGAGATAATTGAAAAAATCAGTGAGAGATTAACCGCAGTCCTTGGAAAAGGTGAATATAACGAAGCTACAACTTTTGAATCCATTGGAATGAAATCAGTGAATTACTCTCAGTTAACCACAACCTTAGAGGATGCTTTTGATGTAGAAGTACCTTATATGGATTTTAAAAGAAAGACCACCATTGGAGCTGCTGCAGATTATGTGGTAGAGCTTTTAGAGGATTAGTAATTTTGAAAAATAAGGAGGAAGCAGATGAACCCAATGAACCCGATGGAACAGCCAGAGTTATTTCCCAAAAAGGAAGTATTCAATGGCGTTGAAGTTGAAACACTATACCGTCAGGCAAGAGTTCCGGTAGATCCTGAGGAAGGCTTGGACCTATCCAAGCTGGAAGGTATTGCATCTACAGCACATGGTTTCTGTGCCAAATTTAATCAAAGAAGCTATGTGAATGAAGATGGAATCCTTTGCGAGCAGGATGTTCCGGTTGTATTAAGAGACGGAACCACAATTTATACCGACATTTATCGTCCGGTCGGAGAAACGAACATTCCATGTATTGTTTCATGGAGCTACTATGGAAAGAGACCAGGAGACGGTATGTCTGAATGGCAGGTAATGGGGGTTCCCCCGGGAACGATTTCCACCATGTCCAAATTTGAGTCCCCTGATCCGGGCTTTTGGTGCCGCCACGGCTATGCCATTGCCAACGTAGATCCAAGAGGTACGGGACATTCCGAAGGAGATATTAACTTATTTGGTACACAGGATGCAAAAGACGGCTATGATTTCATTGAATGGGTGGCTGGGCAGCATTGGTGTAACGGAAGAGTTGGTATGGGCGGAAACTCCTGTGTTGCTATGACACAGTTTCGAGTTGCAGCACAACAGCCTCCACACCTGGCATGTATTGCACCTTGGGAAGCAACTACTGATATTTATAGAGAATCCATCTTTGAAGGCGGCGTTCCGGCTTTAGCGTTTAATGAGTTTATCGTAGCGTCCTTAACTGGTCCGAATAAGATTGATGATCAGGTGGCTATGGCCAGACAATATCCTTTAATGAATGCTTATTGGGAAGATAAAATTCCTGATTTCAAAAAAATAAAGATTCCTACCTATGCATGTGCTTCCTGGAGTCATTTCCACTTGAGAGGTTCCTTCAATGCATTCAGAAAGATCCGTTCTACAAGAAAGTGGTTAAGAGCACATAGAGAGCAAGAATGGCCGGATTTATATAATCCTGACAATATCGAGGATTTAAAGCGTTTCTTTGACCGCTATTTAAGGAATATCAACAATGGCTGGGAGATGACACCCCGCTATCGTGTAGAAGTCATGGATGCCTTTGACTGTGATTATCAGACCAATCGACCTGAGAAAGAATTCCCTCTTGCAAGAACCCAGTATCAGAAGTTGTATCTGGATTCCAGCAATATGTCCTTGGCAGCTGAGCCGATAGAGAATGAGACCAAAGTTAGCTATGACGCGAATGAAGGCGTTGTAAACTTTGACTTCCAGTTCGATCAGCAAACAGAAATCACTGGTTACATGAAGCTTCGTCTTTGGGTAGAGGCAGAGGGTCATAATGAGATGGATCTGTTTGTGAATATCCAAAAGGCGGATGAAAACGGCAACTGGTTACCAACTTATATCTTAGGTGAGCCGCATCCTGGTACCTGGGGAAAGATGAGAGTTTCTCACAGAGCCCTGGATGAAAAGCTTTCCACCGATTATGAACCGGTTCAGTCACATTTAAAAGAAGAAAAATTAAGCCCGGGTGAAATAGTTCCTGTCGATATCGCTATCGTTCCCTCCAGTAAGATCTGGCACAAGGGACAGAAGCTCAGAGTTCAAATCGCAGGAAGATATATTCGAGAAGGCTGGTTCGAGCCGCTTGCATGGGAGACTGATAACAAAGGCAGCCATATAATCCACACAGGTGGAAAATATGAATCCTTCCTTCAGATTCCTGTGATCCCTCCGAAATACCAGGCTGGAGATTATATTTACAGATAACATAAAAGGGCTGTTGTTTAACAGCCCTTTTCTATGGGTTGATCAGTAATTCAGGTAATTGTGAAACTGGGTAAGCTGGGCGGTTTTTCATACAAGGGGGTGGGTTCCTGAGCGGAACTTACGCGGAATCAGCGTGGAGCGAAGGAAGTTACCTCCTTGTATGAAAAATTTAGTAATAATAATTTCACAATTACCTATGATGAGTAATCGCTGAAAAGGAGAACAAGAATGAGTGTAATGGATCAGATTTTCCAGAAAGCCATTGCGGATCCATGCAAGGTGGCATTTCCGGAAGTGGAAGAAGAGAAGATTTTACTGGCGGCTAAGGAATCCCTTGACCGGGGAATTTGTAAGCCAGTGCTGGTAGGTAAAAAATCTGAGATATTAAAATACGCGGAGACAGCAAAGGTAGACATTTCAGAGATGGAGATCTTTGATTGCGAAGAGGAAGCACAGCTGGAGCAGTTAATTGAAGCTTATACCGCAGTGAATACGATAAACAGTGCGAAAACCATGAAGAGAAAATCCAAGGATTCCTTATATGTGGCACTGATGTTAGAGGAGATTGGTAAAGTGGACGCAACCTTTGCCGGTATGTCCCATACGACCGGTGATGTTATCCTGGCAGGTCAGATGGTAGTAGGCTTACAGGACGGAGTGACCACAGTTTCCAGTGTTGGTATTGCCAACATCCCAGGATACCAGGGTTCCGAGGGAGAGCTTCTTGTCATTGGTGACAGTGCGGTATGTGCAAATCCTTCTTCAGAAGATTTAGCAAGCATTGCGATCTCAGCCTGTGATACAGCGAAGAGCTTGCTTGGGTGGGATCCAAGATGTGCTTTGGTGTCTTTCTCTACGACAGGAAGCGCAGAGCATGAGTTAATTGATAAAGTGATCAGCGCAGTAAAGATAGCCAATGAACTTAGACCGGATTACAAGATTGATGGTGAATTTCAATTGGATGCAGCAATTTCTCCTGCGGTTGCAGCGAAAAAAGTGAATCGTCCCAGTGAAGTTGCCGGAAAAGCAAATATCATTATTTGGCCAGACTTAAATGTTGGTAATATCGGCGTAAAGCTGTTACAGCAATTTGCTCATGCAGATGCTTATGGCCCTGTGCTTCAAGGCTTTAAGAAGGTGGTATGTGATTGCTCCAGAAGTGCACCAGTATCCGAGTTGGTTGGAAACATAGCAATATCAGTTGTACGTGCAGGAGGAAACTAGTCGTGAGTACATATAAAATATTTGCCATTAATCCTGGCTCTACCTCCACCAAGATAGCACTTTTTGAAGGGGACAAAACAGTTTACTCTGCAAATGTGAACCATGAAGCAGAGAAGCTGGCACAATTTAAAGAGTTGTCCGATCAGCGTCTGTATCGGAAAGAGACGATTTTAAACTTATTAAAAGAGAATCAGGTTTCCCTGGAAGGCGTGGATGCCTTTGTTGGCAGAGGCGGCGGTTTGCTGGCGCTGGAAGGAGGAACCTATGAGATTAATGACAGTTTGCTGGAGCATGCAAGAATCGGTGCCAACGGCGTAACTCATCCGGCACAGCTGGGAAGCCAGTTAGCACATGAGTTTTGTCAGGAATACGGTGGAAGGGAATTTGTTGTAAATCCTCCGGATGTGGATGAGTATCAGGATATTGCAAGAGTAACAGGCATTAAGGAAATTACACGTGCCAGCCATATTCATTCCTTAAATCAAAAGGAGACCGCAATCAGACATGCAGCATCCATTGGTAAGAAATACGAGGAATGCAATTTTGTAGTTTGCCATATTGGCGGTGGTATCTCCATTGCTGCTCATAGACTCGGAAAAATGGTAGATGGAACAGACATCGTAGAAGGGGAAGGCCCTATGGCTCCAACCAGAGCCGGAGCTGTACCCGCAGGCCCCCTGATTCGCTTGTGCTTTTCAGGAAAGTACAGTGAAAAGGAAATGCTGGCAAAATGTACAAGAAATGGCGGTATGGTTGATCTGATTGGTACAGCAGATACACTTGAGATCAGCAATCGAGCAGCACAAGGAGATCGTTATGCAAAATTAATCTGGGATGCCATGATTTATCAGATTATAAAAGCCATTGGTGCCATGGCAGCAGTTCTTCACGGTAAGGTGGATGGAATTCTTCTGGGCGGCGGAATGGTATATAACAAGGATCTGGTAGCCCAAATCACAGAGGCATGCTCCTATATTGCACCTGTATCAGCTTATCCGGGAGAATTTGAGATGGAAGCAATGGCCAGTGGAGCAATTCGCGTTCTAGATCAGCTGGAAACACCAAAAAGCTACACGGGTGTAGCTGCCTGGAGTGGATTCGAAGATTACAAGTAAGATATGAATGTCCTAAGTCAATTGAGAGCAGGAGGATACAAATGAGTATAGCTTGGAATGAGATTTATCCTGTAGATTGGAATCCGAATCAGGTTCAATGCACATGTGCAGGCCAGGTAGTAGAGTAGGTTAACGCTTTTATTAAAAAGATTTAGGACATTAATAAATAATAAAACTATAAAATAGGAAGGGGTATTTAATAATGGTAAAAAGAACATTAGAGGAATTAAAGTCTTACAATGCACCAGGTCATTTTGGAATGACAGCAATGCGTATTCACGGAAAAGAGGAAACCGGAGCAGAGAAGTTCTGGATGGGTGTTTCAACTTTTTTGCCTGGCGGCGGAGCAGAGTATGCTTACGAGGATAACCCACTAGAGAAGGTATATTATGTGTTAGAGGGTGAAATGACCGTTACGGATAAAGAGGGTAACAAGTATGTGATCCATAAGGATGAGACAATTTCCTTTGCTCCCAATGAAGGACGTTACTTAATCAATGAATCTAATCTGCCTGCTAGAATGTTAGTAATTATCAACTATCCACAGGCGTAAAACTAATATAATAATTAAAAGGTAGAGATCTATAAACCAAAGGAGGCCAATGCCTCCAAAAAAATCATAGGAGGCATATAAAAAATGGCAGTTGAAAAACAGTTTGTTAATAATTTATTTGATGTATCAGGAAAAGTTGCCCTATTGACCGGTGCTACCGGAGCCTTAGGAAAAGCAATCGCTTTTGGATATGGT
>JAEWMZ010000239.1 GCA_023392995.1 Bacillota bacterium
ATGAGAGAAGGGCAGGGGCATGAGTATTATGGCGAGTTGCTGGAATTTTTGGTTGAATATGTGAATACCCACCTGGAGCACGAAGAGCAGTATCAATTAAAGATCGCCTATGAGGGTTATCAAGTACATAAGGAATATCATGATAAATTCAAGCAGCGCATTAATGAATTTATGGAAAATCATAAAGCTCAAAGCATTCGTGATAAGGAGCTGATCAGTATCTGTTTATTTATAAAAGACTGGCTCATTCATCATATCTTGCTGGAGGATATGAAAATAAAGGATATAGACAATTGCGAAACGCTATAATTTATGAAAAATAGTAGTAGCTGTTGAGTTTCAAAAAGTGCAATCTTTGGTAAAGTATTATGCCATATGGAATGAAACTAGCAGAAAAATTAACATAGAATAACGTTTATGACATTTTAAAGATAAATTACATAATATTAGCTAAATAATTAGAAATTATCCCCGAGGATATAAAATTATGTTTGGCAAACAATATCGATAAGAGGATTTATTGCTATATAAATCTTTTTATAATAGCAAGTGAATCAGCAACGCTGATTCACTTGTAGTTTGAAAAACAAGAACTGTTAAATCAATTTCTTAACAGTTTTTTCTTTATTATAACTCGGGAGGTGACGGCATGAAGCTGAGCGAAGAAGGCTCCAACAAGACAAGAGCGCTGATTCTTATGGTCGGAATTACCATAGGAGTATATTTGGGTTTTAAATATCTGCTTCCTTTAATATTACCCTTTCTGTTTGCCTATTTTTTGGCATGGATTGTACGGCCTGTCACCGAGTCCTTATATCATAAATTCAAAATTCCCAGAATAATTGGAGGATCAGGAGCTCTGATATTACTTGTTGCTGTATTTGGAACAAGTATCGTCCTGTTGATTAATATTATCGTAAAGCAGGCAATTGCCTTTATTCGTAATTTACCCATATATCTGGATATCATTGCAAGTAAGCTAGACAAGATTTGCGGACACTGTGACAAACTATTCGGGCTGGATGGCGGCACCATGAGATCCACTCTGGACGAGAATATGCTTCAAACAGTAAACAAGGTAAAAACACAGGTAATACCGGAGATAACACAGCATTCGATTTCAATTACCATTCGGGTAATAGGAGTTATTGGTATTTTACTTATCGTGTTTGTGGCAGCTGTCCTAATCGTAAAGGATTTACCGGATTTTCATAAGAAATTCGAGAAGAATAGTCTGTACCAGGATATTCACAGAGTAACTTCAAAATTATCCGAGGCAGGTATGGCATACCTTAGATCTCAGTTAATTATTATGGTAACAATAGCAGGGATATGTATCCTTGGGTTAACCTTAACAAAAAACGAATATGCAGTTCTTGCAGGAATAGGAATAGCAATTATGGATGCCCTGCCTGTCTTGGGCAGCGGTCTGATCCTGGTACCCTGGTCAATTATTATGGTAATTACGGGCAAAATATATACGGCGGCTATTTTAATTACTACCTTTTTGGCGTGTCAAATTGTTCGAGAAATATTAGAGCCGAAGCTGATCGGAAATCGGATCGGTATTAAGCCCTTATTTACGTTAATCGCTATGTACATTGGATTAAAGTTATTTTCCATTGCGGGCTTTATTCTAGGGCCGATTGGTCTGATTATTATTCAAACGATCTATAAAGCAGTCACTGATCGAGGTGAAAAGGCAGCGGAGAAGAAAGAGATGCCGCTGCACAAGGAAACAAAGGAATAACCGCTTGACAAAGCGGTTATTCTAGCATAAAATAATGACATTATTTAAGTTAGTAAAGTTCGTTCTATGGCGATGAAGAGAAATAGTAGGTAATTATCTTATTGCAGAGAGAGAAGTAACGGTGGAAGCTTCTTATATAGATATTATTGAACCGATCTCGGAGCCTTGTATGAAAGGACAGCGCAGCAGCAAGGAGTGCGCAGCCCCCAAGTACAACGTATATCCGGCGTTAACGGAAAAAAGAGAATTGCCGGTAGCGGCAGTTAATTAGGGTGGTACCGCCGAAGCTGTTTCGGTCCCTTGCGGATTGAAGGGGCTTTTTTTATTGCGTGATTAGAACCCGGAGGGTGATGTACAGCCAAGAGGAGCGTGACCTGCTTTTCTGCTCGGGCTAGACGCAATTCGCCATAAAGCAGGTCACATACCCCTCTTGGCTGGGATATAGGTATTGAATTTAGCCATGTGGTGATGCAGGTGATGAATGAATGCATTAGTTGTGTATGGATAGCGTTATTTGCACTAGTACTAGCTTTTGAATTGTTGTATTTGAATAGCTTTGGAAATGCAAAAAATACGAAGTTAAAAAGCGTGAAGAAGTTGTGTGAGCTGAAGGAAGTTGAAAAAACTACAGGAAATTAAAAAAGCCAAGGGAAGTTGAAAAACTGAGGGAAGCTGATAGTTACGGCGAGAGTTTTATTAAATTAATATAAAGAAATTGCAGAATAACGAATTAGATGAAATTAGGCAATTGCGAAACAATATAGTTACTGTAATTGTATACACAACATATACTATTTCTTCGCTTCAACGCTTCCTTCGGGCTTAGCTTCCGCTTCGAAACAGTATATGTTGTGTATACAATAGCTTAAGTTTCTAGGTTTCACAATTACCTAATTAGATTAAATTATATGAAGGAGAATGATAGTATGGCACAGGATAAGAAATTGGTTGAGCAAATTACTTCCATGGATGTGGATTTTGCTCAATGGTACACTGACGTTGTAAAGAAGGCAGAATTAATTGATTATTCCAGTATTAAAGGATGTATGATCCTGAGACCTCTTGGATATGCAATTTGGGAAAATATTCAGAAGCAGATGGATGTGAGATTTAAGGATACCGGGGTAGAGAATGTATATTTACCGATGTTTATTCCGGAGAGCTTATTACAGAAGGAGAAGGACCATGTAGAAGGCTTTGCGCCGGAGGTTGCATGGGTAACTCATGGAGGTGGTGAGAAGCTGCAGGAAAGAATGTGTGTCAGACCTACTTCCGAGACCTTATTCTGTGATTTATACTCAAAGATCATTCAGTCTCACAGAGATCTTCCGATGTTATATAACCAGTGGTGCTCCGTTGTTCGCTGGGAGAAGACCACAAGACCGTTCCTTCGTTCCATGGAGTTCTTATGGCAGGAGGGTCACACCGCTCATGCTACTGCTGAGGATGCAGAGGAAAGAACCGTGCAAATGTTAAATGTATACGCTGATTTCTGCGAGCAGGTGCTGGCAATCCCGATGATCAAAGGACGTAAGTCTGAGAAAGAGAAATTTGCAGGAGCACATGCAACTTATACCATCGAAGCCCTGATGCATGACGGAAAAGCATTACAATCCGGTACCAGCCATAACTTTGGTGATGGCTTTGCGAAGGCTTTTGGAATTCAATATACCGATAAGAATAATACGCTTCAGTATGTTCATCAGACTTCCTGGGGTATGTCAACCAGAATTATTGGCGCTATCATCATGGTGCATGGTGATGACAGCGGTTTGGTATTACCTCCTAGAATTGCTCCTACCCAGATTATGATTATACCAATCAATCAGAATAAAGAAGGAGTTCTTGACAAAGCCTTTGAGTTAAAAGAAAAATTAAGCGGCTTTAAGGTAAAAGTAGATAACTCAGATAAGAGCCCGGGCTGGAAGTTCAGCGAGCAGGAGATGCGCGGTGTTCCGATTCGTATTGAGATCGGACCTAAGGATATCGAAGCAAATCAAGCAGTTATCGTTCGAAGAGATACTCGCGAAAAGATTGTGGTGTCATTGGATGATATCGTTGCAAAGGCTGGTGAAGTGCTTGAGACCATGCAATCTGATATGTTAGAGAGAGCAAGAAATCATCGCGATTCTCATACCTATGTTGCAACCAACATGGAAGAGTTTGAGAAGACCATCGCAGAAAAGCCAGGCTTTGTTAAAGCTATGTGGTGCCAGGATGAGGCTTGCGAGAAGGAGATCAAAGAGAAAACCGGTGCGACCTCCCGTTGTATGCCATTTGAGCAGGAACAGCTTGCCGATACCTGCGTATGTTGTGGAAAACCTGCGAAAACCATGACTTACTGGGGGAAAGCGTACTAATTAATAAGATTGAGTTAAGCTTGAATATATAATAGAGGTAATTATGATACGGATAGAGTATTGTAATTACCTCTATTTTCTATACCGCTTCCTAATATTTGAAAGCTTCTGGCAGGCATAAGGCAAACTGTTTTTTATAAACAAATGAAATTATAAATTAGAAAGGGCAAGACCAGTTTAAGTGGTTCTTGCCCTTGCCATATTTAATAAAGTATCTTTCACATTCAAGGTCGGATTCTCTAAAACCTCTTCCAGCAGATAAGCAAGTACCTCCCCAATTTGTCTGCCCGGCTTCATACCCATGGTAATCAGATCCTTACCATTCAGGTTCATTTCCTTTAGATTCACACATTCGCCCCGGTCAAGGACGCCTTGATAAAGGAGTCTTGCCTCTTCCAGCTGTGCCAGTTTCTTCTCCCCATAGATGGGATTCTTGGCAGAGGAATCAGCCCGGTACACCTCAAATAGCAAAGGCATATATTCTTTGCCGATCTTACTCATCGTCCTTCTCATACCTGCAGGTGTCAGTTCAAACCGATGATCATGCCAGCGAATTAAGTGAACAACGCTGTCAACGGTATCATTATCGAATTTTAGGCGCCTGAGAATACGTTTTGCAGTACTGGAACCTTTCTCCTGGTGTCCGTGAAAATGATGCTGACCGTCTTTACCAATGCTGAGACAGCTGGGCTTTTCAATATCATGCAGCAGCATTGTCCACCGAAGGATAGTGCGCTCTCGGACATCAAAAGCAGAGGACTCCTGCCTTCCTGCGACTGCCTCTACGGTTTTCAGGGTATGCTCCCCAACGGAATAAATATGATGTGTATTATTGTGTTCCGTTATCATAAGCGAATCAAATTCAGGAAGCACGATCCTTGTAATTCCTGTCTCATAAAGGTCAAGCAGGCGATCCGGATGATTGGACAATAAAAGCTTCGTAAGCTCCACACGGATGCGCTCTGCGCTAATGCTACTTAAATTAGCTGCCTTTGCTCTTACAGCCGCCAGAGTCTCTGCTTCGATGGTAAAGCCCAGCTGAGCAGAAAAGCGTACGGCTCTAAGAATACGAAGGGCATCCTCACTGAAGCGTTCCTCTGCGCTGCCGACGCATCGGATCAGCTTCCTCTGAATATCCTCCATACCGCCGAACAGATCAATAAAGCCTTCTGTTTCATTATAAGCCATTGCATTAATGGTAAAATCCCTGCGTTTTAAATCCTCCGTCAGGCTTGAGGTGAAGGAAACCTCTTTGGGATGGCGGTTATCCTCATATTCCCCGTCCAAACGGTAAGTTGTCACCTCATAATGATCTTTCTCTATCAAAACGGTCACGGTACCATGTTCAATTCCAGTGTCAACCGTGCGCCGGAAAATCTTCTTCACCTCCAGTGGAGTCGCAGAAGTAGTAATATCCCAATCCTCCGGCTCCCGGTCAAGCACCATATCGCGGACACATCCGCCCACAACATAAGCTTCATAGCCCTGCTGCATCAACGCTTCGATTATCATATTAACTTTTTGCGGAATACGAAAATTCATGGGACACCTCCTTGGATTAGTTCACAACGATTATAGCAAAGAGGAGGAAAATAATCAAGGAAACAGATGATAAGCCGGAGATTTTATCTTTGCTCATACGATCAGTCATTCCACTATTACCTTTAGGTTTCTGACAGGACATTAGAAAACAATTGGAGCACTATCCCTGCTGAAATATTCTGAAATTCTTACAAGTGGCAAGCATATCCAAAAAACAACAAATCTGTAAAATGACTCAATCCCAAATATAGTATAAAATGATTGTATAAATTAAACAAAACGAAACAAGAAATAATGCGGTATGTGGTGAAACTGCTGGCTTCCCATTTACCTGGCAGTCGTTATTAGGTAATTGGGAAACTCATTAACTGAAGCTATTGTATACACAACGGATAGTGTATCGAAGCGGAAGCTAAGCCCGAAGGAAACGCCCCCGCGAAGAAATAGTATTCGTTGTGTATATAATTGCAAAAAAACTATATTGTTTCGCAATTGCCTATACAGTAATTATGATTAAGAGGAGAAAACTATGGCTGAATCTGTTACCAAAGTCAAGTCGCATCCAAAGCGATTTGCAAAAAAGAAAAAAACTTTGCTTTTACTAAGTATGGTTGCCCCGGGAGCGATTTGGCTGATCTTGCTGCGCTACCTTCCAATGGTTGGTATTGTAATGGCCTTCAAGCAGTATAAGATTTACACGAAAGAACCTACCCTTTTGAATAATCTATTACATAGTGATTGGGTTGGATTAAAAAATTTTGAGTTTATCTTTAAAACCTCGGATTCCTGGATTATGCTGCGTAACACAATTGGATATAATGCCCTTTGGATTGTCATGGGTCTTGTGATTGCGGTTTCCTTTGCGATCATGCTGAATGAGATTACCAACCGTTTTATAGCCAAGACCTATCAAACCTTAATGTTTTTTCCTTATTTCTTAAGCTGGGTGGTTGTTAGCTACTTCGTGATTGCTTTTCTAGATCCTACCCAGGGACTATTAGTACATATGCAAAAGAATTGGGGGATGCAGCCCATCAATTGGTATAACGATCCTGCCCCATGGCCGATTATTCTTACAATCGCTTCCATGTGGAAATGGGTCGGATATTCCACCATCCTATATCTGGCGGCAATCACCGGCATTGATGCTTCACAGTATGAAGCTGCAAGCATCGATGGTGCAACCAAATGGCAGCAGATTCTTTATGTGACACTGCCCCATCTGAGAACCATTATTATTGTTTTATTCATAATGAATGTAGGTAAGATTATTAACGCTGATTTCGGATTATTCTATCAGGTTCCTTTGAATTCGGGACCGCTATTTCCGACGACGCAGGTTATCGATACTTATGTGTACAGAGCGCTGACGGCCACCAATAATATCGGCATGAGCGCCGCGGCAGGACTCTTGCAAAATATCGTTGGATTTATCTGCATTATGGCAGCGAATGGCATTGTGCGTAAGATTGATAAAGAAAGCAGTCTGTTTTAAGGAAAGGAAAAGAAGGATGAATAAGAGTAGTGATAGGAAAATCAGAAATAAAAAATCCAGGCTGAATAAAGTCAGCAAGCCGGCCGAGGCAATCATTAATATAATCATTGGTCTGTTTTGCCTGTTGTGTATCATTCCCTTTATCTTTGTTGTTATTATCTCTTTTTCAGCAGAAAAGAGTATTAATCAGATCGGATTCTCTTTTCAACCGATTGCCTGGTCCTTAGCCTCCTATAATTATGTAATTGAGATGGGCGATATACTGTGGAGATCCTATTTGAACAGCTTCTTTATTACGATACTGGGAACCGTACTCAGTGTACTGATCTGTGCTCTGTATTCCTATGCGTTGTTCCGGCCAGACTTTAAATACAGAAAGTTTTTTATGTTCTTTGCTTTCTTTACCATGATCTTCGGAGGAGGGCTTACGCCAACCTATATGATATCGAAGAATGTGCTGGGGCTAAATGATAATTATGCAGCTCTGATTGTACCGCTGCTGGTGAATCCCTTCAACTTCGTTATTATGAGAACCTTCTTTCAGAGTTCAATTCCAAACGAATTAATTGAAGCCGCAGCAATTGACGGAAGCGGTGAGTATAACACACTATTCCGGATTATCTTCCCGATTGCAAAGCCGGGTATAGCAACCGTAGCGCTGCTCAATGCCCTTGCTTATTGGAATGAATGGTTTACAGCAATGCTCTATGTCCGTAATGCAAAGTATTTCCCGCTGCAGTATTTACTGACCAAGATGCAAAATCAAGTGGATTTCTTGGTTAGAAACAGCGATAAGATTGGTACGGAGGCAGCAAAGATTATGAGGGATATACCCCAGGAGAGCCTGCGTATGGCACTGGTGGTATTAATCGTAGTACCGATTGCCTGTGCCTATCCTTTCTTTCAGCGCTACATTATATCAGGTCTCACAATAGGTTCCGTTAAGGGGTAAGAACGGTCGGTGAAAGCCACTGCTTACATAAAAAAATAAATGGAGGATTACTATGAAAAAATTTCTTGCAGTTCTATTGTCTATCCTGCTGTTAGTTTCATCATTGGCAGGTTGCAGCAAAGCCCCTAAGGGTGATGAAACGTTAAAGAATGAACCGGGAAGCGAGACAACCCCGACAAGTTCAGTAAGTGAAACTGCCGGCGATACTGAGACTGACACATTAGAACCGGTAACACTGAAGTGGTATCTGCACGGAAGTAATGTGACAGATGATAAGGAAGTACTGGCGAAGGCAAATGAATACTTAAAGGAAAAAATCAATGTAACTCTGGAACCAATCTGGGGTACCTGGGGAGATTTTGATAATAATTCAGTGCTTGCAATTAACGGCGGCGATGATGTGGATATCTACTTTACCTGCTCCTGGTCCGCAGATGAATATAATGCATTTGCTAAAAAAGGAGCATGGGTTCGCCTCGATGATCCGGAAAACAATTTACTTGAGAAATACGCTCCTGATGTTTGGGCTCTTCTTCCTGATGTGTTAAAGCAGGGGGCAACAATTGAAGGCTCTGACGGTGTTGGTGTGTATGCAATTCCTGGTTATAAGGATATCGCAACACAGAATACCTGGGACGTGAATGTAACCTTACTTGAGAAATATGGCTATACCGTTGATGATATCAAGAATGCGGATTACTATACCTTCGGAGATATCCTTAAGAAGGTGAAAGAGGGCGAGGGTCCAGACTTCTATCCGCTATTGGTGGAAGGTAACGTGCTGGAACGAATGGTTGATAACTCCACAATTTTAGCTGGTGATTCCGGCACCAATAATCTTCTCTCTTACTACATTAACCCTACCGATCCATCCGCAGATGGAATCTATGGTAACAAGATTATCAGTAAGTTTGAATCTCCTGAGTATAAGAAGTTTGTGGAAAAAACCCGTGAATATTACCTGGCCGGCTATATTGATCCGGCAATGAGCAATGCAAATCAGGCAAACGACACCCGTTCGGCAAAACAACTCACCGGTGAATATTTAATCGGTACACAGAGCTATGCATACGGCTATGAGGCACAGGCTAGTAAAGAACGTGGCATTAAGGTAGAAATGGTTCCTGCGACCCCTCCCTATGTTGATTCAACCTCTTCTCAGGGGGCATTAATGGCTATCTCGACTGCTTCCAAGAATCCGGAGCGTGCATTAATGTTCCTGAATCTCTTGAATACTGACAAGTATCTTATGACCTTGCTTGACTTTGGTATTGAGGGTGTTCACTATAACTTAAATGATCAGGGAGAAGCAGTATTTACAGATAAGCGTAAAGACTACATTCCTTGGACAAATGGAATGGGTAATGTGACCTTACTTCCTCCTCAGGAAGGTCAGGGAAGTGACTTTATAGAAAAATTCAAGGAATTCTATGCTGGTTCCAAGATGGTTCCTTATATTGGTTTCACCTTTAACCCCGCAAATGTTGAGACAGAGCTTGCAGCCCTTTCCAATGTAGCCGCAGAATATGCACTCGCATTAAATACCGGTTCCATTGATCCGGCAGAAAAATTACCGGAGTTCATCAAGAAATTAAAAGACAATGGTATTGATGCGGTTGTTGCAGAAGCAAATGCACAATTAGAAGCTTTCATGGCAAAAAAATAGTTAGTTTATAATGAAACGGGGCTGTCGCAAATATAGCTATGGTAAGTCATATCTCCAGTGCTGTAGGTGCGGCAGCCCCGTTCACTATCATGTTTACTCGCAGCATTTTACCCTTGTTTTTCCAGTGATATTAGCATTACAATAGAGAAAAGAATGTGGACGGACTTGGACGTTCGGCGGCATCCGGGAAGGGCTTTGCTCCACGCAGATTCCACGCAGGTTTCGCTCAGTTTTTCATAGAAAACCACATTAGTTGCATGAAAAATCACCACAGTTTCTGAGTTTCGCAATTACCCGATTTTTAATATAAGTATAAGGAGTACCGAATGATTCATATCGATATCTGTGAAAAATTAAAGAAGAATGAGACAGTACGATTCGCAGCCGAAGAGTTGAATAAGTATATGACATTAATGATGGACAAGGCCGAGGATTCACCTTCCGTCCATTGGGAGATTGGGAGTCTGGACGATTTTCAGATTCCGCCCCTGGTTCAAAGGCTCGATTTTGCAGAAGATGAGGTATATGCCAAGGTGGAGGATGGTCAGGGAGTGATTGCCGGCTTAAATCCCAGAAGTATTTTACTGGCGGTTTACCGGGTTCTTACCGCAGCGGGCTGTAGGTGGATTAGACCGGGTGCGGAGGGAGAGATTATCCCTGAGGTGGATATCAGCCAACTATGCATACAGATTCATGAAAAACCATCCTACAGGCACAGGGGAATCTGCATTGAGGGTGCCGTAAGCCTTGAGAATGTACTGGAAATGATTGATTGGCTGCCTAAGCTGGGACTAAACAGCTACTTTATTCAGTTCAGGGAGGGCTATACCTTCTTTGAGCGCTGGTACCATCATACTGACAATGACACGCTGGAAAAAAATGATTTCAGCGTGGAGAAAGCGAGAGAGTTCACCAGAATTGCGGAAAGGGAGATCAAGAAGAGAAGCTTAATCTACCACGGCGTCGGACATGGCTGGACGTGTGAAGCCTTTGGTATCCCCGGTATCAGCTGGGAAGCGGTTGATGCAAATTACCCGCACGAGACTGAAAAATATTTTGCAATGTTGGATGGAAAACGAAGGATGTCAGATCATATTCCACTGAATCTGAATCTTTGCTATTCCAATCCGGAGGTGCACCACAAAATGATTCAGAGCGTGATTGATTATTTAGAGGTGCATCAAAACGTGGAGGTGCTACATTTTTGGATCGGGGATGGCAGAAATAATCAGTGTGAATGTGAGGAATGCAGAAAGCTGATACCCACGGACTACTACGTACAAATCTTGAATGAGCTTGACCGGAGCTTAACGGAGCATCGAATTAAGACAAAAATAGTATTTTTACTATACTATGACCTTCTCTGGGCACCGCAGCAATATCGCATACTCAATCCGGATCGCTTTATCATGATGTTTGCGCCTATATCCAGAACTTATTCCGCCTCCTTTGAACAGACGGATATCAGCAATACATGCCGGCCTTATGTCAGAAACGCACTGAACATGCCGGAAACGATTGGGGAAAATATTTCTCTGTTACAGGCTTGGCAAAGACAGTTCCAGGGTGATAGCTTTCACTTTGATTATTATCTGATGTGGGATCACTTTTATGATCCGGGCAATATTTCTACCGCCAGAACCATATATAAGGATGTTCAAAATCTTTCGAAAATAGGCTTGCAGGGGCTGATCAGCTGTCAATGCCAAAGAGCCTTTTATCCGACGGGCTTGGCAGTAACGGTTATGGCTAAGACGCTTTGGAATACCGGCGCTGACTTCGAGCAAATGACCCTGGAATATTTTATGGATGCCTTTGGTGCAGAAGGGGATCTGTGCCGCAGCTTCATGAGCAGGTTTTCTGAGCTATTTACGCCCCAATATCTTAGAGGAGAGATTACGGAGCCTACAGAGGAGATTCAGGAAGGTTACAGAGAACTGGAAGGGGTCTGTGAGGCTTATGAAGAGCTTCTTCAAGGTCATCGACCACCGGTGTATGAAAGTCAGAAAAAATCCTGGGATTACCTGCCCTATCATAAAACAATCACCTTAATGATGACAAGGATGATGGCATATCGATGCAGTGGGGATATGGAGAGGGTTCACAATGTGTGGGAAAAGCTGAAAGAATATATTCGGATTCATGAAGCACAGCTGCAGCCAATCTTTGATCTCTATGAGTTAATTCAAACCTTTGAAGTGATGAATGGATATACGCTAAAAGGCTCGGTATAGGAAAACACTCCGGGTATAGAAGAGGTTTCAAAGGCTTGTGCAGGACAAAATAGAAGGAGCAATCAAGTTCAGGTTACACAACAGAATGGAGGATTAGGATGAGAGGTTTAAAAATAGCGGTGATTGGAGCAGGAAGCACCTATACACCAGAACTAATCGAAGGCTTTATTGTAAGAAGAGAGAGCCTGCTGGTAACAGAAATCTATTTAATGGATATCGATAATAGAAAGCTGGAGATTGTGGGAGGTCTGACACAGAGGATACTTCACGAGAATGCCATGGCTTGCAGGGTTGTTATGACCAAGGATCTGGAGGAGGCAATTGAGGGGGCGGATTACGTACTGACACAGGTGAGGGTTGGCAAGTTGGAGGCCAGAATCCGGGATGAGAAGATCCCATTAAAGTATGATCTGCTGGGACAAGAAACCACAGGAGCCGGAGGCTTTATGAAGGGTCTTAGAACGATACCGGTGATATATCAGGTTGCCAAGGTAATGGAGCGGCTTGCACCGGATGCATGGCTGATTAATTTTGCCAACCCGGCGGGGATGATTGCAGAGGCTATCTTAAACCACACTTCTGTTAAGGCGGTGGGACTGTGTAATTGCCCGATTAACATGCTAAAGGATATAAAGGAGAAGCTTCCGGGAGGAGCCCAGGAGTTTGACTATGAATATGTGGGGTTAAATCATCTGAGCTGGATTACCGGGGTGCGTGTAGACGGCAGGGAGGTGCTTCCTGATATTCTTGAGAATAATCATAAGATAACAACAATGAAGAACATTCATGAAATAGAGATGCAGCAGCCCTTACTCAAGGCAATCAAGTCCATTCCTTCCTCCTATCTCAATTATTACTATTTCCGGGAAGAGCAGGTAAAGCATTGCAAGGCGGCTGCTAAAACCAGAGGAGAAGAGTGCAAGGAAATGGAAGAGGAGCTCCTTAAAATGTATGCTGACACAACGCTTAAGGAGAAGCCGAAGCTCCTGGAGCAAAGGGGCGGAGCTTATTATTCAACTGCCGCGATCTCCTTAATTGATGCCTTAGAGAATGACAAGAACGAATACCATGTGGTGAATGTCAGAAATGGCGGAGCGCTTCCATTTATGGAGGAAAATGATGTGGTAGAAGTGAAATGTCTGGTTAGCAGGGACAAGATTACTCCGGTGGCGCTTGAGAACTTTGAGAATGATCATATCATCGGACTGATGAGAGCTGTAAAGGCATATGAGAGGCTTGCGGTAAAGGCTGGTTTCGAAGGCGATTATGATAGTGCATTAGCGGCGCTGCTGTCCCATCCCTTAATCGGAGACTATAACAAGGCAAAGCCATTACTGGATGAAATGCTGGAGGAAAACAAAGGATTTTTACCGCAGTTTTATAAATAATATAGGAAGATGAGAAGTAAGAAGAGAGAAAAGAAAGCGGAAAATGAGGCAGAGAAATAAAACGGGTAAGAAAGCCGAGAATAAAAATGGAAAAATGATAGCGACAATGAAGCTTAAATAAAATCAGGAAAATAAATGCGAAAATGAAGACGAGAATAAAATTGAAAAAATGAAAGTGAAAATGTAGCCAAGAATAAAGCTGAAAATAGAAGCGAGTCGTGGATGATAGGAGGTGACGATCATAAAAGAATACGTGCTGGGTGTGGATGGAGGAGGTACAAAAACTCTATGCGCGCTCTATGATACGGAAGGTAATCAGGTGGATCAGCTAATCTGGGGGCCGACCAATCACGAGGTATTAGCAGATGGATTTCAGTCCTTAAAAGTTGAGCTGACGGATATGACAGCTTGTTTGCTGCAACGAAACAGTCTTGAGCCAGGGAGGCTTGTAAAGAGTGTGTTTGGAATGGCAGGAGTGGATACGAAAAAGCAACACGCCATAATCTCCAAGATGCTTGAAGAAATTGGATATTGCAGCTTTGAGCTGTGTAATGATGCTTATCTGGGAATTAAGGCAGGGAGTAAGACCGGATGGGGAATTGGGGTTGTCCATGGAACGGGTCTGTGTGTTGCGGGCATTGACCAGAGGGGCAACCGGATACAGATTGGTGGGCAGGGGATGCTGACGGGAGATATCGGAGGCGGTACCCATGTGGGGGAAAAGTGCATTCAAGCCATTTATAATTACTATTTCCGATGCAAGGAATATACCTGTATGGTGGAGCTGCTTCCGGATGAATTAAAGGGTGTCTCCAAATATGACTTCATTGAGCAGGTCATAAGCCTGATTGACGAGGGTAGGATTCAGTACAGTGATTTAAACCGGATTGTCTTTCGCGCGGCGAATCTGGGGGATAAGATCGCACTGGAAATACTGGAGGAGCTTGGAAGCTGCATCGCTGATTCGATTAACGGATGCATCAGAGAAATACAATTTGAAGCAGAAGTACCAATTCAGATCATCTTATCCGGATCGGTAAATATCAAGGCAGAGAATGATACGATTGTGAAGACCTTAGTAAAAAAGGTTACCTCCCAAAGCAGGGATTGCAGGATAGAATTTAGGATGCTCGACAAGCAGCCGGTAGTGGGAGCAGTCATGTGGGCTCTGGAAGAGTATCTGAGCCGCAGCAGGATGAATCAGCTGTTTTTTTAATAAATAAGCGCAGAAAATCTTAGCGTATTATTCACGCGATTAATTTGGTCTGGTACGTAACACACCAGCACAGAAACCATATCCTCCAGAAGGGATTTCGATAGGTGCAGCTTGAGACGATAGCTTGAGATAATATTCAAGCTACCGTTCTTGGTGTGCCCGATGGGCACACCAAAAATGATCTGTT
>JAEWMZ010000213.1 GCA_023392995.1 Bacillota bacterium
GGAACAACTCCGGATCCTGGGGTGAATAGAATCCATTGATCAGCTGATCCAGAACGATGCGTACCTCCTCGTCCTGCTGATAGATATCCCAGGGATTATATTGACCGTTATTCTCATAGGCAATTACCTCATCTGAACTGAGCCCGAAGAGAAAGGCATTCTCTTCTCCAACCTCTTCCACGATTTCAACATTGGCACCATCCATCGTGCCAAGGGTTAGGGCACCATTTAACATAAACTTCATGTTTCCGGTTCCTGATGCCTCCTTGCTGGCTGTTGATATCTGCTCCGATACATCTGCGGCGGCAAAGATCAGCTCCGCGTTGGAGACGCGGTAATTTTCGATAAATACCACTTTAATTTTATCCTGAATGGCTGTGTCATTATTGACTACCTGCGCCACATTATTGATCAGCTTAATGATTAATTTGGCTCTCTGATATCCGGCGGAGGCCTTCGCACCAAAGATAAAGGTTCTTTTATAAAACTCCTGCTCCGGATTACGCTTCAGCCTGTTATATAAATGCATCACATGCAAAATATTCAAAAGCTGACGCTTATATTCATGGAGCCGCTTTACTTGAACATCAAAGATAGAATTTGGGTCTACTTCAACGTGGTTATGCTCTCTGATATAGGCTGCCAGTCTCAGCTTATTCTGATATTTGATCTCCAGGAATTCCTTCTGATCCTTTTCATTCTCTGCAAAAGCTGTCAGCTTCTCAATACTGGAAAGATCCGTAATCCATTCACTGCCGATCTTATCCGTGATCCAGGAGGCCAGCAGAGGATTTCCATGTAGTAAAAATCTCCTCTGGGTTATTCCATTGGTCTTATTATTGAATTTTTCAGGCATCAGTTCATAAAAATCCTTTAATTCCTGCTGCATGAGAATCTGGGTATGAAGTCTTGCCACACCATTCACGGAAAAGCTCGCTGCAATGGCTAAGTGAGCCATTTTGACCTGTCCGTCGTATACAATAGCCATCTTCTCAATCTTCTTTTGATCCCCTGGGTATCTTGCTTGTATTTCCGCAACAAATCTTCGATTAATTTCCTCTACGATTTGATAAATTCTAGGCAGCAATCCCTTGAACAGCTCCAATGGCCATTTTTCCAGAGCCTCTGACATAATGGTATGATTCGTATAGGCGCAGGTCTTGTTGGTGATCGCCCATGCCTCTTCCCAGGTCAGACCAAAGTCATCCAGTAAGATACGCATAAGCTCTGCTACGGTAACCGTTGGATGGGTATCATTCATCTGAAAGCAGACCTTTTCATGCAGAAAATGGATATCGTCATGCTGCTCCATATACTTTGCTACCGCCCGCTGTATACTTGCGGATACAAAGAAATATTGCTGCTTGAGGCGCAGCTCCTTTCCGGCGTAATGATTATCATTGGGATAGAGCACCTCGCAAATGGTTCTGGCCAGATTCTGCTGCTCCACGGCCTTTTGGTAATCTCCCTTATCAAAGGAATCTAAGTTAAAGGTATTTACCGCCTCCGCGTCCCAGATTCGCAGTGTATTTACTACGCCGTTTCCATAGCCTACAATGGGCAAATCATAAGGTATGGCGAGAACAGACTGGTAGTTCTCCTGGCGGAAACGATCTCTTCCGTTTTCATCTTTTTGAACACTTACGTAACCGCCAAATTTCACTTCAACGGCGTATTCCGATCTCTTAATCTCAAAGGGGTTCCCCTCCTTTAGCCAGTCATCGGGCTTCTCTACCTGGAAGCCATTCTCGATGCTTTGTTTAAACATGCCATATTTGTATCTGATTCCGCAGCCGTAGGCAGGGTATCCCAGCGTAGACAGAGAATCCAGAAAACAAGCCGCCAAGCGTCCCAGGCCTCCGTTCCCTAATGCTGCATCCGGTTCCTGATCCTCAATTGAATTCAGATCCAGTCCCAGTTCCTCCAGAACTTCCTTAACCACTTCATTCGCACAAAGATTAATGATAATATTGCCAAGTGCCCTTCCCATCAAAAACTCCATGGACAGGTAATATACCGTCTTCACGTCCTGTTTTTCAAATTCCTGGTGCGTTGCCATCCACTGATCCACCAAGATATCCTTGAGGGCAAATGCAACCGTCTGAAAGGCCTGTTGTGGTGTTACCTCTTCAATTGTCCTCCGGTAGAGTACCTTCGCATAATTGATTACATTTTCCTTAAATTCTTCTCTCTTAATATCCAAATTAATTCCCTCCAGTCGTATCAAAATCATAATCGGTAGTTGTAACATGCCTGTAAATAAACACTGAATTTCTTTTCTGCTGCAAAAATAAGTATAGGTTACCGTTCTGTTAGCAATGCGGTCTGGCTGCTAAATACCTTGTAAGCTAAGTTCTCTGTACGCTAAATACTCTATAAGCTAAGTGCTCTGTCTTAGCTTTAGCTGTTATCCTTCTACAATTTATCTATTAATTCCTCATCCCAGCAGCAGTACCTGCTGACTGGGGGTTCTATATTATTCTATGATGCCACTGCTATTTTGTCGAATAAAAATGATTTTAGAAATATTCTAACACTGAACCTATCTTCTTTCAATGTTTTTGATTAACCCGCTAAGAAATAAATGGTAGAGAGGATATCAGCCTCTGCTCATTTACATCTATTTTGATATAGTTTCAGCCATGAAATTCTCTTTTACATAATTTATCTGCATAATACGATTGAAGTTATTTGACTGTTGGTAAATAAGGCTATATAATATTAGTATATTTAATAAACTTTATTACTTTATTTAAATCAGGAGGATATAAGCATGAATATGCCAAAAGTGAAGCTCGGTATTATCGCCGTGAGCCGTGATTGTTTTCCAATGGAATTATCAATGAAAAGAAGAAGTGCTGTTGTAGAAGCCTATCAAAAAAGACAGGGTGAAATTTATGAGTGCTCTGTCACCGTAGAAAATGAGTTACATATGACCCAGGCTCTGAAGGAAGTAAAGGAAGCAGGCTGTAATGCCCTTGTGGTATACCTTGGCAACTTTGGTCCTGAAACTTCTGAAACCTTACTTGCAAAATTATTTGACGGACCGACCATGTTCGCCGCTGCTGCAGAAGAAAGCGGCGATGATTTGATGGACGGAAGAGGCGATGCTTACTGCGGTATGCTCAATGCCAGCTATAATCTAAAGCTTCGTGAAATTAAGGCTTACATCCCCGAATATCCGGTTGGTACTGCGGAGGAGGTAGCTGAGATGATTGAAGAATTCCTCCCTCTTGCAAGAACCGTAATCGCTCTTAATAACTTGAAAATTATTTCCTTCGGACCACGTCCTCAGGATTTCCTTGCCTGTAATGCTCCCATCAAGCAGCTCTACAATTTAGGTGTAGAAATTGAAGAGAATTCCGAGCTTGATTTATTCGCATCCTTTAACGCTCACGCAAATGATCCTCGTATTCCTGAGGTAATCAAGGACATGGAGCAGGAGCTGGGCGAGGGTAATAAAATGCCCGGCATACTTCCTAAGCTGGCTCAGTATGAGCTTACCTTACTGGATTGGGCAGAGGCACATAAAGGCTCCCGCGAATTCGTTACCTTCGCTAACAAATGCTGGCCGGCTTTCCAGACCCAGTTTGGCTTTGTTCCCTGCTATGTAAATGGCCGCTTAGCTGCCAAGGGTATTCCGGTTTCCTGTGAGGTAGATATCTACGGCGCACTCAGTGAATACATCGGTACCTGCATCAGCGAAGATACCGTTACATTACTAGATATTAATAATACCGTTCCTGCTGATATGTACAGCTCTGAGATTAAAGGCAAGTTTGATTATACAATTAAGGATACCTTCATGGGCTTCCACTGCGGCAATACTGCTGTCTGTAAGCTGAGCAGCTCCTCCATGAAATATCAGAAGATCATGGCAAGAGCCTTAGAGCCTAACCAGGAGCCTAACATTACCCGTGGTACTTTAGAGGGTGATATTATTCCCGGCGAGATCACCTTCTTCCGTCTTCAGAGCACTGCTGACGCGCAGCTCAAGGCATATGTTGCTGAGGGTGAGGTTCTTCCGGTAGCAACACGTTCCTTCGGCTCCATTGGTGTGTTCGCAATTCCTGAAATGGGACGCTTCTACCGCCATGTATTGATAGAGAAGAATTACCCTCATCACGGTGCCGTAGCTTTCGGTCATTTTGGTAAAGTATTATTCAACCTCTTCCGTTATCTGGAGGTTACCGACATCGGCTTTAACCAGCCTAAGGGAATGCTGTATCCAACAGAAAATCCTTTTGTGAAATAGGCTGGTCGGCATGAGAAGAGGCACCTTCGAAAGGTATGCCTCTCTTACAGCCAAGATATACAAGATCATAACAGATCGATTCTGAAGCTACTTCTCTATATAAAATATGCTCCTATCGACAGCAATCAGCCAGTTGATAGGAGCATTTTCTATTTTTTATAATTTCTTTGTGATTTCTTTATGATTTTTTGTATCAATTCTTCTTTTTGCTTCATTCTTCTTTTAACTTTCACTCTGCTTACTTACGTTCTGCAATCAATTTCCTATAGAGACAAAACGCAAAACTCAGCTATTTTCCTAATCCATAACCATAGACAAAGGAGACAGCCTTATCAACCACAAAGCTATAACGCATGAGTTAATACAGAAATCACAGGTCGGTTACCTGCCCCGCTTTGCTCCGGTGTCTTAATCAGCCCATTATTCACAAGCTCTACAAAGATACGAACCAGCTCCGGATCAAACTGTAGCCCGGCCTGCTCCTGCAATATTCCCATCGCAATGCTCACCTTGTAAGGCTTTTTATAAGGCCGCTCGGAGATCATAGCATCAAAGGAATCTGCAATACACAGTATTCTTGCCGAGAGCGGGATATCCTCCTTGGAGATTCTTCTGGGATAGCCGGTGCCATCGTATCGTTCATGATGACCAATGACCGCAGGAATTACATAATCCAGTGACGGCAGATGTCTTATGATACCTATGGAGTGCTCCACATGTCCCTTCATAATCTGGTATTCCTCGCTGGTCAGCTTTCCCGGCTTATTTAATATATGCTCCGGTATCCCGATCTTGCCGACATCATGCAGTAACGCCGCCTCTCGAATGATTTCTACATAATCCTCCTGCATACCATAGGCGTAAGCAAGCTCTGTGGCATAATATTCCACGTTTTTGGAATGACTGAAGGTATAATGATCCTTCGTATCTATGGCTGCCGTAAGTGCATATATGGTGGAAGCATATTCCGAATAAATGTTTTCTTTATTCTCTGTATACTTCTTTATCTCTCTATTTAGATTCTGCTCTCTTCCTGTATATACCATAACCGCATTTTTACCGTTTTGCTTTACAGAATATACCGCCATATCCGCGTGCTCCACCAGTTGCTTTAAATTACTTGCAGAATAGGGAATGGAACAGATTCCTCCGCTGACGGTCAGTAATTTTAAGGTGTAGTCAGACTCATTCTTATTCATATTCAGAATCTGAGTTCGGATCACCTCTGCCAGATTTTTTGCTGCCAGTAAATCATAGGCTGGAAGAATAATTGCAAATTCCTTCCCACTGTACCTAGCCACAAAGCCATTACTTCCCACACAGGAGCTTATGATCTGGGCAATTTTTTGCAATGCTACATCACCCTCTTTATTACCATACAGCTGATTATATAATTTAAAATCATCGATATTTAATATGATTAAGGAGATTGCCTCCTCCTTGTGCTTTTCATACTCCTCTTGCAGCACCTCATAGAAATACTTACGGTTGAGTAAACCGGTCAGCTCATCGGTTCTGGCTTCCAGATATACTTTTTCAAATAATTTGGAGTTCTTTACTGCAATGGAAACAATGGACTTCACCGAATCCAAAAAGCTTAAATCGTTGTAGGTATAATGCGCCTTTTTCTCCTTGCCGGACAACAGCACAATACCCACGACTCCATTGTCATCAATCAGCGGAACGGCACACTCCGCCTCCAAGTCCTGAAGCTGTCTTTTTTCTTTTTCCCACATGGATTTATAAGCTATGGTTCTCCAGAAGTCATTCATTAAAATGCATTCATTGCAGCTTTCCAAATAGGTCACCAGCGGATTATCTCTTTTAATTGAAAAAGGGATCAGATCCAGAGGTGTCGTGCTATGAACGATCTCATAGCAGCCATTCACCTTATTGGGGATGCAAATATATATCTTCTTAACTGCAATCGTCTTCTGAATTACATCCACCAGTTCATTCAGTATTTCGCTTAAATTCAGGCTTTTTGAAACATTAAAGCTAAATTCCTTCAGATTCTTAGCCTGCAGAATTTCATCCTTGATAAACACAGAATCGATAAAACGCTTTAGTACATAATAAATCAAAAAGGTGGAAAGGGTAAAGAAGATAGAGGTTACCAGTACAATATTATCCTTTATGACAGGAATATTCTGATTCACAAATTCTTCGATCGGGTTGATGATATACAAAAACAAAAGGAAGGATAATCCCCCTGCAATAGCATAACAGCTTCCTCTTGATACCAGCAGGCTGAGCTGAAACAGGTTCCTCTTATAAAGAGCGTAAAAGATAAACAATGCATTTACAACTCCCGCTACAATATCCAGCGGAAAGCCCTTAAAATAAGGAATCATAATACCAATATGTCCGGCAAAAAGTGCAACAATTCCCATCAGAATCGGCATAAACTGTTTTCTTGCCAATTCATTCTTTTGCCCGTACTTAAGCAATATGTATAATACCTTTAAAAAGGCAGCCGCACAAAACGCAAATAAGAGTACCACCGGCCAGGAATAATGATAGATAAATACCATCTTTCCGTTTGGAGAAACCACAGTCTCCGGTGCCGCCAAAAAGAATCCCGTAAGAACATTAACCGCGTTAATGATAATCACCAGGAACAGCCATAGCCGGTTCAGTCCAGTCCTTTTTAAGTTTGCAAATTCACTTACAAAGCTGATAAAGGAATAAGGAAGCAAGGTTAACCCAAGGATCGAAATATCATACCAGAATTTTAAGGAAGGCCAGAACAGCCTTCTCATACAAAAGGCCGCTCCTGTCCATAAAATCATAGCCACTAAGATCCCCAGAAATGCATTAATCAAAGGACTTTTCTTCGCAGCCAGAAAGGCCAGCAGCAAAAAGGAATAGCCTATTAAAGCAATAATCGGAATGTATGCAAAATTACCCATGGAA
>JAEWMZ010000222.1 GCA_023392995.1 Bacillota bacterium
GGTGGTGAGATGGAGAATAATACAAACTGCTATATTATGGTTACCGGAGGAAAAATTACGATTAATGCAGAAGGAGATGGTATCGACTCCAATGGTTCTATTGATATCTCCGGCGGAATTATCTATGTAAGCGGTCCAACGAGTAACGGCGATGGAGCACTTGATTATAACGGAAGCGCAACAATCACAGGAGGAACTGTTGTATTTGCAGGAAGCGTCGGAATGGCGCAAGGGTTTTCTGATACCTCGACACAGTACTCCATACTATATAATTTTTCCTCCAGCATTACCGCAGGAACAGAGGTGTCAATCAAGGATTCCAAGGGTAATGTGATAATTTCTTATACTCCCGTGAAACAGTATCAGTCAGTTGTTATCAGCTCACCTGACCTTGAAAAGGATGCAACCTATACAATTACCAGCGGTGATCAAACAGCAGATATTACATTAAGCTCTGTAGTTACCAGCGCAGGAGAAACAAGCACCGGCTTCCCGGGAGGTATGGGCAATAATCCTGGAGGCGGTATGGGAGGCAGACCAAATGGAGCACTTAATGGTGCACCGGACAGAGCAGCAAATGGAGAGGCTCCCAATGGAGGTAAACCAGCTGGAGATCAAACCAATAGTGGAGAAGCGATACAAAACTAGGTTCCAACAGATCTTTAAATAAAGAAAATTATATAATAACTTGATTAATAAGATGGATAAGTTGGAGGATCAGATAAATAGCACAGCATGTCACAGGATAACTTATTCTGTTATGTGGCATACTGTGCTTTTTTTGGTACTTTCATAGTCCAGGGTATATATTAATCTGTTTGGGAAATGCTACAGCCAAGGAGTATTTTAATATAGTAATATATATGAATTGAGGGAACGATATGCAGGCTGCTACTTATCAATGTCCAATTTGCCTGGGAAGAAAGCTCACTTTACGTTATGAAGCAGGTTATGTATATTCTTACGTAATTGACTCGGATGCACCGGGCTTAAAGAATCATGAAGAGTTTCTATCTTTTCTATATGACAAGAGAGAACAAAAGGATACAAGAACTTACGTGGAATGTAATCAGTGCGGCACCCAATATCCCTACACCTTTTTGAATGGTGTACTGGAAGAAAAAACAGCCACTGGAGCATCAGTAAACAAGTGAATGTCGAACAGAAAGTCCCTTCTCCTCATTAGTGGGGAGACGGGACTTTCTGTTCGAATGGATGTCTTCAATTAAGCTGGAAGCTATTTAAAGTAGAAATTTTCAAAGGTGTATTTATAGGTGCGGTAAGCCTGCTTGCTGTTGCCTGTTTCAAAAGAGCGTATCAAATTATTATCCTTATCATATTCCAGGATTAGCTTTGGATTACTGGGACTGACAACGGTATTGGAGCCAATTTCCTGTACACTGCTCTGATACCCCGAGTAGGGAACCGGAAAGCTTTCTATCAAACTGTAGTTTTTACTGTTTTCATCGACTAAATATCTAGAGAATGCGGAAGTTAAGCCCGAAAGAAGCGTTGGATCGGAGAAATAGCATTTGTTGTGTAAGTGGTAAAGCTTTAATCAACCTTTAAAAATAAAAATACTACTATTTTTGCATTTTGTTACAAAATAGGATAAAATAAAAACAGCTTTGTACCTAATAGTATTTAATACCGGAAGTATAATACCAAAGGAAGAAGGGGATAAAATCTTTGAACGATTTTACCGTGGAAATACGAATGGGGAAGACTTCATCGGTGGTTTCGGCTTAGGGCTGCCCAGTGCAAAGGCAATCGTGGAAAAGCATAAGGGGAAAATTGGATTCGAGAATATAAAAGGAGCTGGCATTAAATTCTTTGTAAAGCTCTGAGCGCTGAGTTCTGAGCGTGAACTTGTATCATAGAATGAAACACAAAAATAAATTAAAAAAGCAGCTTAATAATAATTGAAGAAAGCAGGAGAAAGCAGCGTTGAAAGGATTATATGAGGAATTAATTTCCTATACCAGTAAGGACTATTATCCAATGCATATGCCCGGGCATAAAAGAAATACGGGGTTGATGCAGATGGATAATCCTTATGGAATAGATATAACAGAAATCGAGGGCTTTGATAACCTTCACCAGCCCGAAGGTATTCTTCTGAGCTTATCAGAAAGGCTAGCAAGATTATATGGAGCAGACAAATCCTATCCCCTAGTAAACGGGAGTACGGCAGGTATACTGGCAGGCATATCGGCAGCAACGAAGCCAGGAGATACTGTTTTAATTGCTAGAAACTGCCATAAGTCTGTATATCATGGAGCAATGCTCAGAGGACTGAAACCGATCTACTATTATCCACAGAAGCTGGAGCAAATACCGGTGAATGGTGGAATTCTGCCTGAAAATATAGAGGAGCTGTTGATAAAGCACCCGGAGATTAGGCTGGTGGCTATTACTTCCCCTACCTATGAAGGGATTGTGTCCGATATCAGAGCGATTGCAGAAATAGTCCATCGCTATGGTGTAATACTTCTTGTGGATGAGGCTCACGGAGCACATTTTGGTTTTCACAGTGCGTTTCCTAAAAGTGCTGTTACACAGGGGGCAGATCTCATAATCCAAAGCTTACATAAAACACTGCCGGCAATGACGCAGTCTGCAGTACTGCACTGCAACCGGAAGGAGTTGGATGGTAAGCTTAAGAAGTATCTGGCGGTTTACCAAAGCAGCAGCCCTTCCTATGTATTAATGGCAGGGATCGACCGGTGTATTGAATTATTAGAAAAAAAGGGAACAGAGCTTTTTGAAAATTATTCCGTGATATTGCGGGACTTTTATGCTTTAATGGAAGAGCTGAATTGTTTGAAAGTACTGGATAAAGCATGCATTGGAAAAAATGGTATCTATGATATTGACCCATCAAAATTAACAGTATCCGTTGCTGATACAGGGCTTACCGGTCACGAGCTGCAAATCCTGCTTCGGGAGCAGCACCAGATTGAATTGGAAATGGCAGCATCCGACTATATACTGGGTATGTCCAGTATTGCTGATTCACCGGAGGGGTTGACACGTTTTGCAAAGGCACTGCTGGCCATCGACAGTAAGCTGGGAACGCAAGGGCTGAAGTCTAATCTGCCATTAAAGAAGGTCATCGATGCAAAGCTGATCCCCAGCAATAGCTACGGACTTACTCCGGAGATTGTTATTTTACCCGGAGAGGCTATGGAGAGTCAATCGGAAGCAGTAAAATTTAGTGATTGCACAGGCAGGATATCGGCAGTATTTGTTAGTCAGTTTCCTCCGGGAGTACCGCTGTTGGCGCCAGGAGAGAGAATAAGTCAAGAGTTGGTAGTCTATATAAAGAAGATAAAGCAAGAAGGAATTACAATCACAGGACTGATTGGTGAAGAAATGGATGAGATTGAAGTTATAAAGATATAGCCGATAGAATGTTTTAAGCAATTGCGAAACAATATAGTTTTTGTAATTGCATACACAGCAGATACTATTCCTTCGCGGGGGCGCTTCCTTCGGGCTTAGCTTCCGCTTCGAAATAGTGTCTGCTGCTTATGCAATAGCTTAAGTTTTTGAGTTTCGCAATTACCTAAATACAATGTGTTAGAGAAAGGGAGAGCATGGGTAAGATATTTATTGTCATGGGTAAAAGTTCAACAGGAAAAGATACTATATATAAAAAGCTGATGGATAGCGAGGAGCTGAGCCTGAAAACAGCAGTGATGTACACAACAAGGCCAATCCGAAAGTCAGAAGAGGATGGGGTAGAATATTATTTTGTGAATGAGGAGACTTTAATAAAGCTGCAGGAGCAAAATAAGATAATTGAGCATCGCGCGTATCAGACAATTCATGGTACCTGGCATTATTTTACCGTGAATGACGGGCAGATTAATCTGGAAGAGGCGGATTATTTAATGATAGGAACACTGGAAACCTATGAACAAATCCGTGAATATTTTGGACAGGATAAGGTGGTGCCCCTTTATATTGAGGTAGAGGACGGAGTCCGTTTAATGAGGGCCTTAAAGAGAGAGCAAAAGCAGGAGCACCCAAAATATGCAGAAATGTGCAGACGATATTTGGCGGATGAAGAGGACTTCACAGAAGAAAATCTTCAAAAGTTGGGGGTAGTAAAACGATATCAAAATTATGACATTAACACCTGTCTTTCGGAGGTAATCGGTGACATAAAAAATTGTACTGTAAAGTAGTGGAATTGTATGTTATAATGTGGTCAGATATTGTAACAGACTATCAAGCTGGCAGACTTTCCAGTATGATAAGGCAAGGATACATTTTGGTACGAAGTGTTATGGCCTGGAGGCTTTTCAGGTAATAATGTTGTTGTATATTATGTTACACCCAAAGGGAGGACAGGCATGGAAATTAAAGTGAATCAATTGCAGCAACTGAATCAGGTTGATCGTAAAGCACCGGTGTCAGAGGCGGATGGTTCGTTTAAATTTACCTTGGTTTCTCATATAGAAGAGCAAGAGCTTCAGGCTAGAATTAATTTCATGCTGGAAGAAATATCGGCTCATGGTAAGAAGATCGCAAAGCATATGGATATCAAGGATATGAAGCATTATCGTGAGCTGATCCGGGAATTTATGAATGAGATCGTGAATCGCTCCCATAAGTTTTTCCGAGAGAATTTTCTTGATAAACGAGGCAGACATAGAGTATATACAATGATTAAGCTAATTGATAAGAATTTAGATGATTTGGCAGCAGAGCTCATTAAGGAAGAGCAGGATCATCTTGCGATTTTAGGGAAGATCGATGAGATTCGAGGACTGCTTCTGGATATTTTATCATAATAACATAGAAAGCATTTCATTGGAGGTTCAAGATGCAGGATTTTGAGCAGATTATCGGACATGAGAGTATAATACAGCATTTACAGAATGGGATTGCAGCCCATAAGATTTCCCATGCGTATATCTTCCACGGAGAAGAGGGCATGGGTAAGAAGGTGCTGGCCAGTACCTTTGCAAAGACTCTGCAATGTGAAGAGAAAGGGATCATATCCTGTAATCGCTGTAAATCCTGTATGCAAGCGGAATCGGGTAATCACCCTGATATTATATGGGTTACTCATGAAAAAGCAAGTATTGGCGTAGAGGATATCAGGCTTCAAGTGAATGCGGATATTCAGGTAAAGCCATATAGCGGTCAATTTAAGATATATATTATAGATGCAGCGGATAAGATGACGGAGCAAGCTCAGAATGCCTTGTTAAAGACGATAGAAGAGCCACCGGAATATGCCATTATCTTATTGCTGGTCAGCAATATAAATACTATTTTACCAACCATTCTTTCCAGATGTGTGGTGTTAAATCTAAAGCCGGTGGATAAGCTGGCAATCAAGGAATATCTAATGGTTCACCATCAGGTGCCGGATTATATGGCGGAGGTGTCAGCGGCCTTTTCCGGAGGTAATGTGGGAAAAGCGATTAAGTACGCTTCTTCAGAGGATTTTGAGCGAATGAAGGGTGAAGTGCTTCATATTTTAAAATATATTGATGATATGGAGCTTCATGAGATCATATCCGGTTTAAAAACCCTCACGGCGAGCAAGAATACTATTGATGACTATATTGACTTAATGATGCTATGGTATCGGGATGTCTTAATGTATAAGGCAACAATGGACCCGGATCTGCTGTTATACAGAGAAGAACTGACCTTTATCAAAGGGCAGGCAAATACCAGGAGCTATGAAGGGCTAGAGAAGATCATAAAAGCAATGGAAAAAGCAAAAATCAGGTTGAAGGCGAATGTTAACTTTGACATTGCAATCGAGCTGATGCTACTTAGTATAAAGGAGAACAGTAATGGTTAATGTAATCGGAGTTAGATTTCGCCGTGCCGGCAAGGTATACTTCTTTGACCCGGCTGGTTATGATATTAAGCAGGGAGACAATGTGATTGTTGAAACTGCCAGAGGAATTGAATACGGTCATGTGGTACTTGGACCTCGGGATGTAGAGGATGATAAGATTATTCAGCCCTTAAAGCCGGTGATTCGCCAGGCAACCGAAGAGGATAATCAGATTGAGAAAAGGAATAAGGAAAAGGAAAAGGAAGCCTTTCAGATCTGCCTTGAAAAGATACGTAAGCATGGACTTGAGATGAAGCTCATTGATTCTGAATATACCTTTGATAATAATAAGGTGTTATTCTACTTTACTGCCGATGGAAGAATCGACTTTAGAGAACTGGTAAAGGATCTGGCCAGTGTGTTCAAAACACGGATTGAATTACGACAGATCGGAGTTAGAGATGAGACTAAGATCGTTGGCGGGATTGGTATCTGCGGAAGACCGCTGTGCTGCCATACTCATTTATCAGAATTTGCTCCTGTGTCCATTAAGATGGCGAAGGAACAGAATCTATCCTTGAATCCTACTAAGATATCCGGTGTTTGCGGCAGACTTATGTGCTGCTTAAAGAACGAGGAAGAAGCCTATGAGGAGCTTAACAGCAAGCTTCCGAATGTAGGGGACTATGTCACGACGAAGGATAGCCTTAGAGGCGAGGTTCAAAGTGTAAGCGTCTTAAAGCAGTTGGTAAAAGTAATCGTTACCCTGGAAAATGACGAAAAGGAAGTTCGTGAGTATAAGGTAGAAGAGCTCCGCTTTAATAAGAAGAAGAGAAAAGAACGAATTACCCTTGATGATGAAGAACTGAGGGTATTAGAACTATTAGAGAGGAAGGAAGGGAATTCCTCACTCGATGACTAACAATAATTACACTAATGAGGAGTATGTAAAGCCCGGAGAACGGGTGGATGAGCTCCATCGCAATCATTATCAGATCATTCAAAATACAAAGAAATTCTGCTTTGGTATGGACGCAGTGCTGCTTTCCGGGTATGCTAAGGTTTTACCCGGGGAAAAAGTACTGGATCTGGGAACCGGAACGGGAATCATACCGATTTTATTAGAGGCAAAGACAAAGGGAAAGCATTTTACCGGGCTTGAAATTCAAGAGGAAAGTGCTGATATGGCAAGACGGAGCATAGCCCTGAATAAGCTGGAAGATAAAATTGATATTGTCGTGGGTGATATCAAGGAAGCCTCTGCCTTATTTGGTTCGGCTTCCTTTGACGTTGTTACCAGCAATCCACCCTATATGAACCATAACCATGGTCTTGTTAATCCGGGGGAAGCAAAGGCTATTGCACGCCATGAAATACTTTGCTCCTTAGAGGATGTCATTCGGGAGGCGGCAAGATGCTTAAAGCCGGGCGGCAGATTTTATTTGGTGCACCGGCCCTTCCGGCTGATCGAGATTATAACAACGCTGACGGCATATAAGCTGGAGCCAAAGAGGATGAAGCTTGTATATCCTTATGTTGATAAAGAGCCCAATATGGTGCTGTTAGAATGTATCAAGGGTGCAAAATCCAGAGTGACTGTGGAGGCACCGCTTATTGTGTATAAGGAACCAAATGTATACACGGATGAAATATATGATATTTATGGATATTAATCTAATTTGGTGAAGGTAAGCGCTGCTCAGTTATGGGCAGGATATAAAATAGGAAGTATCCTTATGGTTAATATGGTTAGGAAAGCTAGAGATTAGAGAGAGATATCTGAGGACATGTTACACTGCAATAACCGGAGTTTTGCGCGTAATACAAAAACCACTTCGGAGGGTTAAGTGTAGAGGATCTAAGGATACTACAGTTAGAAAGGGCTTGGATTATGTCTGGAATGTTATATTTATGTGCTACGCCGATCGGCAATTTAGAGGATATCACACTGCGGGTGCTGCGCATATTAAAGGAAGTAGATTTGATAGCAGCAGAGGATACCAGACATAGTATTAAGTTGTTGAATCATTTTGAAATAAAGACGCCGATGACCAGTTACCATGAGTTTAATAAGGTTGAGAAAGCAAGATATCTGGTAGAGCAGCTTCTGGCCGGACAGAACATTGCTTTGATTACAGATGCCGGTACACCGGGAATATCCGATCCGGGCGAAGAGCTGGTAAAGCAGGCTTATGCAGCCGGAGTTCAGGTTACCTCTTTGCCGGGGGCATGTGCAGCCATAACAGCACTCACTTTATCCGGGTTATCTACGAGAAGATTTTGCTTTGAAGCATTTCTTCCCTCCGATAAAAAAGAAAGAATTAAAATATTAGAGGAGTTAAAAGAAGAGACTAGAACAGTGATGCTTTATGAAGCACCGCACAGACTTGTAAAAACACTTCGTGAGTTACTGGAGATACTAGGAGACCGGACGATATCTATTATTAAGGAATTAACCAAGAAGCATGAGACCGTATGGCAGACCACGCTTGTGCAGGCAATTGACAACTATGCAGTACAGGAGCCAAAGGGCGAATATGTGATTGTATTAGAGGGAAAATCCTTCGAGGAGCTGGAAGTTAAAAAGCAGGAGCAATGGGGTGCTCTTGCCTTAGAGGATCACATGAAGCTTTATTTGGAACGTGGGTTGGATCGGAAGGAGGCTATGAGAGCTGTAGCAAAAGATAGGGGAATGAGCAAGCGGGATATTTATCAAATGCTAATTCCTGGGGAATAATAAGAGAGGGAAACAGATTGTGATAGGAAATTCTGTCTTTTGGAGGTGAAATTATGATTTATCGCAGATTTCGCGCAAAAGAGGGGAAGATACTTATTTGGGGATTATTTGTAATTTTTATTGTTGTATTTTTTTCATTACAAAATAATTATTTTAGTAAAAAAGCTCTTAAGGAGCAGACAATAAAAGCAGAAAACCTCATGTCAGCCGGAGATTATAAAAATGCCGTACTGGCTTATAAAAGTGCGCTTTCCGGTAAGAGCCATAATGAACAGCTTACCATTGGCCTTGCGAATGCCTATGCCGGTTTGGATCAGTATGATAAGGCTCTGGAGGTACTGCGTACCTGTTATAAAGGAAACCCTTCTAAGCGGCTATGTGAAGAGATAGAAGTGATCAGTACAAAACAGACGGATTACGATTACCAACAGTATATCAGCAGAGCAGAAGTGTATCACGCGAATAAGGAATATAAGAAGGCTATCACAGCCTATGAAAAGGCTAAAAGGATCAAAAGCAAGGAGATCACCTCTTACCAGAGAATAACCGCGGTCTATATTGCCATGCAGGAGTATGAACGCGCCCGGGAAGAAGCCATAGAGGGCCAGGCAATAACAAAGGATGATTCCTTTTCTGTTTTACTAGATTTAATTGAGGCTGGTATCCTTGAAACAGAGTATAATAAGCTGATGGAGCAGGCGAAGGAGTATGCGGTTCATGAGAATTATGACAAGGCCATTGACGAGTATGAGAAAGCGGCTCAGCTAAAGCCGGAGGACATTGCGGCATATAAAGAAATCGCTAAGCTATATATTACTACGAAAGAGTATGAGCGAGCCGAAATTGTTCTTGATAAAGCCTTGAGTATAGACCGGGATAAAGAGCTGAATAATTTGCTCAGTCAGGCAAAGGAATTAAAGGAAGAGGAATTTAGCGGTTTTGTTTGGCAGCAAATAGAGAATTAAATGGGAAGCTGGCGCTACTCAGACAGCAAAGTAATCAAGAGAGTGAATCCACACCTATACGTTGCTCTTATACGTTATAAAAGCATGTTAAAAAGCCTATCGCAGTGCTGCGATAGGCTTCTATATTTTATCCTTTGTAATAATCAACTAGTGAATTGTTATGTAGAACTACCGATGGCTTATAAATTATTCAATAATGCCAGCGAGCTTTGCAAGTTCAACGATAGTATCCTTAGAGATTCTTTTTCCGTGATACTCTAACAAGTTATCCTTGTTACCGTTAAAAATATCAGTTGGTTCATATTTCTGAAGAATAATTCTACCTTCATCAACGAAAATCTCCAATGGATCTCTTTCACTTACATCCAATGTTCTTCTTAATTCAATAGGAAGAGTAATTCTTCCAAGTTCATCAAGTCTTCTTACGATACCTGTACTTTTCATAGTAGGCCTCCTTTTACTTATTATTACTTAAATATAATGGGGAATAAAATAGAATGCATAATATACAAATTGTAACAGCAACATTCAAATTACATAATTTGTATATGGCATTTTATAAGATATCATAGGATTTTTTCAATGTCAACTAAAATTATTGTCAAAACATAGCACAAATACAGAAAAAAATGTAAAACAGATACATTTAATACCATATAAATCGTAAAAAAAGGTATTATTATGATAAAAAAGGAAGGGTAATAAAAAAAATCACAAATTTCGTCATAAAACTTTGTTAAAAACGTATACTGTTATAGTTGTATGCTATGAATAAAAATGAAGGGAGACGAGGTTTTTCTATGCTAAATTATTTGTGGGGTATCATGATCGTACTGGGTGTCACCGTAGGAGTCTTACGGGGAGAGATCGGTGCGGTAAGCAATGCAACGATTAATTCGTCTAAAGAAGCGGTATCCTTATGCATTACCATGCTGGGAATTATGGCAATGTGGACCGGTGTTATGCAGGTTGCTAAGAAATGCGGGCTGGTGGCTGCGTTTACAAAAGCCTTGCATCCGGTCATTCGGTTCTTATATCCGAGTATACCAAGAGGGCATGTTGTAAATGAGTACATAGCCTCCAATATGATTGCGAACATTCTGGGGCTGGGCTGGGCTGCTACGCCGATGGGGCTGCTGGCTATGAGGGAATTAAAGGCATTGAACAAATCCTCAGAGGTGGCAAGCTGTGATATGTGTACCTTATTAATTGTAAACATCTCATCCCTTCAATTAATTCCGGTAAACATTATTGCTTACCGGAGCCAGTATGGATCGGTTAATCCGGCGGAAATTCTGGCAGCGGGTTTGATTGCCACCCTATGCTCCAGTTTTGTAGGGGTAGCCTTCGCGGTAATTGCACGTAAATTCAGCAGGGCGAAATAAGTGCCTATTATAAGGTAAGGTGTATTCTTGTGTCCAATATGATTTTTGTGCCTGCAATGAGCCATATTCGCACGCAGAAAGGGATTTAAACAGAAGGAAAGGCATGCTGCTGGAATTACGATAACATGCAAGTGCATAGTTGTATAAATACAGAACCTTTAAATACCCATGCATTTCACACTAACGGACATTCGGCTTTAGGCCGCTCAATTCCAGATGTGGAATGCTCTGCATTTCACACTAACGGATATTCGGCCTTTAGGCCGCTCAATTCCGGATGTGGAATGTTCTGCATTTCACACTAACGGACATTCGGCCTTTAGGCCGCTCAATTCCGGATGTGGAATGCTCTGCATTTCACACTAACGGACATTCGGCCTTTAGGCCGCTCAATTCCGGATGTGAAATGCTCTGCATTTCACACTATATCAGCTGAAAGCTGGAGGCTTTATATTGCTTCGGGGTAACGCCCTTTGCCTTGCGGAAGGATTTAATAAAGTAACTGATATCATTAAAGCCGCAGTTGAGGGCTACCTCAGTAATACTGTACTTCATCTCTGCCAGCTGTTCACAGGCAGCCTCAATACGGTAATAATTAAGATATTCTGTCGGAGTACATTGAGTCATCTTTCGGAAGAAGCGGCAGAAGTATCTGGGACTTAAGCAGGCGGCCTGCGCCATATCTTCCAGGGATATGGCCTCCATATAATGCTCTTCAATATAATTAAGGACATCCTTAAAGCGTTTTATTTGAGCTGACGAAGCAGAGGGTTCTGCATTTACAGTATAAGCATGGGTCTCCAGTACCAAACCAATCAGCTGAAACAAAGCTCCCTGGGTCAGAAATTCATAACCGGGCTTTTTTTCGTTCATTGCACTAAAAAGGGCAGTAACGATATTCAGCAGGACAGGCTCACTATGGTGCTGCAACTGAATTGTAAGCTCCTGATTTATTATTTTTTGAATCTGTTTATTGCAGAGCTTGTTATTACTTAATAAGAGGCGCAGGTCAAATACGATACATTCATAGCTGCAATCCTCAGGAACACCGCCATGGGGCATGCCTCCCTGAATGAAGAGAATATCCTCCTTATCTGCATGGATTTGCACTCCATCCACCGTAAGGTGCAGACTGCCCTCAAGAATACGAATAATCTCATATTCCGGATGCCAGTGATAAGGCATCTGATAGCGGGGATGACTAGAGGCAACATGATAAAAGGCCACTGGAAAATCAAAGGTTCCCTGCTGCTTATTCTCTCTGTAATCCAAATATTTCATATGAATTGCCTCCTTTTTATAAAAAGTGAATATTAGGCAATTGCGAAACTATATAGTTTTTATAATTGTATACACAACAAATGCTATTTCTTTGCTCCAACGCTTCCTTCGGGCTTAGCTTCCGCTTCGAAACAGTATTTGTTGTGTATACAATAGCTTCTGTTAATGAGTTTCGCAATTACCTAAAAAAGTGAATATTATCATATTTTATTGTCATTTTAACACAAGTAATAAAGTGAAAGCAATTGTATAATATATACATCAGACAAACATTACAAAACATCGTATTTCTATAGCCTCGGTGAAGTATCTATGCCCGTGTTTCGGCGGCAGGTCACAAAG
>JAEWMZ010000258.1 GCA_023392995.1 Bacillota bacterium
CCGGCTTCTTCGTTGGCTCAGGAGAAAGGGTTGGATTCTTCACAGAAGGAGTAGGGGTCGGTGTGGGTGTTGCAGTGGGATACGGTGTCGGTGTGTTATAATAATAAGTAGGTTCATAGGAATTAAGGACTTTTATGGTCTGCACCGTGCCGGAGGCAGTTACATACTTACCATCTATAAGCTTAACTGCACCGCCGGCAGTGATAGAAAACTCATGGGGTGAAGCATCCAGCTGATAGCCTGGCGGAGCTTTTGTCTCGATGAGCCGATATTGCCCTAATTGCAGATTTTTTATTGCTATTTGCCCATAATTATTCGTAATTAGCGCAGTCATTAATTCGTTCCAATAATAATTACCATTGCTATCTGAGCCCGTCTGTACTCCTGCCGGTCTTTCAGCGATATCGGTGTAATAGATCTTTCTTTCCAAACGAAAAACCGCACCTGAAAGAAATGCCAAGGAGCTGTTCATCTTTTCAAGGATCACCGCTCCATGTACTGTCTCACTTTTCGGGTAGGCAATAATCTGATATTCCCAGGCTTTATTGTCCGTGCTCGCCATTGGAACAGGAATTAAAAATGGATCACATATTATATAGTAATTTTGATTGGAGGCTGTTTGAACTACCAGGTAATAACCCAGTGTCAATTCCTGAAAGCTTACTTTTCCTTCAGAATTAGTAGTATTCGTGCTTCCGCTGATATTCCTGGCGACTACATAGGATACCAGAGTTTTCGATGCCGTCAAAAGCTCTGCTGCAGTTGATAGCTTATTTAATTGCACTCCAGAACTTGCGAAAGCATCCGTCAGAGTATACTCTCCTGAGGCGGAAAGCTTTGCCACTTGATAAACCGTAAATTGAATCCCTGACAGGATATCGTGGGTATTGGTATCCTCGGATAAATTGATCGTGATAGAACCGAGCTTGTTCCTATCAACCGCTGGTGACGCAGGCACCGGCACCGGCATGGACAAAGCAAACAAAACTATGGCAAGGAGTACGGCTCCTGCACTTTTTAATCTTAAAAGCATTTTCATAGTATCACCATTCTTTCCCGGTCCTTTCGCCATAAGTTGATGAGCTTCATTCCTGTTCTACACGGTCACAATAGACCACATAACGTTGAATATTTTTCCCATAAGGATTACAGCTGAGCAAGGTTATCATATCTCTTCCCTCCTGAATCAGCACCTTATCAATCTCCTTCGGGTCAATGATCGCTATGGAGGTAACGCTATAGGTTAGTGTCTCCCAGGCATTGGTGATCATAACCTCATCTCCCGCTTCGAGTTTATCAATAAATTGAAACATCTCTCCATTTCTTGATCCCCGATGTGCGGCAATCACTGCATTCGTATTTATTCCGCCAATGGGAAGTGAGGTCTGGGTTAAATGTACTGCACCCTTACTCATATTCTCTGCGGTAGCCCCTAAGTAGATCCCTAATATTACCTTCAGTTTTGGAATCTCAAGATATCCAAACATGTTATCTTCAATTCCATATTCCGAAAGGTCAATGCTGCTGACCTCATAGGAAAATGGGTCAATTAGATTCTTTTGCCCTTCTGCATAAAGTTTTTCGTTATATGCTTCCGCCTTTTCTAACAATTTATTCAAGAGCGAATCCTTATTCAGGTCATCTCCCCCTGCCAGGTCTGAGTTCTGTTCCAAAGTATTCTTTCCTTGCTTTAAATTCTCTTTTTCCACCGACTCTGCCGCAAAGGCTTCTGCGGAAGCTTGCTGCCTCGAGCTGTTATGATCCTGTTCCTGCATTTCTTCCACTGCTGCCTTGAAGGAGGTTATTTCCTTTACTGTATACTCCTGCATAAGAAGATTCGCTATGTGGGGATACAGATACATTAGGATACCGGTCAAAACCAGGAAGACGGATAGTATGGTCCAGGATTTACGGCTTATATTGGTTAATTTTCTCATTTCTCCCCTTTATCTTTCTGATGAAAATTAATACCAGCGGAACAGCAAGCAGAATTAACAATGCGGTCGGTATAATAACCACCTCGCTGACTAGTTCCCTCTGCGTTTGAAACTTCTCCTCCTCCGCAATGAACGGAATTCGCTCCCCACGTAGTAACAGTCTCTGTGTATTAATTCCATACGGTGTGCAGGTCACAAGTGTAACATAGTCCTTTCCCTTTACAATCGTCAAATCCTCTGTTACCTCAGGATCAACCACTTTAATTTGATTAATCTTGTAAGCTAACGTCTCGTCAAGAACGTGAAGATAGAACACATCTCCCCGAATCAATTGATCCAGATCTGTAAAAAGAGTTGCCGAGGGCAGTCCCCTGTGACCGGTTAATACTGTATGCGTACTTTCTCCTCCGATGGGAAGAGAGGTGTTTTCAAGATGGCCTACACCTTTTTGTAAAACCTCTTCCGAGGAGCCTTGATAAATAGGGATATATACACTTATCTTAGGTATGTCAATATATCCCATTACATCGTCTACGCTTAAAGGAGGTACCGCTCTCTGATCTGCCTTTTCAGTGGCGGCAAAGGCATCCTGAAGCTTCACTCCCGAGAGGCTTTCATTATATTTCTCTGCCTCAGCCTTTAATTTACTGATATCTTCCTTTGATAAATTCTCCACTGCCTTCTGGTAGGATGAGATTGTTATGGATTGTGTCATCCTTGCCAGAACATCACTAACCAACGGATAAAGAAGAACACAAAAACCAAGGAACAGAACACAGCCGATCGCAATAATAGGAAGTCTTTTCTTCAATATCGTTTACCTCGCAGCTGATTCATTATTTATCCTACCAGGCAGCATAAGGCTGCCTGGTATAGTATACTGCTTATTTAGCACTGCTTAGACGCTTTGTTCTTTTCATATAGATTAATATCATACTGCAGCCTAGTAAAATAATCGAAATACCTACTACTGTAAAAATAGTAGTACCGATACCACCGGTGCCGGGAAGTGTGAAGCCTTTGGTATTCTTTATATCAGCACTTAAACCATCGCTATTTACCGCTATTTCCTTGGTATTATCACTAATCCAGGTGGCTAGAAAACCTTTCGCAGCCTCATTACCAACCTGATTGACAAGTATGTTCGTACTTGGAATAGTAGTTAATGTACCTTGCACATCATTCTTGGCACTTATTGTGAATTCAATAGGCTTATCAAGAAGAACATATCCAGAAGGAGCATGTGTCTCGGTAAGCTGATATGTCCCTTGCTCCAGCTTTGTAAAGTAAGCCTTACCATCTTGATCCGTAACTTTATCTTCTTCAACTTTATTCCAGGTTACTATTCCGCCTTCCGAACTCTTCTTCTCTAATTTAAAGGTGACACCAGGTAGAGGCTGTTTGCTCCCTCCATCCGTCTTAACGATTACCAATCTTGTAGTATAGGTGATTACAGTATCATCTGGAGTCTGATAAGTATCACCAGAGTCTGGTTTATTACTATAGGTTAAATGAATGGAGTTTGGATTACCAACACTACCGTAAGAGGCACTTGCATTCAATGTTGCTGAATAAGTAACCATAAGCTTATATTGGTTATTTCCCCAAGTTTTTATATCTTGCGTATTATTCAAGGTTAATCGGAAGGTTGCTCCCGGGACACTCGTGTCCAGTGCATAATCATAATTAGGCACTGAATTTAACTCTTTTATTACATTTCCATTTACATCTATAATTTTTGCTGTAATGTCCGAATTGAAGCTTAATCCGGCACTAAATGTATCCGTAATATAATATGTAATATTTTTTGCATCCGATGGATAGGTAGGTATAGTGGATACCGCCCTATAGTTTACAACATCGCCTACAGCAGCAGTACTTGAATCATATAAATTATTATCTTTCACAATCTTTTTCTCTATGGTGGCCTTGGAAGTTTTAACTTTGACTCTAAGATTAGCATAACCATTGCTCGAATCTGGAACTGAAACAAGAATCGGCTTAGAAATAACGGTACCATCTCCAGAACCATTGGCTGTTTCAATGACCAGATAGTAGCCATAAGTCAAATTTGTAAATACACCTTTTACCGCTGTAGCTGTCGGAGCTGTAGCGACACCTTTTAATGCATACGCTAATTGATCTACTTTTTCTCCGACTAACCTTGAAATTGCGTCAAATATTTCATAATCCGTTGATGCAACAGTCAGCCCATCAACAGAAGCAATAATTGCCGTCTTATAACTATTATCCAGTACAAGATTGGTATACACATATTCCTTTTCAGCGTCCTTACTAAGGTCAAAGGATATAATCTCGTATGCAGAATATTCAGAGTTATTCCGTATAGCATCGCTTTCGTTAGTCATTGTAAGCGTACCTGTTGGAGGGGTTACTACTGCCATTATTTTACCTGCTGGCAGCATTGTGAATGTGAAGAGCATCATAAACATCATAGTCAAAAATCGTTTCATTTTCATAATTATTACCTTTCCATCTCTTTATTTTATTTTAGGATTTGAGTTAATAAACCTTATTCGCTCTGAGGATGAACAATTTGGATATATTCATTACATAATCCAAACCAGAATATGGCACCAAAGCCATTTTGGAAATTGTTTAACTTCATACCATCTTATAGAAATAGTATTTTGCAATTGCTTACTTTATCAATTCTAATCTCATATAAGAAAATTACTGTTAACCACTAAGGTTAGGTTTCTTTCTTCGATCCAAGTAACACAGTATACTTAATAAAATTCCTAAAAGTAGAATTCCAGCACCAAGATGATAAAACACCTGTGTTCCAATTCCCCCGGTCATTGGCAGTACAATGTTATTTCTCGCTGAATTAACAAAGGTGTAAATAGCTTCAATCGTTTTAATCCCCATAGTGTTACCATGTATCTCATGTCGGACATTTACATATTGCGCAACAATGTTGCCGTTATAACTCCCATTCATGTCATTGACTCTGGCACATGGCACCAGCAAGATTCCCATGACAGCATTTGCATTCGTGATACCGCCTGTATAAGCGGAATATCCACTGCTGCTTCTTGTAAAGATATTTACTACAATGTTTTTAACTTGATCATTCCAATCATCGTTGGCTCCTTTACCATTAACAATCAATGGAACATTCGCAAATAATGATATCGTATCTGCATCTGTAGCATCAATATTCAAAAGTAGCATTCTGCCATTTGTATTAAAGGTTAAATTCTCCTTCCCCTGTTTACTATTTAACTCCTTTATCGTCATATTCTTTACCATAACAGTATCGGTTGAGAGAGCCGATGCCAGGCTTGCAGAGAAGGCGGCCATATCACATAGGGTGTTATCAAAATTAATAGGGAAGCTTCCTGCTGGAGCAGCATAAATACTACCATTTGAACTAGTCGTTGATATTAATTCGGTTCCTCCATCAAATACTTTTATATTATTGTCAATTTGTCGAACACTATAGCGCGATCCAACAACCAGAATATTTTTTTCACCGGTTTTAGTTCCTTGTAACGGTGTAGAAGTTTCCCCGGGTTTTATGTTTTCGACATATGATGTAAAATTTATCTTAGACAATGTTGTTGTATCCACTCTACCCACACTCGTCAATGTATATCCATTATATCCGTCACCTACCTTGAGCTTATTGTTGTTATCATCAAGCTCATAGACCGTATCCCTTGCGGTATCCACATTAGCGAAAGTTGCCGATGCTGTATTACTTCCACTTGCTGTTGGAAGCGTGATGGTGGTAGTTTCGTATAAATAACTATCATTCTTAAATAATCCAAACCGAAATGTCTTTTGAGACGTTCCGTTATATATTTTTTTGATAGTTATGAAAGAATTCGGTGAATAGGTATAATAGCTACTATTCGATGTATTACCAAAATTTCCACTAAACGTTGCTGTTTGAACAGCAATACATCCATCCATATGTGATTTCAGGTAAAGTTCCTTTGCAAATACCGAATAAGGACTCACAGGTGATAAAGCTGTTAGTATCTGCGAACTTGAAATCTTTGTACCTACTTTTGGGGTAGCTGTTATTTTCAGATCTCCAACGCCCGATCCAACTGTTAACGAAGTTGGAAGTTCCGTAACGATATAATTTTCATAAAGCTCTGAACCAGTTTTATATTTGATACATCCGAAATTTGTCGGATTCGTTTCAAGCCACTTAAATGTATCATCACATCCTTCGGCATATCCAAAAAGAACCACATTATAAGACCCGACCTTTAATGGAAATAACTGACCTGCATTCATTTGACCATTCCGATCATATACCCCGGAGATTTGAGCTTCCGCTTTTCCATTTATAACATTTAAGGCAAGATTATATCTGTCTTCATTGGCATTCGTTACATTCAAATAATAAATTCCCGAAACACTGTTATCTATATTTCCATTACCGTCGACAAATTGCATCTTTACATCAATTACTGGTTTCGAATAAGATATACCAGTTACAACGAAAGTAGAAAAACTATCAGTAGCAAAGGTAATCGCATCATTAGCATTACTTTCTATCCCCTTTTCAAGGAGCTCTTCCGTTTTATTATCTGCATCATAACTTAATTCAGATTCCTTCTCTATTTTCACCCCTTCTTTTGAATCGTTGGTATTTGATTCGCTATCCTTTAAATCAACTACATTTGAATCGCTTTCCTTTGAATCACTTACCTTTGAATCACTTACCTTCGAATCACCTTCCACTTCTATTTTATTTATTATCTCTTCCTTCGGATCATTCTGGCCTTCCTCCGATTTAATTTGGCTTTCATCGGAAGGCTTTTGATCTTCATCATACTCAACCAGACTCACCTCCTGGGTGACGTCCTCCACTCGAATTCCTTCCGCTGTCTCTTTTAGATGCAGCACCTTTATTTCATCCGAGACCTTCTTAATACTATCCTCCAGTATTTCATTCTTATATTGAAGCGTCACATTGACAATACCAAGCTCCGGCTCATATTCCACTCCATCTGCCAGGAAATAAATATCATAAGCTAAAAAGCTTGTAACGGTTTTATTGTCAGCCTCGATACTATCATTAATGCAAGCTTCTACCTCACTATATTGCTCACTGTCCGTAGCTTCGGTAATGGGAGTTACCAGCAGCTGTGCATGATCTGGGACTGCTGTAGCGTCAGAAAATACCGCTTTTACGATAATGTTATCATCTTCATAATCATATACCGTCTTTTTAGGCAGCTGCTCGGGGTCATCTTTCTTTGGATTCTCCACATCGATAGCACCTCCGGTTACCGTTTCAACGTTTATTGCGCTACCCGTTACCGAATCAACTGTTAATGAACTACCTGTTACCGTCCCATTTACAGCTAACGCTCCCTCCTCCATAGACTGCGTATTCCCATCTGAAGAATCAGGATGATCCGTGTCCGCAAGTGGCAGTACGATAAGAGACAGTAGAACAACAATTGCTATAACTAAATATAGTAATAAATGCCCTCGCTTTTCTTTTTTTGTATTCATATGACCGTCATCCCTTCTCCTCAATTACAAGTGATACTAATCTCTCAGAATCTTTATTTCAAAAACCACTTTTCCAATTAAGCTTTGGGTCTTTATTGTCCCAAGATAACGGGAATCCAAAGCGACCTCCCGATTGTCCCCCATAACAAAAACAAAGCCCTTCGGAACAACAAGAGGAAATGTTACTCCATCCTCCCTTTGATGAGTTTCTCCGATGACTGTCTTTTCCTTTTGTACTATGCCATTGATGAATAGCTCGCCTGTTTTATTATTAATATCGACTTGATCGCCTTCGATTGCAACGACACGTTTAATTAGTAGCTCATCCATATCGGACGGTTTAAATATCACAATATCGTTCCGTTCATAGGTCTTATCAAGACGATAAAATAATGCCATACTTCCATCTGTCAGGCTGGGCAGCATAGAATCACCTTTTACAATGGCAATTCCAGCAATGACACCAAATAAAAGGAATACCACCGCTGCTGTGAGCAGGATCTCGATACTTAATCGGCATAGGCTTTTTTTCCGGCGTTCTCTGAGGATATGCATTTCAAATAGATTCAGAGGCTCAATCTCCTCTAACTTAGCCGGCTTATTTTCGACTATCATGCTTGTTGACGCTCCCCTTTATCATATTTACATTTAGGTGATTGCGAAACTCATTAACCGTTTCGCGGTTGCCTAATATTCACATTTGCTTATCCCGACCCAAGCTGATTCCAGAAGTAAGCCTCCTGGAAAGATCCACTTCTCCCACTTCTCCCAAGTCTTCCTTTGTCTTATGATCTGCGTTGTCGTAGTTTTCATTTTTTGATTCAAATTCATTGATCTGAAAAGCTTGTTCCAATCCTACCGTCTTCATATTATCCACTTCAACCAGCATCTTCATTAAAGTAGCACGAACACTGTCAACTGAGGTACTCAGCCTCTGTTTGGCATCTGTTACCTTTGACACAAGCACATCCTTTCGCTGCTTTTGCAGAATATACTCCATATTAATACGCGTTATTTTTTCATTTGCCTCGGCAATCATTTCTGCGGCAGCTTTCTTCGACTCTTCCAGAATTTTGTCCTTACTCATATTAACTGCCTCAATTGCTTGTGTTAGAGTGTTATATCTTAGGTTGTAGTTATTCTGGCTTTTTTGTTCTTCTTCCAACTGATACCTTAACAATCGCAAATCCTTATTCGCCTGATCCAGTTCATCACAAGCTGACTGGTATTGCTTTTCGAGCTGATCTTTTTCTTCCTTCAGCTTAAGGATTTCCTTTTGATAAATCGAAGATAATTCCCTTAATGCGGTATAGACGGACTCTTTATCAAAGCCGCCAACGGTAGATTTCTTTATTTTTAATTTTTCTATGTATAACTCGATATCGCTCATAATCCCCCTCCAGATCCATCAAAAAATGAAATAAAAAACAAGATAAATCAAAACTGATTTCACTTGTCAAAAAGAACAAAAGTGTGCTTCCCACACTCTCGCGATAGTAAATCCTCCCATGCACAGCTTTTGTTTTGCGAACGAAACTGCGCATCTTCCGGAGAAATTTATTTCATAGGGCGAACTTACCTATGAACTTCCATGCCGAGAGACTCGGCAACACCATGAATGAAACTTGTTATACTGGCATGTGTTTATTTTTCTGCCATTTGGATGTATACTTTCATTAACGGTAAATAATCGATTTTTATTTGG
>JAEWMZ010000259.1 GCA_023392995.1 Bacillota bacterium
CCAAATAAAAATCGATTATTTACCGTTAATGAAAGTATACATCCAAATGGCAGAAAAATAAACACATGCCAGTATAACAAGTTTCATTCATGGTGTTGCCGAGTCTCTCGGCATGGAAGTTCATAGGAAAAATCGTCCTATGAAATAAAACCTCTCTATTCATTCTGGCGCTGTAGGAGTATAATAAAAGGAAGGATAAGGAAAAAAATATTTTCGGAAAGGAACCTGCAGATGAAACGAACATTGGTATGGGCACATAGGGGTGCCTCTGGCTACGCTCCTGAAAATACATTGGAGGCATTTCAAAAAGCCATTGAACTAAAGGCAGATGGTATAGAGCTGGATGTGCAGATGACAAGGGATGGTCAGCTGGTTATCCTTCATGATGAGACAGTTAATCGTGTCAGTGATGCACAGGGATGGGTGAAGGATTATACCTGTGAAGAGCTTAAAAAGCTGAATGTGAATAAGGAGTTTCCCGAATATGGTATCGTTCAAATTCCAACACTGGAGGAAGTATACCGGTTGCTGAAGCCCACAGACTTAATGATTAATGTGGAATTGAAAAATGGAATCTTTCCGCAAGACAGTCAGAGGAAATTTGCTTTGATAGGTTCTATAATATCCGTTGGAGCGTGCAAGAAACACGACTTCTGCTGATATCATAGAACCTTTTTGATAAGAGTATAAAGAGAGGATATCTTATACGGACATAGTCCAAATACTATACGCATGATAATATTTCAGAAGTATCTCCTGGTTTACTCCATAGTTCGTGTAAGTACAGCAAAATAAGTCATAATGAGTAAAGTTACGTACATATTTTATAAAGTCGATTTTGTAAGAGTACCGTTCGCAGGTATCTGAGCTATAACGAAAGTATTTAGGTCGATATTTTCCATCTGCATAGAATAAGGCCGTTACATCAACCGCTTTTTCATGATCAAAATCAATGGAATATTTAAGTTGCTTTGCATAATTACCGAATGCACCCATAATAAGAACACCTCCATTTATTATTATAACAAACATATGTTCTGATTGCAAAAGGAAATAATAGTAATTTGTATAGTGATTTATTATGTATCACAAAGAAAATAATTATATATTTTATAAATAATTTAATTGCAAATTGACATATTGATTTTTATTCAACGAGCGAGCTTTAACAATTGTGAAGAGAGGGAGAAAAACAAACTCCCTCTTTTTATCTTATAAAAATTTCAAGGTAATGTTGCATTTTCAAAGTATAATAAACTTTTTTAACTTAGCTTTTATTTTAATGTATTGCTGACAACTGACCGAACGAAGCTATGCATTTCGTCTTTTGATTGTATGGAATGAGCCTGATCTATAAGTTGCTGCTGAGCTACTGGTGATAAGGAGTAGAAATAATCCATAGCATTATATTGTTCAAGAGCTAAACCAAGACCTACCGGTAGTTCCACAGAATGATTATTTTTTTCCACTTTTTTTTCCTCTTTTCTATTTAGTTAACAGGGAGCATTGGTTATTACATAATTGAATATTGGGAGATTACAATTATTTAATTATAGTGTTTTGCTTTTTTTCGGAAATATACGTAATATTCAAAGGGCTGTGTACAAATGATAGTTATATTCATTACAGTAAATTTCAAAAAACAATATGAAAAATTTGGTTTTTAGTATAAAATGGATTTATTCTATAATGTGTACAACTTTTGAGGCGCAAAACTCTGCGCGGAATGGAGGTAAGATGAAGGTAAGATTTGGAATTATGGGGCTTGGAAATATCGCGCATCGGTTTGCGGGGGTGCTGAAGACGGTAGAAGGAGTGGAACTCCTTGCAGTTGCATCGTCGGATGAGAACAGAGCGGGAAAATTCGCTGAGGAATATGGGCTGGAAAGATATTACGGAGACTATGCAGCTTTAGCGGCAGATCCTTTGGTGGATGTAGTGTATATCGCCCAAACCCATGATCGTCATTATGAGCTAATAAAGCTCTGTATAGAACATAAAAAGGGCATCCTTTGTGAAAAGCCCATGGTGCTGACAGAGCAGCAGGCAATGGAAGTTACTAAACTTGCCAAAGAGAAACAAGTGTTGCTGATGGAGGCGATGTGGTCAAGATTCATTCCCACCTTTGTAAAAGCGAAGAAATGGATCGCGAAGGGTATGATAGGAAAAGTGAAACTGGTACAGGCGTCCTTTTGCTTTAATTTTCCCTATGATCCAACGCATCGGCTATATAATATCAATACAGCGGGTGGAAGTCTTTATGACGCAGGTGTTTATCCGATTGAGTTCACGACAGGAATACTAAATGAAAATCCGGCAGAGGTAAAGGCTGTGGCAACCTTTGCTGAGAATGGTGTTGATAATTATGTTGGTATGTCAATGAAGTTTGAAAGTGGGACACTGGCAACCTTAAGCTGCGGACTTAGTGCGGCAACCAGCATGAACGCATATGTTTACGGTGAAAAAGGTTTTGTGGTGGTATATGATTTCCTTGGTTCCCATAAAGTAGAGCGTTATGACAGCAACAAGAAGCTTTGTGAGGTTTATGAAGTAGAATTCGAGGATGGCTTCTGTTATGAGATTGAGCATTTTGCGGAGCTATACAGAAAAGGAAAGCTTGAGAGCGAAGTTATTCCGCATAGAGATAATATAGCCACCTCCAAGATATTTGATATAGTTCAAGCGCAGATACAAGCATAAGGAAAGGATAGAAAAGGGGCAGTTGCAAAATGTAGCCCTGGAAATATGAAATGCCTCGCACACGGGTTGACAGACACCTGATATGATTTATGTGCGTAAGGGTAAATCAATTTCCATAGCTATATTTTGCGACTGTCCTTTTTAATTGTGCAAACTGCAAGGATATCAGATTGACCGGATAAATTAACAATAGCAGCTAATGAAAAATGAATTGGTTGAAAAAGAATAAATAGCTGCTTGACAAGGAGAAGGAACGTAAATATAATGAGTACATACTCAGTGAGTATTAAATCAGAAAATTTAACTATTGTTTTGCTTGCTATAGAAATAGCAGCCCGAAAGGAGAACTAATCAATGAAAATGTATGACAATTTTTTTCTGCCCGTGAATGACTTGGCGCAGGCGAAAGACTACTATCAGAACATTCTGGAATTACCTTTGAAGTTTGACTTTTCCGATAAAGGAATGGTCGCATTTAAGGTAGGAGAGGAAGAACCGGCTATCATTTTAAAGGATATTAATCATTTTCCGGAAGCAAAACCAACAATTTGGTTTGTGGCAGAAAATGTCGGTGAAGAATATAGACGCTTGAAAGAAAAAGGTGTAAAGTTCCTCGGAGAGCCTTATGAAATAGGAACAGGAAATGCCGTTGAATTTGAGGATGCCTTTGGCAATCGCTTTGGCATCGCGGATTATATCAGACGATATTAGAATTATTATTTCGATGACGAATCGATAAAAAGTGAATTGTATTTTCCATATGTATCCCTTATACTTAATAAGTAAGTTGAATCTAACGATTAACGAAGGAGGGTGCATATGGATAAATACAGAGTTAAAATTCTTGATATAAAAGAGGAAGCACCAGGTACCAAAACCTTTTATCTTGAGAAACCATCAGATATAAACTGGTTGGAGGGTGCTCATACTCATATTGGGTTGATTGGATTTGATGAAGGAGAGCTTCCGAATAAGAACTGGGTTCGTCATATGTCGATCATGACCTTGCCAGAGGATAATAAAATTGGATTTACTACAAGGCTTCTGCCCCCGCTCTCGCAGTTCAAAGAAAAACTATCTGACTTAAGGATAGGAGATGAGGTCATTCTGTTTAAAATCGGCTCAAGAATGTTCTTAAGACGAGAGAATAAGAGGTTAGTGTTACTATCAATGGGTGTGGGTATTACAACAATGAAGCCTTTGATTCATCGGTTTTTAAAGGATGATGCGCAGATTTTTGGGTTAATTAATATCAATGTTAATTCCACGAAGGATTTTGTTTATCGCAAGGAACTCGATTCATTACAAAGCTCCAAGTATAAAAACCATTGGATGGATTCCCGCAGTAAATTTTATGAGACACTTAATCAAGTTTCTGAACAGGAGGATGCGATTTATTATGTGGCGGGCAGCGATGAGTTTGTAAAGGATGTTATAAAACATTTAAAAAACAAGAACGTGGCTGATGAAAATATTATCATTGATAAAAAAGAAGAATTGAAATTAAATTATTTTTAATGGCTCTTTTTAATGGAATAAGCAGCCGGCTATACATAATAATTTGTTTTAATGGCAAGCCTATTATTGATTACTATAAGCTCAAAGACTAAAAATCCGAGCACTGAAAAATCCGAGCACTGAAAAATCTGAGCACTGAAAGATCTGAGCACGAAAAGACAGATAAAGATCGATATTGATTAAGACTAAGAATTTATATCAGGAGGGTTTTAGATGGAAGCTTTTGTAGAATATTTAGCAGGTATCGAGAATCTGGAGCATCGGAGCAGATTGGAAGAGGTATTGAGCTGGATCTTGAAGAAATATCCCGATCTAGTACCAAAGATAGGATGGAATCAACCCATGTTTACTGAT